>NZ_JAELTI010000002.1 GCF_016428755.1 Allobosea sp. ASV33
GTTCGCGATCGAGCAGGAAGCCAAGGGCAAGGGCCTCGTCGAGGCGACATTGGAGGCGGCGCGCCAGCGCCTGCGGCCGATCCTGATGACCTCGCTCGCCTTCGTGCTCGGCGTCACGCCTTTGGCCGTTGCCACGGGCGCTGGATCGGGGAGCCAGAACTCGATCGGCATCGGCGTGATGGGCGGCATGATCGCCGCGACGGTGATCGGCGTGTTCTTCGTGCCGCTGCTCTATGTCGGTGTCGTCAGCCTCGTCCGGCGCTGGCGCGGCGACGAACCGGCCCCGGCGACCGCCGCCGAGTGAATGACGGGGGCGCGGCCGGCGATGGCTGCGCCCCGCTTTCGATGGTGCTAGATTGCCGCGATGACCGACTTCCCCGACATCATCCGCTCGCCCCTGTCGCAGACCTTCACCCATGACGGCATTACCGTGCGCGTGGAGATCTACAAGATCGGCGGCACCGACGGCTGGACCCTCGAACTCATCGACGAGGAAGGCGGCTCGACCGTCTGGCAGGACGCCTTCGCAACCGACGCCGATGCCTTCGCCGAGTTCACCGACGGCGTCGAGCAGCTCGGCCTCGACCGCCTGATCGACCCGGACGACGACGACCTCGCCACCGTGCACTGAGCGGGCGCGGCTTCGCCATGCGCTATACCGACGAACTCGATGCGCTCCGTGCGGCTCGCGACGACCTTCGCCGCCGGATCGCCGAGCGGCTGGCGCTCGAAGCCGGCGCCCCCTGCGACGGGCCATCCCTGGAAGCCTGGCTGACTGCCGCGGACGAGGCGATCGAGGCTTGGGAGAACGAGGGCGAGGAAGCGCAGGATCCCCGCGCCTTCCGGCCGATTGGGCCGTTGCAGGACCTGCTGGCGGACCATGCCGCGCTCGTCGAGCGGATCGCCGATGCGCTGGACCGGCGCCTGTCCTAGAACTCGCGGGTTTTCCAAAGAATTGCGCCGTGATCCGGACGCAGCGAAGCGGAGATCCGGGATCCACTGTAGAGCTCGACACTCTACGATGGATCCCGGGTCAAGCCGGGATGACGACGCACCCGCAATTTGCAGCGGTGATCGCCGCAATTGGCAGAAACTCAGGAATATCGTGCAGATTTCGTGCAGGCGGCCGTCCTGCGCGATCGCGATCGAATGACGGGACATCCGATGCTCGGCCAAACCGCCTTCAAATCGACTTCCGCCTGAATTAGGCTGAAGTTCGGTCTTGAGCACTTTCGAGACCCTCACCTAGCCTGCATCGCAACGGCTGCCACAAGGCCGAGCGGGAAACGACAGGAGGCTGCGATCGCCCTGCCCTGGCACAGGCTAAGCCCGGATGAGCTAGCGCTGCTCGAGGCCACTTTCTGGTCAGGAGGCGCCGCCCGCCATGCGCTGGCCGATAGCCTGCAGTTTTCCCGAAGCAAGACCAATGCGATCGCGGCGGGCCTGATCGAGGAAGGCCTGCTCGACGAGGCCGGCGTCCAGCATTCCACTGGCGGGCGGCGGCCCGAGACCCTCTGCGTCCACCGCCGCATCGGCGTGCTCGTCGGCATCGATATCGGCGCGACCAGCCTCGATATCGCGCTTCTCCGCCCCGATCTCGGCATCATCGCTCGCCATGCGCAGGAGGCCGATGTCGAGGCCGGCCCCGGCCCGATCATGGCGCGGCTGCGGTCTCTCCTGCCAGCGATGCTGGCGCAGAACGGCATCGCGCCGGACCGCGTGCTCGCGGTCGGCATCGGCGTGCCCGGCCCGGTCAATTTCGCCGCCGGCCAGCTCGTCAATCCGCCGCTGATGCCGGGCTGGGACAGCTATGCCATCCGCGAGGACCTGCGCGAGATCACCGATGCGCCGATCTTCGTCGACAACGACGTGAACCTGATGGCGCTCGGCGTGCTCTGGCGCCAGCGCAAGCAGATCGAGAATTTCCTCGTCATCAAGGTCGGCACCGGCATCGGCTGCGGCATCGTCTGCCATGGCGAGCTTTATCGCGGCTCGACCGGTTCGGCCGGCGACATCGGCCATATCTGCGCCGATGTCGCCGGCCCGCTCTGCCGCTGCGGCAATCGCGGCTGCGTGGAGGCAATGGCCGCGGCGCCCGCCATCGTCGCGATGGGGCTGGAGGCGGCGCAGTCCGGTCGCAGCCCCGCCTTAGCCGAACGCCTCGCCGCGAAGGGCCTGCTGGATGCCGCCGATATCGGCGCGGCCAGCCGGGCCGGCGATGCCGAGGCCGACGCGATCGTACGCCGGTCCGGCCGCTTGATCGGCCAGGTGCTCGCCGCGCTGGTCAATTTCTACAACCCCTCGCATATCTTCATCGGCGGCGGCGTCTCGGCGATCGGCCCGATGTTCCTCGCCGCGATCCGCCAGAGCGTGAGCCAGCGTTCGCTTGCCCTCTCGACCCGCCATCTCGAGATCACCTCGGCCCCGCTCGGCCCCGAGACCGGGCTGATCGGCGCCGGCGTGCTCGCCATGCGCGAGGCGCTGCGCAGCGGAGGCCCGGCATGAACGCGACCGCAGGCCTCGCCGTCGCCTTCGACGGCATCGTCAAGCGCTTCGGCCCGGTCGAGGTGCTGCACGGCGTCTCCTTCGACCTCGAACCCGGCAAGGTCTACGGCCTGCTCGGCGAGAACGGCGCCGGCAAGTCGACCCTGATGAAGATACTCTCCGGCTACGAGCAGCCGAGCGAAGGCCGGATTCTGATCGACGGCGCGCCCGTCGCCTTCACCGGATCGCGCGAGGCTGAAGCCGCAGGCATCGTCCTGATCCATCAGGAGTTCAACCTCGCCGATGACCTGACCATCGCTGGCAACATCTTCCTCGGTCATGAGCGCCGCAAGGGCTGGCTGCTCGACGAGGAGGCGATGCGCCGCGAGGCCGAGGCTGCGCTCGCCCAGGTCGGGCTGGCACGGACGCCGGATACGCCGGTGCGCCGTTTGATCGTCGCCGAAAAGCAGCTCGTCGAGATCGCCAAGGCGCTCTCGCGAAAGACCCGCCTGCTGATCATGGACGAGCCCACCGCGACGCTGACCCCGTCCGAGGCGGGGCGCCTCTTCGCCCTGATCGAGCGGATGCGGGCGGAAGGCATCACCGTCGTCTACATCTCGCACAAGCTCGACGAGGTCGAACGCATCACCGACGAGGTCATCGTCATGCGCGACGGCCGTTTCGTCGGCCGGGCGGCGACTGTATCGCTCACTCGCCACGCCATGGCGACGATGATGGTCGGGCGCGAGATCGCCGATCTCTTTCCCGAGAAGATCGCTGCCGATCCCACTGTCCCACCGGCGCTATCGGTCGAGAGCTTCTCGGTGCCGGGCTGGGCCAGCGACATCTCGTTTGCGGTGCGACCGGGCGAAATCCTCGGCTTTGCCGGGCTGGTCGGCGCCGGGCGGACCGAGCTTTTCGAGGGCATTCTGGGCCTCAGGTCGGGCAGCGGCATGATCCGACGCGACGGCAAGCCGATCCAGCTCAATTCGCCGCGCGACGCCACCCGCCATGGGCTCGCCTATCTGAGCGAGGATCGCAAGGGCAAGGGCCTGCATGTCGACTTCCCGCTACGGCCCAACCTCACCCTGATGGCGCTGGAGCGCTATGCGAAACCGCTGCTCGACCATGAAGCGGAGCAGCGCGCGCTCGAAACCGCCGTCGGCGAATTCGGCATCCGCGCCGGCTCGCTCGACATGAAGGCCGCCTCGCTCTCGGGCGGCAACCAGCAGAAGCTCGCGCTCGCCAAGGTGCTGCATCCCGCGCCGCGCGTACTGGTGCTCGACGAGCCGACGCGCGGCGTCGATGTCGGCGCCAAGCGCGAGATCTACTTCCTGATCCAGAAACTCGCGGCCCAGGGGCTCGCCCTGATCGTCATCTCCTCGGAGCTGATCGAGCTGATCGGCCTCGCCCATCGCGTCGCGGTGATGCGCGAGGGCCGGCTCGTCGCGACGGTGGAAGGCAGCGAGATGACCGAAGCGACGATGATCGCCCATGCCACGGGGACCCGCCATGTCGCAGCCTGAAGCCGCAGAGCGCGCCGAGGCCCGCACCCGCGAGGCAGCCGTCCCGCTCGGCGATCGTATCGCCGCCTTCGGGCCCGTCATTGGCCTCGTACTGCTCTGCGCGGCCGGCGCGATGCTCAACAGCGATTTCGCCACGCTCGACAACGCGCTGAACGTGCTCACCCGCACGGCCTTCATCGGCATCATCGCCGTCGGCATGTGCTTCGTCATCATCCTCGGCGGCATCGACCTCTCGGTCGGCTCGATGGCGGCGCTGATCGCGGGGTGCGTCATCCTCTTCATCAACTGGGCGGCCGACGCCTTCGGCTCGCCGCTGCTGGCGGTGATCGGCGGGGCCGCACTCGCGGTCGTGCTCGGCGGCGTCTTCGGCCTGCTGCACGGCCTGCTGATCGCGAAGGGTCGGATCGAGCCCTTCATCGTCACTTTAGGAACGCTCGGCATCTACCGAGCATACCTCACCTATTTCGCCGATGGTGGCGCTCTCACGCTCGACAACGCCTTGGCCGATCTCTACGCGCCGGTCTATTACGCCAGCTTCCTCGGCGTGCCGATCCCGGTCTGGGTCTTCCTGCTGGTCGCGCTCACCGGAGCGCTGATCCTGAACCGCACGATCTTCGGCCGGCATGTCCAGGCGATCGGCTCGAACGAGACCGTCGCGCGCTATGCCGCAGTCGATGTCGAGCGCGTCAAGATCCTGACCTACATGCTCCTAGGCCTCTGCGTCGGCATCGCCACGCTGCTCTATGTGCCGCGCCTGGGCTCGGCCTCGCCGACCACCGGCCTGCTCTGGGAGCTGGAGGCCATCGCCGCGGTCATCGTTGGCGGCGCGGCGCTGAAAGGTGGCCATGGCAGCATCACCGGCACGGTCATCGGCGCGATCCTGCTCTCGGTGATCAGCAACATCCTCAACCTGACGAGCCTGATCAGCGTCTATCTGAACGCCGCCGTGCAGGGCTTCGTCATCATTACCGTCGCGTTTTTGCAGAAAGGCCGCCGCTGAAGGCGGTCAACCAGGGAGAGAAGCGATGTCCATGCAGACCAGACGCAGCCTCATGCTTGCCACCGCCGCGGGCCTCGCCTTCGCCGCCACGGGTGCGGCGGCGGAGCCCGTCAATCTCGGCGTGTCCATCCCCGCCGCGACGCATAGCTTCATGGGCGGCATCAACTATTGGGCGAACCAAGCGAAGAAGGATCTCGAGGCCAAGCACAAGGACCTCAAGATCACCATCCGCACCGCCGCCAACGCCGTCGAGCAGGCCAACCAGCTCCAGGACCTGAGCACGGTCACCAAGATCAACGCGCTCGTCGTCTTCCCCTTCGAATCGGCGGCGCTGACCCGGCCGGTCGCCAATGTAAAGGCCAAGGGTGCCTATGTGACCGTGGTCGACCGCGGCCTGACCGACACCTCGGCGCAGGATGCCTATGTCGCCGGCGACAACACCGCTTTCGGCAAGATCCCGGCCGAATACATCGCCAAGACGCTCGGCGGTAAAGGCAATGTCGTGGCGCTCCGCGGCATTCCGACCACGCTCGACAACGAGCGCATGGATGCCTTCAACGCCGTGCTGAAGGGCCATCCCGACATCAAGCTGCTCGACGCCAAATATGCCAACTGGAACCGCGACGACGCTTACAAGGTCACGCAGGACTTCCTGACCCGCTTCAAGGATATCGACGCCTTCTGGGCCGCCGACGATGACATGGCCTTCGGCGCCATTCGCGCCATCGACCAGGCCGGCCGCAAGGACATCAAGGTGATCTTCGGCGGCGCCGGGGCCAAGGACATGGTCAAGATCATCCTCGAGGGGAAGGACCCGCGCATCCAGGCCAATGTCAGCTACTCTCCAAAATTCATCTATGAATCGATCAAGTTGACGGCGGAAGCTCGCCTGAAGGGCGAGAAGTTGCCGGCCACCACAATCATTCCCTCGGTGCTGATCGACAAGAGCAACGCCAAGGAGTTCTACCACCCCGACTCGCCGTTCTGAGCGAGCTGAACACGTCGTCATCCCAAGCTTGAACCGGGATCCATCGAAGGGCGCCAGCGCTCTGGGATGGATCCCGGATCGGCATCGCCCGAGGCGGCTTGTCCGGGATGACGGAGCCTTTTGACATATGTTCCGCGAGTGCTGCCGGCATGAACCAGGATCCTCCGCGCAAGCTGCGCTATGCCATGATCGGCGGCGGCCGCGATGCCTTCATCGGCGCCGTGCACCGTCATGCCATTGCACTCGATGGGCAGGCGGAGCTGATCGCAGGCGCCCTGTCCTCGACACCGGAACGCGCCCGCGAATCCGGCCGCGCGCTCGGCCTCTCTGAGGCGCATAACCACGCAAGCTGGCAGGCCCTGCTCGAAGCCGAGGTCGCCCGCCCGGCGACGGAGCGCGTCGAGCTCGTCGTCATCGTCACGCCGACCGACACGCATTTCCCGATCGCACAGGCCTTCGCTGAAGCCGGCTTCCATGTCGTCTGCGACAAGCCGCTGGCCCATACCGGCCAGCAGGCGACGACGCTGGTCGAGACGGTCGCTAAGCGCGGCACCGTCTTCGGCGTCACCTACAACTACACCGGCTACCCGATGGTCCGGCAGGCGCGCGAGATGGTGCGGTCGGGCGCGCTCGGCCGCATCCGCAAGGTCGTGGTCGAGTACAATCAGGGCTGGCTGGCGACCGCGCTGGAGGCGACCGGCAACAAGCAGGCGAGCTGGCGCACCGATCCGGCGCGCAGCGGCATCGCCGGCGCGCTCGGCGATATCGGCTCCCATGCCGAGAACCTCGTTGCAACCGTGACGGGGCTTCAGATCGAGGAACTCGTGGCCGATCTCGGCGCGCTCGTTCCCGGCCGCGTGCTCGACGACGATGCCAGCATGCTGCTGCGCTTCAAGGGCGGCGCGCGCGGCGTCCTCGTCGCCTCGCAGATCAATGCCGGGCTGGAGAATGATCTGCGCCTGCGCGTCTCCGGCGAAGACGGCACGCTGGAATGGCGGCAGGAGGAGCCGAACCGGCTCGTCCATCATCGTCGCGAGGGGCCGACCGAGATCTTCACGCGAGCCTCGCCCTGGCTCTGCGAATCGGCCCGCCGCGCCGGGCGGATTCCGGCGGGGCATCCGGAAGGCTTCATCGAGGCCTTCGCCAATATCTATCGCGGCGTCTTCGCCGATATCCGCGCCCACAAGGCCGGCACGACAGCCGATCCGCTCGATGCCGACTATCCGACGGTCAGCGACGGCGCGCGCGGTGTGCGCTTCATCGAATGCGCGGTGGCGTCCTCGGCGGAGCGGCGCTGGCTGCCCTTCTCAGGTTGAGCTCAGGGTCCGCCTGACGCTGTCGCGCCAGCCGTCGACCTTGCGCTTGCGCTCGCTGGCGGCCATGGCCGGCGAGAAGCGTCGCTCCAAGCGCCATAGGTCGGCGAAACGATCCGGTTCGGGCAGCAGGCCGGCATCGAGCCCTGCGAGATAGGCGGCGCCGAGCGCCGTCGTCTCCAGCACATTCGGCCGGTCGACCGGCAGGTCGAGGATGTCGGCGAGGCGCTGCATCGTCCAGTCGGAGGCGACCATGCCGCCATCGACCCGCAGCACCGATTGTTTGCCGGCGCCGGCCTCCGGCCAGTCGGCCCGCATCGCCTCGACGAGATCGAGCGTCTGGTAGCAGACGCTTTCCAACGCAGCGCGCGCGAATTCGCGTGGGCCTGAATTGCGGGTCAGGCCGAACATCGCGCCGCGCGCATGCGCGTCCCAATGCGGCGCGCCCAGCCCGACGAAGGCCGGCACCAAATAGACATCCTGCTCGGGATCGGCGGCCTCGGCCAGCGGCCCGGTCTCGCTCGCCTTCTCGATGATGCCGAGCCCGTCGCGCAGCCATTGCACCGCTGCGCCCGCGATGAAGATCGAGCCTTCCAGCGCATAGGTCCGCTTGCCGCCGAGCTGATAGGCGACGGTGCTGAGCAGGCGATGCTTCGAGCGCACCGGCGTGTCGCCGGTATTCAGCAGGGCGAAACAGCCGGTGCCATAGGTCGATTTCACCATGCCGGGCGAGAAGCAGGCTTGCCCGATCGTCGCGGCCTGCTGATCGCCGGCGATGCCGCGCACCGCGATCGGCGCTCCGAACAGCTCTGGCACTGTATCGCCGAAATGCGCGGCACAGTCGCGCACCTGTGGCAACAGCGCAGCCGGAATGCCGAACAGGTCGAGCAATTGCGAATCCCAGACGCCGCGGCCGATATCGAACAGCATGGTCCGCGCCGCATTGGTCGCGTCGGTCGCATGCACGACCCCGCCGGTCAGGCGCCACAGCAGGAAACAGTCGATCGTGCCGAAGGCGAGTTCGCCAGCCTCCGCCCGGCGCCGGGCGCCCGGCACGTTGTCGAGCAGCCAGGCGATCTTGGTCGCGGAGAAATAGGGATCGATGCGCAGGCCGGTCCGCTCCGCGACGAGGTCCTCATGGCCGGCCGCAACGAGATTCGCACAGGCCTTCGCCGTGCGCCGGTCCTGCCAGACGATGGCGCGGTGGATCGCGCGGCCCGTCCGGCGGTCCCAGATCAGCGTCGTCTCGCGCTGGTTGGTGATGCCGATGCCGGCGATGCCCGATGCGCTCAGGCCGCCCTTGGCGATGGCCTCCCTTGCGGTCGCCAGCACGCTCTCCCAGATATCCTCCGGCTCGTGCTCGACCCAGCCCGAAGCCGGAAAATGCTGCGGAAACTCCCGCTGGGCGCTGGCAACGACGCCGAGCGACGCATCGAACAGGATCGCCCGCGAGGAGGTCGTGCCCTGGTCGATGGCGAGGATGTGTCTGGCGGCCATGTCGGTTCCCTGCCCGTCTTTGTGCTGGCGGAGACTGGCCGATCAGCCGGTTCCCGCGCAAGCGGGCAACTGCGGGGCCAACCGGCAAGTTTCCTGCGGGACAAGGTTCTGCTTGGCATGTCGCTTGCCCTGTAGTTAGCTCATGAAGAAGCAGGGTCGTGCGGGGCCGCGACCCCTGCCCGCGCCGTTGGCATCGGGCAGGTTGAGGGATTGGATCGGTGGCGGTCGAGGACCGGCAACAACGGGGAGTCGCGCCTGCGGCGCGACCACAGCGATATGACGCCGATCCGCAACGGGCCGGCGCCGTTCCGGTTGGCGCGCCCGCGCCCTTCAAGAGCTTCGTTCAGCCCGCCCCGCGCCCGCCGGGCGCGACTTATGCCGCGCTCGATCTCGGCACCAATAACTGCCGCCTCCTGATTGCCCGCCCGGCCCAGCACGGCTTCCGCGTCGTCGATGCCTTCTCGCGGATCGTGCGCCTCGGCGAAGGCCTGGCCGCCAGCAGCCGCCTCGCCGATGCCGCCATGGATCGCGCCGTCGAGGCCCTGAAAATCTGCCGCGGCAAGATGGCGAATCGCGGCGTCACGCGCGCGCGCCTCGTCACGACCGAGGCCTGCCGCGCCGCCACCAATGGGCTCGACTTCATCCGGCGCGTCGCGGCCGAGGCGGAGCTGGCGCTGGAGGTCATCGACCAGCGCACCGAAGCCGCGCTCGCCGTCTCCGGCTGCGCCGCGCTGGCGGATCCGGCGGCGGAAAGCGTCATCGTCTTCGATATCGGCGGCGGCTCGACCGAGATCATCTGGCTCGGCGGCCGCAGCGAGGCACGCGATCCTGCCGCCCGCATCCGCGAATGGGCGTCGCTGCCGATCGGCGTCGTCACCGTCGCCGAACGCTATGGCGGCATCGAGGTCAGCCGCGAGCTGTTCGAGCGCATGGTCGAGGACTGCACGCAGGCGCTCGCGCCCTTCGCCAAGAAGGCAGCCGGTGCCAAGGACGGCCGCAGCTTTCACCTGCTCGGCACCTCCGGCACGGTCACGACCGTCGCCGGCATCCATCTCGACCTGCCGCGCTATGACCGGCGCGAGGTCGACGGGCTGTGGATGCACCAGCGCGACATCCTCACGGTGATCGACCGCCTGATCGAGATGGACTATGCCGCCCGTGCGGCGAATGCCTGCATCGGCCGCGAGCGTGCCGATCTGGTGCTGGCCGGCTGCGCGATCTTCGAGGCGATCCGCCGCGCGTTCCCCAGCGAGCGCGTGCGCATCGCCGATCGCGGCCTGCGCGAGGGCATCCTGCTGCGCATGATGCATGAGGACCGCGCCTGGTGGCGGCGGAAATAGGTTCGAGACAATGAGCACCGGAAAATCGGGCGGCAACACCGGCGGCAAGCCTGCCGGCGCGCGCGACATGCGCGTCAAGGTCAAGAAAGCCGGCAAGCTCAAGCATTCCTCGCAGCTCTGGCTCGAGCGCCAGCTCAACGACCCCTATGTGAAGCGGGCCCGGGAGATGGGCTATCGCTCGCGCGCGGCGTTCAAGCTTGAGGAGATGGACGACCGCTACAAGTTCCTGAAGACCGGCCAACGCCTGGTCGATCTCGGTTGCGCGCCCGGCGGCTGGTGCCAGATCGCGGCCAAGCGCATCGGACTGGAGCAGGGCAAAGGCTATATCGTCGGCATCGACCTCCTGGCCGTCGATCCGATCCCCGGCGTCGACCTGATCCAGATGGATTTCATGGCCGAGGAAGCGCCCGCGCTGCTGACGCAGCGCCTCGGCGGCCGGGCCGACGGCGTGATGTCCGACATGGCCGCCAACACCACCGGCCACAAGAAGACCGACCATCTCAAGATCATCGCGCTGGCAGAGGCGGCGATCGAATTCACGCATGATGTGCTGGCGCCGGGCGGCTTCTTCCTCGCCAAGCTTTTCCAGGGCGGCGACAGCGCCGAGCTTCTGGCTACGTTGAAGCGCGACTTCACAACCGTGCGCAACGTCAAGCCGGCGGCGAGCCGGGCGGATTCGTCGGAGCTCTACGTGCTGGCGACGGGGTATCGCCGGAAAAACATCAAAGATGGCGGGCACGACGAAGCCGAATGACGGCTGGCCTGCCTCATTTTGCTGGGATCGCTGCGTTCGACGACTGGCGCAGCCGACCTGCGGATTGGCTGCCTGCGGCACTCGATATCGCCAGAGCGGCAGGACTGCCTACCGCCGATATTACCACCTTCACGACGGGAACCAACCTCGTCATCGGCCTCGGCCCGACGCTGATCCTGAAGATTTTCCCGCCGCTGCTGCGTAGGCAATTCATCGCGGAGCGCGCCTCCTTGGAGCTGCTCGCGGGCAGACTGCCATTGCCGGTTCCAGAGTTGATCGCCGAAGGCGAGCGCGACGGCTGGCCCTGGCTTGCGATGACAAGGCTCCATGGAACGCTCGGCTTTGAGATCTGGCCGAGCCTTTCCGAGATCGCGAAAGAGCGCGTTCTGGCCGAGATCGGCTCGACGATCGCAGCGGTTCAGGCAGTTCCGGCAGGCCCCATTGTCGCGCTTGGTCCCGACTGGCCCGACTTCATCAAGAGACAGGTCGAATCCTGTCGTGCCCGCCAGATCAGACTTGGCTTGCCGGAACGCTATCATGACGAGCTCGACGCGCTGCTGATGGTAGCGCCGACGGCCATCCCCCTCGACATCAACCCGGTCCTGCTCACGGGCGAGTATATCCCCGAAAATTTCCTGCTTCGGGAGCATAGCGATGGCTGGCATCTCGCCGGCCTGTTCGACTTCGGCGACGTCTTCGCCGGCTTCGGCGAATATGACCTGCTCGGCCCCAGCGCCTTCATGACCGAAGGCCGGGCGGGTCGTGTGCGGGCCCTTTTCGCCGGATATGGCTACGGGCCAGATCGCATCGATGATGCGCTGGCGCAGCGACTGCTGATCCTCACCTTCCTGCACAGGGCCAGCGATCCGATGGGCAAGATCGCGATCCCCGATTGGCCATCGAAGGCGAGGACGCTGGAAGAGCTCGGCCGAATGATGTGGCCAAGATAGCTCGAAACGCGATCGCTGGGCCGAGGCGCGTCGTCACTCAGTCCAGCGGCTTCTGCTCCGCGATCGCCTCGGCGGTGACCTTGCGCGCGCTGACCGGCACATGGCCCGAGACTTCGGCACCGGCATTCGGGTCGAGCTGCATCATCCACAGCGCCGACGAAGCGGATACGAGGCCGACGATCAGGAAGGCCGGCCAGAAATCGCCCGCCGCGAGCGTCTTGCCGCCATGAAGCATATGCGTGCTCTCCAGGGCGAAGGCGCCGATCGTGACGCCGATGCTTAGCGAGAGCTGCTGGGCGACGCTCGACATCGAGGTCGCGCTCGACATCTCGCGGTTTGAGACGTCGGCATAGCTCAGCGCGTTGATGCCGGTGAATTGCAGCGAGCGGAAGCAGCCGCCGACCAGCAGCACGGAGAGCATGATCGCGTGCGGAGTCGTCGGCGTGAACAGTCCGGAGGCCGCGAGGAAGGCGGCGCCGATCACGGCGTTGACGGTCAGCACTCCGCGGAAGCCGAACCGCGCCAGGATCGTCTTCGCCAGCGTCTTCATGATCAGCGCGCCGGCGGCCGAGGCGAAGGTGATCAGTCCGGACTGCAATGCGTCCAGCCCGAAGCCGAGCTGCAGCATCAGCGGTAGCAGGAAGGGAATTGCGCCGATGCCCGTCCGGAAGACCGAGCCGCCGATCACGCCGATCCGGAAGGTCGGAATGCGGAACAGCGAGAGGTTGAGCACCGGATAGGGCACGCGCTGCGCGTGGAACCAATAGGCCAGCAGCGCCGCCGCGCCGCCGATCACGCAGGCATAGGACACCGCTTCCGGCACCAGATGGCGCCCGCCGGTGTTGAGCCCGAGCATCAGCGCGGCAAAGCCGAACGAGGACAGCAGGAAGCCGCGGATGTCGAGCGGCGGCACATCCTCCTCGCGGATATCCTCGAAGAACAGGCTCGCCAGCACGATGCCGACGAGGCCGATCGGGATGTTGATGAAGAAGATCCAGCGCCAATCGAAATAGGTCGTGATGAAGCCGCCGAGCGGCGGTCCGACCACGGGGCCGACCAGCGCGGGAACCGTCAGATAGGCGAGCGCGCCGACGATCTCGGACTTGCTGACGCTGCGCAGGATGACGAGGCGCCCGACCGGCACCATCATCGCCCCGCCCATGCCCTGGATGAAGCGCGCGCCGACGAAGGCCCCGAGCGAGCTCGACACCGCGCAGAGGATCGAGCCGACCATGAAGACGACGAGCGCGGAGCGGAAGATCGTGCGGGCGCCGAAGCGATCCGCCATCCAGCCGGAGATCGGGATGAAGACCGCGAGGCTGACGAGATAGGAGGTCAGCGCCAGCTTCAGCGCGATCGGATCCTCGCCGAGCGATTTCGCGATCACCGGCAGCGAGGTCGCGATCACCGTCGAATCGGTGTTCTCCATGAACAGGGCACAGGCGACGATCAGAGGCAGGAGTTTGGCGCGCTGCACGGTCAGGACCTTCCACGCCCGATGACATCAGGCGCGTTTGAAATCATAAGCTCGGCTATTAATCGCATGTGCGGCGGGTGACGAGAGCGAAATCGAGGTTTGGCCGCCCGATCCATGCGTTTCCGCCATGCGTCGGGATTATGGCTCGGCGACAGACACAAGGCCGCCATGCGTTCGCCTCACTCCTTCGGTCTCGGCAGCCGCCCCATTTCTACCCTGCCTGGTTGTGCCGGGCCGTCGCGAGGGGCGCGCGTCGCCAACTGCGGAGAAGTACGATGACGCATATTTCAGATGTTTTTGCCGGTCCTCGCCGGCTTTCGCTCGGCACACGGATCGCAGCCCTGGCGGTATTCGCCGGGCTCTCCTACGGGGCGGCGGCGACGGCCCCTGCAGCGGCCGCTCCAGCCGACTGGCGCGCGGCCTGTCCGTTCAAGACCGTTCCGGGCGGAGCGGCGGCCAGCATCCAGTACGACGCCTGCGTCCACCTGCAGAGCTGCCAAAACCTGGCCAACGCCGCCGGTCGCGAATTCTTTGATTGGGGCTGCTTCGGGGTGAAGCCGGAGAGCGTCATGCAGCCCGGATCCGGGCGCTGATCGCCGGTGCCAGAGGCTGGTGCGGCCAGGGCGGTTCGCCGCCGCGGCCGGTCGCCTTGGCAGGCCTGCTCGGGGCGCGGACCCTTCGGTTTCGCGCTCCGAACGCCCTGCCATGCACGCCCGGCCGTTTTGCACTGCAAAAGAATCCTGACCGTGCACTAGCGGTGCCGCTGCGCCCATGCTAACGGGCCTCGTCAACTCGGCACCGGGCCTCTTGCCCTGCCCCCTTGAAAAGCCGGCCTTGCCCGGCGGTCGGAGTTGACGATGACGCTTTCCCTCGACGGTCTGATTCGCGACGGCCTCACCTTCGACGACGTGCTGCTCGAGCCCGGCCCGTCCGAGGTCATGCCGGCGGATGTCGATATCCGCACCAAGCTCACCCGCACGATCTCGCTGAACCTGCCGATCATCGCCTCCGCGATGGATACGGTCACCGAGGCGCGCATGGCGATCGCCATGGCGCAGGCCGGCGGCCTTGGCGTCATCCATCGCAATCTCGATGCCGACCAGCAGGCTGCCCAGGTCCGCCTCGTCAAGAAGTTCGAATCAGGGATGATCGCCAACCCGATCACCATCCACCCCGACGAGACGCTGGCCGATGCGCTGGCCTTGATGAAGAACAACGGCATCTCCGGCATCCCGGTCGTCGAGCGCGGCCCGCAGGGCCACAAGGGCAAGCTCGTCGGCATCCTGACCAACCGCGACGTGCGCTTCGCCCAGAACCCGGCTCAGCCGGTTTCCGAGCTGATGACCAAGGAGCGCCTGATCACGGTGCGCGAGGGTGTCAGCCCCGACGAGGCCCGCCGCCTGCTGCACCAGTTCCGCATCGAGAAGCTGCTCGTCGTCGACGATCACTATCGCTGCATCGGCCTGATCACCGTGAAGGACATGGAGAAGCAGGTCGCCCATCCGAACGCGGCCAAGGACGTCCACGGCCGGCTCCTCGCCGCCGCCGCCACCACGACCGGCGACCAGGGCTTCGAGCGCTCGGAGATGCTGATCGATGCCGGCGTCGACCTGATCGTCGTCGACACCGCCCATGGCCATTCCGCCAAGGTGCTGGAGGCCGTCAGCCGGGTGAAGAAGCTCTCCAATTCGGTCCAGGTCATCGCCGGCAACATCGCGACCGCCGGCGGCGCCCAGGCCCTGATCGATGCCGGCGCCGACGCCATCAAGGTCGGCATCGGCCCGGGCTCGATCTGCACGACCCGCATCGTCGCCGGCGTCGGCGTGCCGCAGCTCACCGCCATCATGGATGCGGCCTCGGCCGCTTCGAAGGCCGGCGTCCCGGTCATCGCCGACGGCGGCATCAAGTACTCGGGCGACCTCGCCAAGGCGCTGGCCGGCGGTGCCTCCTGCGCCATGGTCGGCTCGCTGCTCGCCGGCACCGACGAGACCCCCGGCGAGACCTTTCTGTACCAGGGCCGCTCCTACAAGGCCTATCGCGGCATGGGCTCTGTCGGCGCGATGGCGCGCGGCTCGGCCGATCGCTATTTCCAGCAGGACATCAAGGATTCGCTGAAGCTCGTGCCGGAGGGCATCGAGGGCCAGGTCGCCTACAAGGGCCCGGTCTCCAACGTGTTGCACCAGCTCGCCGGTGGATTGCGCGCCGCGATGGGCTATGTCGGCGGCAAGGACCTCGCCGATTACCAGAACAAGGCGCGCTTCATCCGCATCACCAGCGCCGGCCTGCGCGAAAGCCATGTCCATGACGTGACGATCGTGCGCGAGAGCCCGAACTACCCGACCCGCTCTTGAGTCCGTGATAGCTTCGTGCAGCACTGGCCTGATCGATTCAGGCAAGGCTGCACGAGGCGACGGGCGACCATGACTCTCAAGCTGATCTATCCGACTCTGGCGATGATCTTCTGGATCTTCGTCGTCGGCATCGTTCTGAGCCTGCGTCGCAAGACCGCCTTCACCAGCGGCGCCGTCCGCCCCGACGAGGTCTCGGTCTCGACCGAGCGCTACCCCGTCCCAGCGCGGCTCGCATCGGCGAATTTCTCCAACCAGTTCGAAACGCCGGTCATCTTCTTCGCGCTCATCATGATCGCGATGGCGACCGGCGCCACGAGCTATGCGATGGCGATCCTCGCCTGGCTCTATGTGGCGACCCGCGTCATCCACACCCTGATCCATCTCGGGCCCAACAAATTGCCCTTGCGCGGCGCGGTCTACGGCATCGGCGTGATCGCGCTCGTCGGCATGTGGCTCGGCGTCCTCCTCGCCGTGCTCTGAGCGGCGCTTGCGTCCCCGCTCCCGTTAAGCATTCCGCCCATTTCCCCAGGCCGAGCGCCCGGAAGCGTTGAAGCTTAACGAAAAGTAAACTACACCCCGAATGGCGGCGGACGGTGGACAAGCGTAGTTTGGAGTGACGCGATGTTGCGTGTCCGTGAAGTCCCGGCGCGGGTTTTCGCCCGCGACGGTGAGGTTCTGGCTGCCGCTTCCGGCAAGGCGAAGATCGCAAGGCGCAACCCCGCGGGCCGCCTGCTGGCGCTCGCCGCGCTCGGGGTCGCGCTCGGCTCCGGCGGTATGGTGCTGACGGCCTCGATGGTCCTCGCCGAGAACGACGAGGCGCGCGAGGCCAACATCCGCGAAGTGGCGCGCCAGAACGAGCAGACGCGCCTGCGCAACGCATCTTACGCCTCGACGCGCCCTGCCCCGCAGCCGACCGCCTATGCGCCCGCCGGCAACGGCTGGCGCCTGCCGCTGATGCAGACGCTGCCGGACGGCCGCCTGGCGCAGCCGCAGATCGATCTCAACCCCTTCCGCAAATCGTCCGGGAAATCCGCCGACCGGCAGCGCAGGATTGCCGGTACCACCAGCGCATCGCTCGATGCGGTGACGGGAGCGGCGGACCGCGCCCAGACCTTCTGCGTGCGCCTCTGCGACGGCTTCCACGCGCCCATCGGCTATGTCCGCTCGTCCGGTGACCTGAAGGCCCACGAGGCGATCTGCAAGGCGATGAATCCGGGCGTTCCGGTCAAGGTCTTCCGGGCGGCGGCCGGCATGACCGGCATCGCCGATGCCGTCGCCGCCGACGGCAAGCGCTACAGCGCCCTGCCGATGGCCTTCAGCCATGAGAAATCGGCCGATCCCGCCTGCCGCCCCGCGATCGTCCAGGCCGGCGAACGCCGCGTCTCCTTGCTGCGCGACATCACCTTGCGGCCGGGCGACAGCGTCGTGCTCGACGGCAAGGTCTCGACGTTCACCGGCGGTTCGAGCTGGCCCTATAGCCGGCGCGACTTCCGCGATTTCCGCACCGCCTCGGAGCTGAGCAAGAGCCAGCGCAAGCAGATCGACGAACAGGTCGGCATTTCCCGGATGGAGGCGCAGGCCCGCAGCGTCCGCCGCCAATTGCGCGTCCGCGAGGCGCAGTTGCAGGATGACGCCTTCGCCAGCGACGCGATCCTGCGCGGCACGGTCGAGCCGACGATGCGCGAGCCGGTGCGCCTGATCCCGCTGCCGGTGCGATAGGCCATTCCAGGCGTCCGGTTGGGTCGGCCGGAACCATCATGCTCGCCGTCCTGGCGAGCATTCGCGTCTTGAACGCCCCGTCGCATGAAGGAAGACGGGGATGGTCGGGGCAAGCCCGGCCATGACGAGAGCGCGGCATTCACGGTTTCCGGCCTCTTCGCCGTCCGAAGCTCCGCCACAGCAACGGTAGAACCGGCCGGTAACGATCCGGACGCCAATCCCTGGCGGTCTTCGATACCAGCGCCGGTTCGTCTCAGCCGCGGCAAGTCGCCTCATCCGAAAGACGTACGACCAAGCGTCGCCGGAAATCTGTCCGTCTTTCCAAGGCAATACCTGATTTATTAGAATTCATCAAAATATAAACTGACTTGAAACCGCTGTAAGTCATTGATATCAAAAGATTACTTTATTGACGCTCCGCGGGCCGCATTTTATCGCTCGCCCGTCGCGCTGATCGCGCCCACCGACGGAGCAGAAGAATGATCGCAAAGACCTATCTCCATGCCCTTGCGCTGTCCTCCTGCCTGCTGGCCGCTCCCGCCTTCGCACAGGGCGTGAACCTCTACACGACCCGCGAGCCCGCCCTGCTCAATCCGGTGCTGGAAGCCTTCACCAAGGATACCGGCATCAAGGTCAATGCGGTGTTCCTGAAGGACGGCCTGCAGGAGCGCGTCCGGGCCGAGGGCGCCAACAGCCCGGCCGACGTCATGCTCATGGTCGATGTCGGCGAGATCAACGCCGCGGTCGATGCCGGCATCACCCAGCCGATCAAGTCCGACCTCGTCGACAAGACCGTTCCGGCGCAGCTTCGCCCCGACAACAACTGGGTCACCCTGACCAAGCGCGCCCGCGTCGTCGTGGTCTCGAAGGAGCGCATCAAGCAGGACGCGATCACCTACGAGGACCTCGCCGATCCCAAGTGGAAGGGCAAGTTCTGCATCCGCGCCGGCCAGCACCCCTATAACAACGCACTCTTCGCGGCCTATCTCGCCCATCACGGCGCCGAGAAGACCGAGACCTGGCTCAAGGCCCTGCGCGCCAATGCCGCCCGCAAGCCCGGCGGCGGCGACCGCGACGTCGCCCGCGACATCCAGTCCGGCCTCTGCGACATCGCCATCATCAACACCTACTATATCGGCCTGATGAGCGAGGCGAAGAACGAGCAGAAGGGCTGGTTCGACGCGATCAAGCCGCTCAAGACCACCTTCGCCGGTGGCGGCACCCACGTGAACGTCTCGGCCGCCGCTCTGGCCAAGAACGCGCCGAACAAGGAGAACGCGGTCAAGCTGGTCGAGTACATGCTCGGCGACAAGGCGCAGGCGCTCTATGCGAACGGCAATTTCGAGTTCCCGGTCAATGCGGCCGTGACCGACTCCGCCGCCGTCAAGCTGCTCGGCGCCGTCACGCCCGACCAGTTGCCGCTCTCCGAGGTCGCCAAGCAGCGCAAGGCCGCGGCCAACCTCGTCGACAAGGTCGGCTTCGACAATTGAGCCTGAGCCACCCGCTCGACGCCAAGCGACGGTCGCCATTCCGGTGGCGGCCGTCGACCCGTTTTGCCTATGCCGCGATCGGCGGGGCGGCGCTCGTGGCGCTGCCGCTGCTCGCCCTCGTAGCCACAGCCTTTTCGTCACGGCAGGCCGCGGAGATCTGGCCCCATCTTGCCGCCAATGTCCTGCCCGCAGCCCTCGTCCAGACCGCCCTGCTCCTCGCCGGTGTCGGCACCGCCTGCGCCGTCATCGGCGTCGGCACCGCATGGCTGGTGACGCAGCATGACTTCCCCGGTCGGCGCTCGCTCGAATGGCTGCTGGTGCTGCCATTGGCACTGCCGACCTATCTCACCGCCTATATCTACGTCGAATTCCTGGGCTTCCAGGGCCCTCTCCAGAGCGGCTTGCGTGCGGCCACCGGCTGGCGCTCGCTGCGCGACTACTGGTTTCCCGATCCGCGCAACCTGCCGGGCGCGATCGCGATCATGGCCGTTGTCCTCTACCCTTATGTCTATCTCAGCACGCGCGCGCTCTTCAGCGTGCAGGGCGCCAGCATCGTCGAAGCCGCCCGCAATCTCGGCGCCGCTCCAGGCCGCCTGTTCTCGCGCATCGGCCTGCCGCTGGCGCGCCCGGCGCTCGCCGCCGGCCTGACGCTCGTCCTGCTGGAGACGTTGAACGATATCGGCGCCACCGAATATCTCGGCGTGAGGTCGCTGACGCTGTCGATCTACACGACCTGGGTCAATCGCGGCTCGCTGGCCGGAGCCGCCCAGATCGCCTGCGTCATGCTGCTGATCGTCTTTGCCCTGATCCTCGTCGAGATGAAGCTGCGCGGGCAGCGCCGCTTCGCCCTGCCCGTCCGCCAGCCCCGCCCGGTCGCACGACGGCCGCTGCGGGGGCGCTCCGCAGCACTGGCCGCCCTCGCCTGCGCCCTGCCCGTTCTCTTCGGCGCCGCGCTGCCGATCGGCTATCTCGTCACCGAGATCCTGCAGCGCGGCCTGCTGGCGCAGTTCGACGCATCGCTGGTGAGGCTGCTCGGCAATGCGCTGCTGCTTTCGGGACTGGCGTCGATCCTCGTGGTCGCCCTCGGCCTCGGCATCGCCACGGCGGCCCGCTCCGGCCGCGAAACCTGGCTGAGGCCCCTCGCCCGCATTGCGAGCCTCGGCTACGCCGTGCCGGGCACGGTTCTGGCACTCGGCCTGCTGATCCCGCTCGCCGCCTTCGACAACCTGCTGGCCGACGCGGTGGCTGCCCTGTTCGGCGTCAAGCCGGGCCTGATCCTGATCGGTTCCGGCGCCGCCCTGATCATCGCCTATACCGTGCGCTTCCTCGCCATCGGGGTCTCCGGCGTCGAGAGCGGGCTGGCTCGCGTCTCTCCGCGGATCGACGATGCTGCGCGTGCGCTCGGCGCGGCAGGGCCGGAAGTGTTGTGCCGTATCCATTGGCCGTTGGCCCGCCCGGCCATAGCCGCAGCGGCGCTGCTGGTCTTCGTCGATTGCCTGAAGGAACTGCCGGCAACCCTGCTTCTGCGCCCTCTCAACCTCGACACATTGGCGACGGTGGTCTACGGCCATGCTGCGCGCGGCGTCTTCGAGGACGGTGCGCTGGCGGCACTGCTGATCATCCTCGCGGGCCTCTATCCGGCCTTCATCCTCGCCAAAACCGGCACAGACCGGGCGGGATAGCCGGCTTCCCGGCCTCGACAAGCCCTTCGCATCGGCCTAAACCCTGTCCCGCCAGGGGGCTGGCTGACTTTCGGCCCGGTGCCGATTCGGAAGTCCATGACCAGACGTGCTGCGATCATCGCCTTCAGCCTCGTCGTCGCCATCGGCCTGCTCGGTTTGCAGTCGTGGGATGTCGCGGTCGGCCGCGTCCAGCGCGCCGCCGTCAGAGCGATCGAGGAACGGACCGGCTTCGTCGTCAAGGCGCTCGATCGCGCCGAAATCGCCTTCCTGCCGCTGCCCCGCATCAGCCTGTCCCAGGTCGCCTTCACCCAGCGCGACGGCACGCTCGCGGGCGAGGCCGTGCGGGTCAAGGCGCAACTGCGCCTTCTGCCGCTGCTGGGCGGGCATATCAGCTTCGACCGGGTCGACCTCGTCGCGCCCCGGATCGACGTCGCCGTTCCCGCCGGCAGCGACGGCGTCGCCGAATGGCTGAGCCCGCCGCTCGCCGAGTTCGAGCGCCTGCAAAGCCAGAGCAAGATCGTCATCCGTTCCGGTTCGCTCTTCCTGCGGGCGAACGACGCGATCCAAAGCGTCGTGCGCGATCTCGACCTCGTCATCGACGCGCGCGACTTGAACGAGCCGCTGGCCCTGTCCGGCTCGCTGAACTGGCGTGGCGTGCCGACCGAGGTCAACCTGCTCTGGCCCATGGCCGGCGGCAACGCGAAGGCATCCCTCTCGGCGACCTCCCCGCTGCTGAAGCTGCGCTTCGATGGCGCCCGCTCCGGCCCGGGCGAGCCGGTGATCAGCGGGCTGCTCGCGCTCTCAACCCCATCGCTTCCTCGGCTGCTCGGCTGGTTTGGCGAGGAATCGCGGCTGGCATCGGCGCTCGGTGCCGTCGCCGTTTCGGCCGATATCCAGGTGAAGCCGCATGAGGTTTCGTTCAACAACGCCGTCGTCAATCTCGACGGAGAGCGGCTCGACGGCGTCATGAAGCTCGCGGAAACCGGCGGACGCTTCGCGCTCTCGGGTACGCTGGCCGGCGCGACGCTCGATCTCGGCCGGCTCGTCGACCGGCTGCCGATCCCGGCCGTCGATGCAGCGGATACCGCCCCCTTCGATCTCGACGCCTGGACCGCGCGCGACATCGACCTGCGGGTCTCGGTCGATGCCGCTCGCCTGAAGGGGGCGCGCTTGAGCGATGTCGCGACCTACCTGCTCGTCAAGAAGGGGCGTTTCGAGACAGGCCTGCTTCGGGCCGGCGCCTATGGCGGCAGCGTCAAGAGCCGCCTGCTCGCGATCGGCGTTCCCGCCGGCGTCGACGTCAAGATCCAGGCCGGGCTCGACAAGGTGAATATCGGGCAGGCCGCGTCCGACCTGCCGCAACTTGCGCGCCTCAGCGGCACCGGCGGCGCCCAGCTCGCGCTCGACGGCGTCGGCCGGACCTTCGACGAATTGATCGGCTCCTTCACCGGACGCGTCAATCTCGCCGCGCGGCAGGGCGAGATCGGCGGCATCGCGCTCGCCGAGTTGCTCCGCCGCGCCGAGCGCAGTCCGGTCCAGACCCTGCGCGACTGGCGGCAGGGCAAGACGCCCTACGAGAGCATAACCGCCAATGCCGGCATCGCCGGCGGCCTGCTGGCCCTGACCGAGGCGCAGATGAGCGGCGCCAACTACCGCTTCAACCTCGCCGGCAGCGCCGCGTTGCGCACGCGCCTCCTCGACATGACCGCGCTGCTCGCCTCCGTGAACGGCGCCCTGAAGCTGCCCTTCGTGCTCAAGGGCTCGGTCGATGCGCCGGCCTTCGAGATCGAGCCCGACGCCGTCCTCAGCCCGACCGGCGCCTCCCTCGTGCCGACGCAGTTCACGCGCTGATCCAGCCCTTTCGCGTTTCTCCGAAATCCGCTCTCATGCGGCCGCGACATGTTGCGGCAGCGGGAAGGATCTGGCGATGAAGATGTGGATCATGGGCGCGCTGGCGCTCGCAGGATGGATGACAGCAGGCATGGCCGAAGCGCAGGAACCGACGGTCGAGAAGAACGTCTTCGAGCTCGCGAGCTTCACCACCCAGAGCGGGCGCACGCTGAAGAATGTCCGCGTCGGCTGGGAGAGCTACGGCACGCTCAACGCCGACAAGTCCAACGCCGTGCTGATCTGCCACTTCTTCTCCGGCAACTCGCATGCGGCCGGCAAATATGCCGCCAGCGACGCGGCGCCGGGCTATTGGGACGCGATCATCGGCCCGGGCAAGGCGATCGACACCAACAAATATTTCGTCCTGTCCTCGGACACGCTGGTCAATCTCAGCACCGGTGATCCCAAGACCATCACGACCGGCCCGGCCTCGACCAACCCCGATACCGGCAAGCCGTATGGGCTCGACTTCCCCGTCGTCACGGTCCGCGACTTCGTCGAAGTCCAGAAGGCGCTGGTCGAAAGCCTCGGCATCAAGAAGCTCGCGCTGGTCGCCGGCCCCTCGATGGGCTCGCTGCAGACCTTCGAATGGGCGGCGAGCCATCCCGAGATGGTTGCCAAGGCCATGCCGGTGATCGGCGCCGGCGAGGCCGATGCCATGCTGATCGCCTGGCTCGACGTCTGGGCCGCGCCCATCCTCGTCGATCCCAACTGGAACAACGGCGACTATTACGGCAAGACCCCGCCGCTGGCCGGCCTCGCCAAGGCACTGACGGCGGTGACCCTGCAGGCCAATCACCAGGACTGGGCCAATGCCACCTTCGGCCGCCGCCCGGCCAAGGAGGGAGAGGAGCCCGGCAAGGCGCTCGCCAACAAGTTCCAAGTCCAGAGCGTGCTCGACAATGCCGGCATGGCCCGCGCGAAAATCTCCGACGCCAACCACTTCCTCTACCTGGTCAAGGCGAACCAGCTCTTCGCCGCGGGCGGCACCTCGCTCGCGGACGGCATGGCGAAGATCAAGGCGCCGATGCTGCTGATCACGCAGCCGAAGGACCTCGTCTTCACGCCCGACATGGTCGCCACCACGGTTAAGGCGGCGAAGGATGCCGGGCGCGACATCACCCACGCCACCATCGACGGCAGCCGCGGCCATCTCGACGGCGTGATGTCGATGAAGCAGGCCGAAGGCGCGATCCGGGCGTTTCTCGAGAAGTGACGGGCGTGGCCCGGGCATCTCATGAAGGAGGAGCGCGGGAGCCTCCTTCGGAATGAGATTCTCGGGTCTCCA
Organism: Allobosea sp. ASV33; assembly: GCF_016428755.1. Taxonomy (GTDB): domain Bacteria; phylum Pseudomonadota; class Alphaproteobacteria; order Rhizobiales; family Beijerinckiaceae; genus Allobosea. Next base: position 23,750 of record NZ_JAELTI010000002.1, read on the forward strand.
CTGCGCTCCGCCAGAGAATGACGACCAACGGTCACTTAAGCCGCGGCCGGCTCCTCCATCCGGTGAACGATCCGGTCGATCAGGCCCCATTCCAAGGCCTCTTCCGCTGTCATGAAGCGGTCGCGGTCGAGCGTGCGCTCGACCTCCTCGTAGCTGCGCCCGCAATGCTCGGCATAGAGCCGGGTCAGCCGATGCTTGGTCTGCCGCATCTCCTCGGCATGGATGAAGATGTCGGAAGCCTGCCCCTGGAAGCCGCCGAGCGGCTGATGCACATGCAGGCTCGCATTGGGGAGCGCCCCGCGCTCGCCCCGCTCCCCTGCCATCAGCAGGAACGAGCCCATCGAGCGCGCCGTGCCCATGCACAGCGTATGCACCGGCGAGCGGATGTAGCGCATCGTGTCGTACATGGCGAAGCCGCTGGTTACCACGCCGCCCGGCGAGTTGATGTAGAGATGGATCGGCTTCTTCGGGTTCTCCGCCTCCAGGAACAGGAGCTGCGCGCAGACCAACGCGCTCATCGCGTCGTTGACCTCGCCATTGAGGAAGATGATCCGCTCGCGCAGCAGCCGCGAGTAGATGTCGAACGAGCGCTCGCCGCGGCTCGACTGTTCGACGACCATAGGGACGAGTTGCATCGCTTCGCGCATCGGCGAACTCCAAAGTCTCAGGGAAATGGATGGTGGTTTTCGCGCCGCCTCAGGCGGCGGCGCGCATGACCGGCGGCGCGTTGCTGTTCGCCGGGATCGGATCCAGCCCGACGCGGCGATCGGTCAATTCATGGATCACTTGCAGGCTGCTTCCGCCGGCCTCGCTGGCGTCGATACGGAACGTGACCACGCTTTCGAGAAAAGGCGGTTCGCTGTCGCGCATCCGGTAGCGCAGCGCCTCTCCCGGTGTGACGACGCTCGGCTCAGGATCGGCCAGCTCCGCATCGGGCAGCCAGTGTTCGCGCAGGCCCGGAGTGCTGAGCGCGCGCCAGAGTTTTTCAGGCGGCTCGTCGAACCGGAACGCGAAGACGAGACGGGCAGCCGCCGCTTCCTTGCCGTCGCCGCTCATTGGTCCATCTCCTTGAGCAAGGTCCTGAGATCGTCGATCCGCGCCGGCCAGAGGGCGCGGTATTTCGTCAGCCATCGCGCGACGAGCGCGAGCCCCTCCGGATCGACCCGGTAATTCACAAAGCGCCCCTGCCGCTCCTCGCTGACCAGCCCCGCGCCGCGCAGGACCGCGAGATGCTGCGACATCGCCGGCTGGCTGAGCGCCATGCCTTCGCGCAGCGCGCTCGCGTTCATGCTGCTCGCCGCCAGCTTGTCGAGGATGGCGCGGCGGGTCGGGTCAGCCAGCGCCTTGAAGATCTCGTTCTCGATCATGGCATCACATAAGCATCTGCTTATGTGATACGCAATAGCCCATTCTCACGACCGGGAAGTGGGCGTGATCGCGGCGTGCGACCTGCGGGCCTGTCCCGATGGCATTGGGATCTCGATCAACCTCCGGGCCGGAACCATCCCCGCCCGGAGACCTTGATCGCATTTACGCGTGGTGCCGGAAGGCCAGCACGGCGTTCAGGCCGCCGAACGCGAAGGAGTTCGACAGCGCATGCCTCACCGAGACGGGCCGCGGCCCTCCGGGCACGACATCGAGCCCGCATTCCTCGTCGGGTTCGGTGCAGTTCGCCGTCGGCGGCACGATCTGGTGATGCAGCGAAAGCGTCGTGACGAGCGCCTCGAACGCCCCGGCGGCGCCCAGGCTATGGCCGAGCACGCCCTTGGTCGACGAGACCAGGGGCAGGCTTGCCGCTGGGAAAACCGCGCGAATGGCCCTGCTCTCGATGGCGTCGTTCATCAGCGTCCCGGTGCCGTGGGCATTGACGTAGTCGACATCCTCGGGCGCGATGCCGGCACTGGCCATCGCGCGCTGCATCGCCATCTCGGCGCCGTGCTGGTCGGGAGAGGTCAGGTCCCCCGCATCGGCATTGGCGGCGAAGCCGACGAGCTCGGCATAGATGCGCGCGCCCCGCGCCACGGCCCGTTCCCACTCCTCGAGGACCAGGATGGCGCTGCCCTCGCCGAGGACCAGGCCGCTGCGGTTGCGCGAGAACGGCCGGCAGGTGTCGCGCGACAGGATCCGCAGGGCATTCCAGGCGACCAGCGTGCCATGCGTGATGCAGGCTTCGGCGCCCCCGGCAAGGGCGACGTCGCAATCGCCGTGCAGGATGGACCGGAAGGCCAGGCCCAGCGCATGGGTCCCCGACGCGCAGGCGCTGGCGACCGCGAAGGTATTGCCGTGGAGGCCGAGATCCATCGAGATCTGGCTCGCCGAAGCATTGGCCATCAGCTTGGGGACCGTGAGCGGGTGGACCCCGCGCGCCTGCTCGGCATAGATCCGGTGGAAGCTGTCATCGACCGTGTTCATGCCGCCGACGCCGACGCCGATGATCACATCCGCCTGCGCGAGCGCCGGATCACCGCGTTCGAAGCCCGCATCCGCGACCGCTTCCCGGGCGGCGACGACCGCGAACTGCGCGATGCGATCGAGCGCTCCCAACTGCTTGGGCGTGAAATGGGCATTGGCATCGAAGTCCTGGACCTGCGCGGCGATCGGACAGGGAGGACTATCCGTGCGCGGCAGCACCAGCGGCCCGATCGCGCTCTCCCCGGCAAGGACGCGCTGCCAGGTCGCCGCCATGGTCAATCCCGCCGGGGATACGGCGCCAAGGCCCGTAACGGCAATGCGCCTCACGCCGGCGCCTGCTGACCGATTGCCTCCTCGACGATGCGCGCGATATCGCCGACCGTCTTCATCGCCCGGAGCTTAGGATCATTGGCATCGAAGGGGACGCGGACCTTGAAACGCTCCTCGATGGCGAAGATCGTCTCCAGGACATCGAGGGAATCGTAGCCCGCCTCTTCCAGATTGGTCTGTTCGGTGACCTCGGAGGGGTCGCGGTTGATCTGCCCCGCCACGATTTCCCTTACGATATCAAGACTTTGCATTATGAACCTGCATGACGATGCCGCGGGCGGCCATTTCCTCGATGGAACGAGTCATGTGCTTACAAGGCAAGGCGCGCGCTGCTGACCAACGCCCTGTCGCTTCCCGCACGACCTGTTCCGTGTTCGGAGGCAGGGGCAGGTTTCGTGCCAATCAGTTTTTACGTCCGGCGGCCGGGTGGAAATGTACGCGGCGGCGGAAAACGTCAGCGATATCAGAGAGAAAGGAGCATTCAACGTTCTGGCATCATCGCCGGTGATCGACCTGCAGCAAAGCGAGCCCCGACATTCCATGTCGCGAGCATCACAATTTGATGGAAGCTCGCCCGAATGTCGAAACCATCGGATCGTTGCGCTGCGCCGAGCGCAAGCGGCGAGATCTAGCCGCCCTGCGCGGCGGCCTTGATCCCGTCGATCACGAACTGCACGGCCAGCGCAGCCAGGATCACCCCAAGCAGGCGCGTCAGCACGATATTGCCGGTGACGCCCAGCAGCTTCGCGATCGGCGTCGCCGTCAGGAACACCAGGAGGCAGGAGAACACCACCAGCCCGCAGATCACCGCGAGCGTGGCCAGCAGCAGCGGATCGCCATGGGCGCGGCCGGCGAGCAGGATCATAGCGGTCAACGCCCCTGGCCCCGCCATCAGCGGAATCGCCAGCGGAAAGGCCGCGACATTGCGGATATGATCCTGCGTGATCGCGGTCTCCGCCGTCTGCTGCTTGCGCTCGGTCCGGCGCTCGAACACCATCTCGAAGGCGATCCAGAACAGCAGCAGCCCGCCCGCGATGCGGAAGGCCGGCAGCGAGACGCCGAGCGCCTTCAGCACGACATCGCCCGCAACGGCGAAGAAGGCCATGATGCAGAAGGCGATGATCGAGGCCCGGATCGCAACCTGCTTCCGCTCGCTCTCCGACATCCCACGCGTCAGCGACAGGAAGATCGGCGCAAGCCCCGGCGGGTCGAGCGTCACCAGCATGGTGACGAGCGCGGCAGTGGCGAATTCGACGAACATGGCGCCACATCAGCATGCCGCAAGCCCGCCGTCACGCACCAAGAAAGGCCGGAATATGGCGGCGTATCGCAACGCGCCTCGAAAACTTCAGTAAGTCACTGAATTCGCTGGCGGAATTTTTGCTTGGACAGAGTCCGCTTTCGCTGGCGTCTGCGGCCGGAATCGGATAGCCAGAAGGCTGAAAAACCAGCAGGAATCGGGACATTTCCCCTTGAGCGACGATACCGACGACAAGCGCGACGGAGCCCCGGACTTCGGCGGCGACATCAAGCCGATCGCGATCACCGACGAGATGAAGAAGAGCTATCTCGATTACGCCATGAGCGTGATCGTGAGCCGCGCTCTGCCCGATGTCCGCGACGGCCTGAAGCCGGTCCACCGCCGCATCCTGTTCTCGATGCACGAGAACAAGAACGTGCCCGAGCGGCCCTATACCAAATGCGCCCGCATCGTCGGCGACACGATGGGTAAATACCATCCGCACGGCAATCTCGCAGTCTATGACGCGCTGGTGCGCATGGCGCAGGACTTCTCGCTCCGCCTGCCGCTGATCGACGGCCAGGGCAATTTCGGCTCGATGGACGGCGACAGCGCCGCCGCCGATCGTTACACCGAGGCCCGCCTCGACAAGGCGGCGATGCCGCTGCTGGAAGACCTCGACCTCGACACGGTCGATTTCCAGCCGAACTACGACGGCAAGGAGCATGAGCCGACGGTCCTGCCGGCGCGCTATCCGAACCTCCTCGTCAACGGCGCCGGCGGCATCGCCGTCGGCATGGCCACCAACATCCCGCCGCATAATCTCGGCGAGGTCATCGACGCCTGCGTCGCCTTTATCGACGATCCCGAGATCTCGATCGACGACCTGATCGAGATCGTCCCCGGCCCGGATTTCCCGACCGGCGCCTCGATCATGGGCCGCAGCGGCATCCACTCGGCCTATCACACCGGCCGTGGCTCGATCGTGATGCGCTCGAAGACGCATATCGAGGAGATGCGCAAGGAGCGCGAGGCGATCGTCGTCACCGAGATTCCCTATCAGGTGAACAAGGCGACGATGGTCGAGAAGATCGCCGATCTCGTGCGCGAGAAGCGCATCGAGGGCATCTCGGACCTGCGCGACGAATCCAGCCGCGAGGGCGTTCGCGTCGTCATCGAGATCAAGCGCGACGCCGTCGCCGATGTCGTGCTGAATCAGCTCTACCGCTTCACCCCGCTGCAGACGTCCTTCGGCGCCAACATGGTGGCGCTGAACGGCGGCCGCCCGGAAGTCCTGAACCTCAAGGACTTCATCACCGCCTTCGTCGAGTTCCGCGAGCAGGTCGTCTCGCGGCGCACGCGCTACCTCCTGAACAAGGCCCGCGAGCGCGCCCATGTGCTCTGCGGCCTCGCCACGGCGGTTGCCAATATCGACGAGGTCATCCGCCTGATCCGCACGGCGCCGACGCCTGCCGCCGCGCATGAATCGCTGATGGCGCGCGACTGGCCGGCTGAGGATATCGCGCCGCTGATCGCGCTGGTCGACGATCCGCGCCACCCGATCAATCCGGACGGTACCTATCGGCTCTCGGACGCGCAGGCGAAGGCGATCCTCGAGCTGCGCCTGTCGCGCCTCACCGCTCTGGGTCGCGACGAGATCGGCGACGAGCTGGAGAAGCTCGCCAAGGAGATCGCGGATTATCTCGACATCCTGCGCTCGCGCGCCCGCATCCAGTCGATCGTCAAGGCCGAGCTCGCCGAGGTGAAGACTGCCTTCGCCACGCCGCGCCGCACCGAGATCCAGGACTGGGGCTCCGACCTCGACGACGAGGACCTGATCGCCCGCGAGGACATGGTCGTCACCGTCAGCCATGGCGGCTACATCAAGCGCGTGCCGCTCTCGACCTATCGGGCGCAGCGCCGCGGCGGCAAGGGCCGCTCCGGCATGGCGACCAAGGACGAGGATTTCGTCGCCCGCCTCTTCGTCGCCTCGACCCATACCCCGGTGCTGTTCTTCTCCTCGGAAGGCCAGGTCTACAAGGAGAAGGTCTGGCGCCTGCCGCTCTCGGCGCCGAACGCGCGCGGCAAGGCACTGGTCAACATGCTGCCGATCGAGGCCGGCGAGCGCATCACCACGATCATGCCGCTGCCGGAGGACGAGGCGAGCTGGGAAACGCTCGACGTGATGTTCGCTACCGCCTCGGGCGGGGTGCGCCGCAACAAGCTCTCCGACTTCGTCAACGTCAACCGCGCCGGCAAGATCGCGATGAAGCTCGACGAGGGCGACCACATCGTCGACGTGCAGATCTGCACCGAGAACGACGACGTGCTGCTGACGACGGCCGACGGCCAGTGCATCCGCTTCGCGGTGCCGGAGGTGCGCGTCTTCAAGGGCCGCGACTCGACCGGCGTGCGCGGCATCAACCTGGCCAAGGGCGACAAGGTCATCTCGCTCGCGATCCTGCGCCATCTCGACGCCACACCGGACGAGCGCGCCGCCTATCTCAAGCGCGCCGCAGCCAACCGCCGTGCGCTCAACGGCGAGGCCGACGAGGCGACGGAGGCCGTTCCGGCGGTCGAGGCCGATGCCGAGGAGAGCGCCTCGGGCGATATCGAGCTGGGGCAGGAGAAATACGCCGCCATGGGCGCGGCCGAGCAGTTCATCCTGACGATCTCGGAGAAGGGCTACGGCAAGCGCACCTCCTCCTTCGAGTACCGGGTCACCGGGCGCGGCGGCAAGGGCATCGTCGCCATGGTCGTCAACGACCGCAACGGCAAGCTCGTCGCCTCCTTCCCGGCAGTGGACTCGGACCAGCTCATGCTGGTGACCGATGGCGGCCAGCTCATCCGCGTGCCGGTCGATGCCGGCCCGAACAACCGTATCCGCATCGCCGGGCGCTCGACCCAGGGCGTCACGGTGTTCAACACCGACAAGGACGAGAAGGTCGTCTCGGTCGAGTGCATCAACGATGATGGCGAAGGCGGCGAGAACGGCGAGGCTGGCGACGAAGCTCAGGGCGCCGAGAGCACGGAGGGCTGATCCCTCAGCCTCTTGCGGCCATGGCTTCAGGCTATCTCTGAGGCCGTGGCGCTTGCGGTGTAGCGGGAGCGTCAGGTTCGCGACGGGACCTTGTCGTCATTCCGGGCTTGGCCTGGAATCCAGCGTGAAGCGCCGAGCCCTGCGATGGATTCCGGATCGGCGCCGCTTCGCGGCTTGTCCGGAATGACGCTGGGTTTCCGTCGCGCAACCTCACCCCGCCGTCGTTGTCAGCGCAGCGAAGCCATTATTGGGGACCGGGTGAAACGTCGTACTCAGCCCCTGGATTGTTTCGTCGCTGATGCTCCGCGCAATGACGACCGGCCTGGCAACCCTCGTTTGACAGAAGCCCCGCCCCGCGCTCCCATCCGCCCATGAAGGCTCGTTCCGTGCCAGTCCGCACCCCCGCGATCACGCCGGAGATCATGCTGCGCGCCTATGCCGCCGGCATCTTCCCGATGGCGGAGAGCGCCGACGATCCCGGGCTGTTCTGGGTCGAGCCGGAAATCCGCGGCATCATCCCGCTCGACCGCTTCCATCTCTCGGCGCGGCTTGCCCGGACAGTCCGCGCGGACCGTTTCGAGATCCGGGTCGACAGCGCCTTCGATGCCGTCATCGCGGCTTGCGCCGAGGCCAAGCCGGATCGCGCCGAGACCTGGATCAACGCGCGCATTCGCGAGATCTTCGGGGCGCTCTTCGCGCTCGGCCATGTCCACACGGTGGAGTGCTGGCGCGAAGGCCGCCTCGTCGGCGGGCTCTACGGGCTTTCGCTGGGCGGCGCCTTCTTCGGCGAGAGCATGTTCCACCGCGAGACCGACGCCTCGAAGGTGGCGCTGGTCCATCTTGTCGCCCGGCTGAAACGGGGCGGCTATCGCCTGCTCGACACGCAGTTCCAGACCGGCCATCTCGCGCAGTTCGGCACGATCGAAATCCCGCGCGACGATTATCGCCACCTGCTCGACGAGGCGCTGCGCCACCGGGGCGACTGGAACGCCTGGCCGGCATCGGCGCCGGTCAGCGGCCGGGAGGCTCTGGCTCAGCTCTGAAGCGCGGCCGCCGGCCGGCGGAATCAGGCGCCGCCGCTGGCCGCCGGATCACGGCCGGGCGCAGGATTGGTCGGGAAGAAGCGCTGGCTCGGCCGCTGCGGCTGCACCGGCACGCCACGCGGCGGCTCGACATCGATGCGCCCGCCAGGCGGCGGCGGAGGCTGCTGCCCGGGCGGAGGCAGGTTGGGGTCACGAGGCGGCGTCCGCGGCTTGCGCTGTTCTTCGGGCGGCGGCGGAGCCTCCGGCTCCTTGGGATCGACGACGAGCTCGGTTCCGCCTTTGCAATCGGTCAGCCAGGCATCGTAGATCGCATGCTCGACGCCGTGCAGGCCGGGGCTCGCCGCATACATCCAGCCGGTGAAGATGCGCCGGTACTCATTCTTGACCGTGACCTCGTCGACCTCGACGAAGGCGTCGGTCTGCGGCGCCTCGGTCGGCGGACGCGTCCAGCAGACGCGCGGCGTGAGCTGCAGCGCGCCGAACTGCACGGTCTCGTCGATCGCGACCTCGAAGGAGATGATGCGGCCGGTGATCTTGTCGAGCCCGGCGAAGACCGCGGTCGGATTGCGGATGCGATCGGCCTGGGCCGGCCCTGTAGCCGTCAGCGTCGCCATCGCGCTCGCGGCGAGGCCTGCCAGGATCGGGAAACGAAAGAACGACGGCATGCGTGCGCGAATCTCTTCGACGGCGCGGAAGGACCGCGATGGCGCGCAGTAACACGGCAAAGGCAGCGGAAAAAGGGCACCGCCCCCAAAACCTTGGGGTAGGCCGGCGGCGCCACCCTCCGAAAGCAAAAAGCCGCCCCAAAAGGAGCGGCCCGGTATGTCGCGGCGTGCCTCGGCGAACCTTGTCTCAGCGGCCCGGCGTCCAAGCCTCGTAGTCGCCGGTCGCGGCCGGGCGCTCGCCCTCGGCGAGGGTCGAGCCCTGCGGACGATAGGCCAGCGCGGTGCCGGTCCAGTTCTGCTGGTGCGGCTGCTGCCACTCGCGCGGCTGGTAGCTTTCCTCGGAGGGCGCGACGTCGACCGTGTGGTGCAGCCAGCCGTTCCAGCCCGGCGGCACCTTGGAGGCCTCGGCGTCGCCCTTGTAGATCACCCAGCGGCGCTGGAAGCCGAGCGCCTTGTCCTTCACCCCACCCGCGGTGCGGTAATAGACATTGCCGAACTCGTCCTCGCCCACCCGCTCGCCGAAGCGCCAGGTATGGAAGCGGGTGCCGATCGTCTGGCCATTCCACCAGGTGAAGATCTGCAGCAGCCAGTCCTTCATTGTCCTCAGTCCGTGCGCGCAGTGCAAAACAATCGCGCGACTTATGGCTCCCGCACCGCCTACTGTCCAGTCCGCGATAAGCCGACCGCGCCGAAACCGCGCGGTTTCTCACCCGGATCGCAGCGCATCAGGCTCATGATGGCCGGGACATCGCGATCAGCGGCTCGGAGCCGGCGGGTCTCCAGGACTGGATCACGCTGCAGCCGGCATGGCCCAGGCAACCCAACGTCGCTTTAAGCCGATCGCTCAATCTCGGCGCGCAGCGAGTCGCTCGCCACGATTCGGCCGCGATTCGGGACCGGCGTCGAAGCCTGCATTCTCACGGAAACGGCCCGAGATCAGCCACTTCCGGGCGGCTTTGAAAGCGCTGCACGCGGCTGGCCTTCGGCGCATCGGCTTCACCACTCGTCAACCATGAATAGCGGGGATTTTAGGGACTGCGCTTCCTCCCACACTGTGGCAATCTTGCCGACGCGCATCCGATTCCCCGGCGATTTCCGGGGCTTAGCGACGGCCTTGCAACTTATCCCCATAACCCACATATCCCTACCAGATGTCGTGTCCACAGGGATCGCGGGGCACTATTCCTTGACGACCGACTGGGATCTGCACTAGATTTTGACCATCGCATGACGGCCGGCGGCACCCCCTCTGGATGACTGCGAAACCCTAGTTTTCCAGTGTGTTCCGGGCCTGCCGCCGCATCCGCCATCACCAGCGGAAGCGAACGGATTTGCGCGGGCATTTTGGGCGCGTCCGGGACCATCGGCGGGGCTACACCGCCGGGACCCACAGGGCATCGAACCGAGTTTGGGCTGACATCAGGAGCCGGTGATCAACCGGCCGCGCGTGGCTTGCGAAGCAGGCCCGCGGCAGATCAAGGGACGAAGATCATGCGCATCGAGCGCCGCTACACCACCGCCGGACAGTCGCCCTATTCCGCGATTCCGTTCCGATCGGCCGTCAGCGAGATCAAGAACCCGGACGGCTCCGTCGTCTTCCGGCTGGAAGGCATCGAGGTCCCCGAGACCTGGTCGCAAGTGGCGAGCGACGTGCTCGCGCAGAAATATTTCCGCAAGGCCGGCGTGCCAGCGCGCCTGAAGAAGTTCGAGGAGAACGACGTTCCCTCCTTCCTCTGGCGCTCGGTCGCCGACGAGGCGGCTCTCGCCGAATTGCCCGAGGGCGAGCGCTACGGCTCCGAAATCTCCTCCAAGCAGGTCTTCGACCGCCTCGCGGGCTGCTGGACCTATTGGGGCTGGAAGGGCGGCTATTTCTCCTCCGAGGAGGATGCCGCGGCCTTCCATGACGAGCTGCGCTTCATGCTCGCGACCCAGCGCGTCGCGCCGAACTCGCCGCAATGGTTCAACACCGGCCTGCACTGGGCCTATGGCATCGACGGCCCCAGCCAAGGCCATTTCTACGTCGACTTCAAGACCGGCAAGCTGGTGAAGTCGAAGTCGAGCTACGAGCATCCGCAGCCGCATGCCTGCTTCATCCAGGGCGTGCAGGACGATCTCGTCAACGAGGGCGGCATCATGGACCTCTGGGTCCGTGAGGCCCGCCTGTTCAAGTATGGCTCAGGCACCGGCTCGAACTTCTCGATGCTGCGCGGCGAAGGCGAGAAGCTCGCCGGCGGCGGCAAGTCCTCGGGCCTGATGTCCTTCCTCAAAATCGGCGACCGCGCCGCCGGCGCCATCAAATCGGGCGGCACCACCCGCCGCGCCGCGAAGATGGTCGTGGTCGATGCCGACCATCCCGATATCGAGGCCTATATCGACTGGAAGGTGAAGGAGGAGCAGAAGGTCGCCGCCCTCGTCACCGGCTCCAAGACCGTCAAGAAGCATATGAAGGCCGTGCTCAAGGCCTGCGTGAACTGCGAGGGTGATGGCGACAGCTGCTTCGATCCCGAGCAGAACCCGGCGCTGAAGCGCGAGATCAAGCTCGCCCGCAAGGCGCTGGTGCCGGACAACTACATCAAGCGCGTCATCCAGTTCGCCAAGCAGGGCTACAAGGATATCTCCTTCGACACCTATGACACCGACTGGGATTCCGACGCCTATCTCACCGTCTCCGGCCAGAACTCGAACAACTCGGTCTCGCTGACCGACGACTTCCTCCGCGCCGTCGAGAACGACAATGACTGGAATCTGACCGCCCGGACCACCGGCAAGGTCCACAAGACGCTGAAGGCCCGCGACCTCTGGGAGAAGATCGGCTACGCCGCCTGGGCCTCGGCCGATCCCGGCCTGCACTTCAACTCGACGATGAACGACTGGCACACCTGCCCGGCTTCCGGCCGGATCCGGGCGTCCAACCCGTGCTCCGAGTACATGTTCCTCGACGACACCGCCTGCAATCTGGCCTCGGCCAACCTGCTGCAGTTCTACGACACGGAAACCAAGGCCTTCGACGTCGCGGCCTATGAGCATCTCTGCCGGCTCTGGACCGTCGTGCTCGAGATCTCGGTGACGATGGCGCAGTTCCCGAGCCGCGAGATCGCCGAGCTCTCCTACGAATACCGCACGCTCGGCCTCGGCTACGCCAATATCGGCGGCCTGCTGATGACCATGGGCCTCGGCTACGACTCCGACGAGGGTCGTGCGCTGGCCGGTGCGCTCACCGCGATCATGACCGGCGTCGCCTATGCGACCTCGGCCGAGATGGCCGGCGAGCTCGGCCCCTTCCCCGGCTACAAGAAGAACGCCAGCCACATGCTGCGCGTCATCCGCAACCACCGCACGGCGGCCCATGGCCTCGCAGACGGTTATGAAGGCCTGAGCGTCACCCCGGTCCCGCTCGACCACGCCACCCTCGCCCGCCTCGGCGGCTCGGCCGTCACCATGGCGGAGCGCTCCCGCATCGTCTGGGACGAGGCGCTCGAGCAAGGCAAGCGCTACGGCTATCGCAACGCCCAGGCCACCGTGATCGCGCCGACCGGCACGATCGGCCTCGTCATGGATTGCGACACCACCGGCATCGAGCCCGATTTCGCGCTGGTGAAGTTCAAGAAGCTCGCCGGCGGCGGCTATTTCAAGATCATCAACCGCGCCGTGCCGGACGCGCTGCGGGCGCTCGGCTACCGCGAGGCCGATATCGCCGAGATCGAGGCCTATGCCGTCGGCCACGGCTCGATGAAGCAGGCGCCGGGCGTCAACCCCTCGACGCTGCGCAGCAAGGGCTTCACCGACGAGAAGATCGAGGCGATCGAGAAGGGGCTGAAGAGCGCCTTCGACATCAAGTTCGTCTTCAACAAGTGGACGCTGGGCGAGGATTTCCTCACCGGTACGCTCAAGGTCCCGGCCGAGAAGCTGAACGACATGTCGTTCGAGCTCCTGCCCTTCCTCGGCTTCAGCAAGGCCGAGATCGAGGCCGCCAACGTCCATGTCTGCGGCGCGATGACCCTGGAAGGCGCCCCGCACCTGAAGACCGAGCATTACAACGTCTTCGATTGCGCCAATCCCTGCGGCCGCATCGGCAAGCGCTATCTCTCGGTCGAGAGCCATATCCGCATGATGGCGGCGGCGCAGCCCTTCATCTCGGGCGCCATCTCCAAGACCATCAACATGCCGAACGACGCCACGGTCGAGGACTGCAAGAGCGCCTATATGCTCTCCTGGAAGCTGGCGCTGAAGGCGAACGCCCTCTACCGCGACGGCTCCAAGCTCTCGCAGCCGCTGAACTCGGCGCTGATCTCGGATGAGGACGAGGACGCCGACGACGCCGTCGAGACGCTGGTCGCGGCGCCGATGGCGGCGCGCGCCACCCAGATCTCGGAGAAGATCGTCGAACGCATCGTCGAGCGCATCGAGCGCAAGCGCGAGCGCGAGAAGATGCCGGATCGCCGCACCGGCTACATCCAGAAGGCCACGGTCGGCGGCCACAAGGTCTATGTCCATACCGGCGAGTATTCGGACGGGCGCCTCGGCGAGATCTTCATCGACATGCACAAGGAGGGTGCGGCCTTCCGGGCGATGATGAACAACTTCGCCATCGCGGTCTCGCTCGGCCTGCAATACGGCGTGCCGCTGGAGGAGTATGTCGAGGCCTTCACCTTCACCCGGTTCGAGCCCTCGGGCTTCGTCGCCGGCAACCAGTCGATCAAGAACGCGACCTCGATCCTCGACTACGTCTTCCGCGAGCTCGCGATCTCCTATCTCGGCCGCAACGACCTCGCCCATGTCGACCCCAGCGAGATCGGCCATGACGTGATGGGCAGCGGCGTCGGCCAGGACAAGGCGCCGGATGCGACCCCGGTCACCTCGACCCCCCTCGCCTCCACCGGCTTCCGCCGCGGCAAGCCGATCAACCTGCTCGCCATCCAGGGCGGCGGCCAGGGAAGCCACGCTGCGAACGACGCGGTCGCCCGCTCGGTCGCTTCCGCGACCGGCCTCGCCACCGCCGGCGCCACCGCGCTGAAGGAAGAGCCCGAGGCTTATGGCGAAGCGGAAATGGCCAAGCTCGGCTTCGCGGCGCCCGCCGCCCAGCCGACCCAATCGGAGCGCCGGGCCGAGGCGATCATGAAGGGCTATGTCGGCGACTCGTGCGGCGAATGCGGAAACTTCACGCTGGTCCGCAACGGCACCTGCCTGAAGTGCAACACGTGCGGGAGCACGACTGGGTGCTCGTAAGGGGCATCTACGACCTGAAGGCAGACCCAAAGTTCTGTTTTGAGCAGCCAAAGTTTTGTTCCAGCGCACGCTTTGGTTGTGTGAGTGGAACCAAAGTTTGCCTTATTGACGCACCAGAGCACCGCAATTGACACATCAGCCTGCCGCACCTCGCGGCAGGCTTTTTTCTGGCCGTCGGTGGTGAGGGTTCGGCGAGGCTTGCGACGATGCAGGTGTTCTCGCGACGGTGCTTGGAGCCGTTGATCGAGGCCTGCGGGTCGTGCTGGTGACGGACGCCTTGTAAAGCTCATCTGACGCAACGCACGACGCGCTGATGGAGCTGTATGTGAACTGACGCCGCGAGTATCGCAAGGCGAAACCAGCAGACATCAACTCTGCGGCCGTATCAGCCGTAAGCGTTCCAATTCTTCCACAATTATCGGGCCAAGATGCAACGCGCCTATGTCCGGTATGCCCGCAAGCCAGTTCCGCGCTGCGTCCGGGGTCAGGCGACTGTCCGGAAACTCCGACTGGAGCGCGGCAGCCGCAATCCGAGACAAGCCCAATTCCATGAACGACCAGCCGGACTTGGTCGAGATGCCCAACTCCAGCGCCAACGGGAAGTCGTAGATGTTGCCGACCATCTGATCTTGATCGGCTTCGCGCAGGACCATCGCGAGAATATCGACATAAGCCTTACCGAGCTGGACAAAGCGAAACCGAACCTGATCCTCGATTAGATCGAACTCTCGTCGAATGACATCGTCGACGACAATCTTGCCCGGATCCCTCACTCTGCTGCGGGGGTTCTGCTCCCGCTTGATCCTGTTGGCCTCGCGCCTCTTGTCATTGCGCCTTTCCTGACGCCTGACCGCTTTCGCCAACAACACCGGATATGGCAGCCCCCGCATCCAATCGAGTGCCACGCCCGAAACCAGACGAGCGAAGTTCTCGCTGCCTTGATTTACCTCCCTGTCAATCCTCGCGAAGATAGACGAGTACGACGTCGAAGCCGTCCCTTCCAGCGGATTGACAGGCATTAGCGAAAGCGCGTCGCCAGTCGTGGCCTTCTCCAGCATATCGTCATAGAGTCGGCGGAGCCCGAAGGGGTCCACGGTCCAGTTCGTTGCGAGTAGGCTCGCGGGTAACGCAACACGCTTGCTGGCTGCGATGCTCAGTCCACTTAGGGTGTCCCGTAGGCCTGCACCGAGACTGCCAAGAGTGCGGTCGATATATTCTCGAACATTGTCCTTAGCGGCTCTTGCGATCAGAAGGCCGGCAGCCGCCCTCACACGCGTGGCATCGTCGTCATTGGGCACCTCGCGCGGCATTGCCCCCCCGAGCGCCGCAACGAGGCGGTCAGGCACATCGGATGCCGTTCGAAAGAAGGCAGATTCCACCTCGTAGCCGACAAAGGCGTCGAGGGGCTTCTCCGGCCAATCCGCATAGTCAACGAGGAACACGTTGCCCACGATATCCTTGGACATTCGTCCCGCTCGTCCGGCGAAGTTCCACAGTGCGGCGGGATCAAGAGGCTTCCCAGTTCCCCTAGTAGGCGTGTCGATGAAGACGTTCTTGGCAGGAAGATTTATGCCCTCAAAGAGCGTGGTGGTGCAGGCAAGGAACTTGACGTGGCCGTCCCTGAACGCCCCCTCCACGGTCTCGCGCAGGAGCGTCGGCATCTTTCCATAGTGGAACGCCACACCCTTCCGGATCATTCCCGCGAGGGTATAGTCGGCATGGATATGCTGTTTCACGAAATCTGCGATGTCGACCAAGGCCGGGTTCGGGTCGTCCACCCTTCCGTGCGTTAGTTGCCTGGCGACCTTCTCCGCGTCGGTCGGGCCAGTAGCGTAGACGAGCGAGCCGCCCTCCAATCCGAGCTCCAACGCTGCGGCCGCAAGACGGCTCTCTGGTACGTCGAACCCACGCTCGCTCTTCAGATTGCCCAGAGGACGCGGTCCTTCCGGAGTTAGCAAATCTAGAATGAGCAAATTCGAAGCTTCGGCCTTCCTGACCTGGATCCTGTTTTGGATGACGGACGGAAGCTCAGAGCGCGCCACGTTCATATCGGATACACCGATCGTAGGCCCAATTGCCTCGAAGCCCCTTGCGCCGGGTGCCAGCAAGATAAGGCGAGTGGCGGCATGCCTGCGAACCGCCTGCTCGATAGCGTCCTGAAGAATCATACCACGAGACCCGTCGGACAGATTCTGCGCCTCATCCACGACGATGAGGTCGAACGTGATGGAGGACACCGCGAGGAGGACTTGCAGGCGCTCTTGCGTGAGTACGAAGACCTGTCTGGCTGGCGCGGAGGCGTCGACCGTCGGCACCGTAGAGACCCTGACTGCTTGCCCTTCGCCTAGGCGTTTCTGAATCTTGGCGCTGACCTCGGATAGCAACGCACGGGTCGGAGCGACATAGACGGCACAAAACGAATCGGCCTTCTCGATCCGTCGGCACAGATGCTCGATGACCAGAAACGACTTGCCAGCGGAGGTTGGCGCCGACACGGCAATCGCTTGGGCCCCGGGCAGTTCGTCCCACGTGTCCTTCTGGAAGTCCGTCAGCGGCAACCAATCGGATCCGACCCGGACGCTGTTCATCTCACGGGAAAGCGTTCGTCGAAGTGCGTCAAGGAACGACGATCCGGTTTCGGGCCCGGGCCGGGCGACGCGATCCAGCGCCGGGAAGTTGCCGAGATCTGTGAGGATTCGGCGCCCACGTTCGTAGGCGCCATCGTTATCGGCGGCGACGATTAGAGCATTCAAGGCTATGGACTGGGCCATTCGTCGATAGCCGAGATGTTCCGTCTGCACGAACACCCCGGCACAGTAGAGGAGCTTGTGCAGCTCCTCGTCAGAGGGGGGCTCCGACGCCCGCTCGAGCCCGGCGGCAATCGACTGCACGGCTCCGGAGCGCTCCAAGCGCCCAAGGATGTCTGAGAACTCTTGGTGGCCTGCCATGCGGATCGAGAGGTCCAATGCGAAGCTCATGCTCAGTCCTCGCTCCCGGTCTCGTCGTCACCGATATCGATGTCATCACCGTCCAGTGGCAGATCCCGCTCCGTCACACCCATTGCCCCGTAAAATGCCTTGCGGAGAGCCCGCACGTCGGGAACCGCCACGAAGAGGACAATGGCCTTCGCCGGATCCGCGCTATGCTTCAATAGCTGCTTTCTCGCGACCATACGGAGGGCGCCGTGGTCGGCGGAGTACCGTTCGGCGAAATCGCGCTCGTGAATATCCGCGGATTGGTCATCTCGTATAGGCAGGCGCTGGCCGAAGTGGCCCGGCTCCGAATAGCAGATGACCCCAACGAATCTTTCCCGCCGAGAGAGTTTGGGGTGGCCGATGATGTCGAAGTGATCGAGGGCAAGTTGCCTTGCCTCTCCTTCAAGCGCGTCTAGGTTACCGAGATCGGCAACGATCTCATACTCCCGAAGATATTGACGGCGGTCTGACAGAAACTCGGCAGCGGATTCCGCATAGGAAGCGACACCGCGACGCCCGTCTCCGGAAAGCTTCGATTCTAGGAAATAAACGGTCAGCGAGCCGTTCTCGTAGAGAGCGTGGATGCCATCCAGACCGTGGATGGGCATGTTGGCGGCCGTCTTGAGTGACATCTTGCTCGCCACCTGCGCAGCTTTCAGATGCTCCTGCACCAGGCTGTAGGCCAACACCTCGCCAAGCTCGCTGGCGCGGCTCGGATGCCGGGCATTGAAGTCTATGAAAAGGCTTTTCACCGCCGCGTGATAGTTCGCGACCGCAGTCATATCGCCCGCCTCGATTTCGTGGCGGAACTTCTCCTGCTTTCGCCTCGGGAGGGCGTAGAACATGCATTCTCGCCACAGGAATTCAGCGAGGTCGACGACCATCGGCTTGTCCTCGGCGAATCGGACGTGCATCAAGCCAGTGCGCGGCCCTTCCCACTCCTCATCGTAGACAGCGCGAACACAGCAATTCACGACACTGTCGATCTTGGATGGGTTTAGAAGCGTCGCAAGGGCGCGGGCGAACGCCTCACCGTCCATTATTTCGCCGTCGTGACCATCAGCGCTTCCGTCCGACATCCTTGGCTCACAAAAAGGAGCTCGGACGGCGGAACGCGCGCGTATCAGGGCGAAGCCATCTGAGAGGTTGGGGTGAGAGCATGGACCAAGCTGCGTGGACGAATTCGAATAGAGCTTACAGTCACTGGATTCGCAACCTGGGAGCGAGTCGCCGCTCGTGGGCGCTCTGAACTTGTTTGGTTTGAGACGAGAGCGATGCGGAAGCCGAGATCGCGCGCGTGCTTGATGAACGCAAGCCGCTCCAGATGCGCCGACGCGATGTTCCAGGACAGGAGGGATATTCCACACCGCGTCCGCTCGGACACGATCACCACGACTGCCTTTATCGGGCTAAGGAGGGTTGGACCGATCAGCCTGCCCTGACTTCCCGTACGCCGGCCTTATCGAGCAGCGCGAATATTTCACTGATCTTTGTGTTCCGATCCGAGCCGCATCGCGTCATCACCAAGCTCTCCCTCGCGCGCGAGGCTGCCACGAAGAACACTGAGTGCCCCTCGCCGGGATCCTTGTCGAAACTCCACCACTCGGTGTCGTTCAGCCCGAGCAGAAACACCTGATCGTATTCCAGCCCCTTGCTCTTCGTGATCGTCATCAACGGTGTCTGGCCCTCCCCGCGGAAGGTCCGGATCGTCCCGGCCCAAGACCCGGCCGCGGAGCATTCGACAAGGAAGTCCCGGGTGGCATCCCGCACGCGCCGGAAGAAATCCGCCGTTCCATATTGCGGGGCGACGCCACGAAGCCGTTCCAAACCGAGGAACGATTCGACGTTCGCCAACGCACCGCGAACGTTGTCAGGCGAAGGCGCTGCGTTCGCGGCAAGTCTATGATCTCGATGGAAGCGATCCAGACGCTCTGCCAGCTCGTTGGCGATGGCATCAGTCTCCTCGAAGGACAGGTTCTCAAGGGCAGCGATATGATCCATGGCGATCGTCCACCGAGCGCCGCCGTGCCGGTGCATCAGTAGCTCCAACATGTCCGCGACGATCCGTGAATAAGGCTCGGCCATCAGATCTTGGATCGAGGCGCCGCCGACGTCGCGGTCCTCGTTCCTCAACGCGAGCCCCATCGCTTCGAACTTGGGCCGCACGCGCTGTTCCCAATCGACAGCCTTCTGCCGAACGAGCAGCCCGATCGAGCGCGGATCGGTGCCGGCAGCGATCGCCTGCGCCACGCGATCCGCAACGGCCTGCGCCTCCTTATCGGCGTCGTCGGCGACGAGAATCGAGCAAATCCGGTCAGGCGACATGTCCGGGGCCGGTCGGGCCACGATGAAGTCGGGCTCGTCGGGCGCTAGGTTCGCCTTCAGTGTGTTCAGGATGGCGACGATACGCTCGTTGCTCCTGTAGTTCCGGGTCAGACTCATTCGCCCGGACGCTCCTCGATCGGCGAGGAAGTCAGCTTGGAAAGCGTCGAAGACGTCCTTGCGCGCACCTGCCCATCCCATGATCCGCTGCTTGTCGTCGCCGACCGCCGTGAGGCTGGCGGACCCGCCCGCAAAAATGGATTCGATCAACCCGTATTGGGTCGACGTCGTGTCCTGGAACTCGTCGAGGAATACGTGGCCGTAGGTAGCGCGGATCGCGGCCCTGATGCGAGGATTGGCGTTGATGATGGCCTGGGCCATGCGGCCGATCATCGGAAACCCCAATAAGGGATTTCCGCTTGTCAAGGTCGCTCGGAGCTGAACCAGTTGCAGGAACGCCGCGTGGCTCTCGATCGAAAGTGGATGCAGGCATAACGCCTGTACCGAACGAGTGAAGTCGTCCAGGCCGACGCTGTGGATCTTGGCGGCGACCGGTTTCTTGCCGATGATTGTCTTGGCCCAATGCGCGGGATGTCCCGGCTCATCCAATCCGTTGACCACGAAACGCTGGAGTTCGTTCAACGAGGCCCGGCTCGCGAAACCCGCGATTCCGTAGCTGCCGCCGAGCGCCAAATGTGACGGAAGCGCCGCGGAGAAGCGATCTAGAAGCTGCTTGGCGAATGCGTCGAACGTCATGGAATCCAATGCACCGGCGAGAAGCCTGCCGCATCGCCGTTCCACCCGATCGCGCAAGTTCGAGGCCGCGTCCCGCTTGAAGCTGATAGCGAGTATGCGTCGCGGATGAAGGCAGCCTCCGGTTTGGAGCAGGAAGGCCGCCCGCTGCCCGAGAAGCTCGGTCTTGCCTGTGCCGGGGCCGGCGACGACCAGCGCGCTGCCCCGGGCACGGATCGCAGCCTCGGCTGCCGGCTCCATGGCCGGCACGCCGATAGGCCTCCATTTGTCGGCCTCGATCATGCTGCGGGCATCTCAAGTGATCTAGCGACGTGCTCGATCAAGCGCTCCAGAACTTCGGGGCAATCCCGACGCAACGTTCTAGGTTCCAACCTCGACAGCGCGGCCAGATGGGTCGCCGGCTTCCCTCGGGATCCGAGAAAGAGATAGGCGTACCAAGGAAAGAGCTCTAACTCGGGCAGGCCGGTGTAGGCGGACACCCCATAACCGTCATCTCCGAGGCACCGTTCAGCGGCAGATTGCTGCCGCCGAGGATCGCTCGGCTTCTGAGGCCCCGTCGCCCCCTCCGGCAAGGTCTTGTATGCCTCGGGGAATGCGGACAGCATCAGCATGTCGAGGTCCAGTGGTCCGGACATAAAGATGCCTTGGCTTTCGAAGGCCTCGCTCCAGAAATTGATATCTTCGATATCCGCCGGCTCCTCGGAGGAGGACGAAAGCACTTGTTCTGCGCGCGCGATGGCTTTGGCGGCGTCTGCCCGTTCGCTTCTCGTCAGCCGGCGCCCCGATTGTTGAAGCGCCTCGGCGGCAACCTTGAATTGCCGATAGTCGCCCGAGCTGCGGCCCATATCCAAGTCCATGAGCGTGGTCTGAGGGATGCCCAACTGCTCCACCAGACGCCAAAAGTGATGGACGTGACGACCGCCGATCGGAACGATCGCGACGAATGACCGGTCGATCGGGACGTCCAATGCCTCCGCGATCCGAGGGATCACGATCTCTTCGGAGGGGCCCTCCCCGAAAATGGCGTGCCGAGCGAAGTAGATCTCCGGATGAGCCCGCACGGCCTCGCGCACGAACTTGGCCGCGTCCACATCATCTGTTGGAAGCGCCAGCTTGGAGACGACAGAGGTCCCGGTCCGACTTGTCCGGCGGACGTGGCGGATCGCGGTCGGTTCAATCCGGCCGACGATCGCTGGGGCATGACTCGTCAGCACGCCCTGGACGCGAGCGGTCTTCACCAATCCTTCGAGCTGAGTGAGCAACCGAGAAAGGAAGTAAGGGGAAAGGTGATTTTCGGGCTCCTCGAAGGCGAAGATCGTCAAAGCTGGGGCGCGCGCGAAGTCCGGCTGGAAGGGTGGCGTTAGCCCCTTCCGCACGTCGTTTTCTAGGGCGAGCTTGAGATCGAGCAGCGCCTTCACGAGTGCGAAATGGAATAGCGACCTCTGCCCGTCACTGAGATCCTCGACCGACATCGTTCGGCCTGTGGCGGAAGGATCCAATAGGATCGCGGCACTTCGTACGATCTGCTGGAGATCGGGAGCAAGGACCGAAAGCCGCGCAGTAGTTCCAGTCTCGCCGGTGTTGAGCTCTGACCAGCAAGCGTTGATCGCAGCGTTAACTCGGGTCAGGGCGCCTTCCCCGTCCAACTCTCGGGATGCCTTGTCAATAAGCGCGCCGATCTCCTCCTTCTTCTCCCATTGGATGGCCTTCATGAGACTTCGTCCCAGGCTACGGACCGTGAGATGGGTCAAGGCGGTGACGTCGCGGGAAGCGGGGATGTACCGCACGATCACGTGTCCGCGCTCCGGAGACGTCATGCGCTTCTTCAACAGCGGATCGGCGTCGCCGAAAGGCACGTCGCCGCTGGCATGTATCCAATACAGCGTCTCCTCAACGACGCCGTCCAACGTGCCGGCCAATTGCCAAGTCGCTTCCAGTCGGACGCGCGCGAAGGGATGCCCCCCTTCGCTATCGACGATCATGTGGCGAAAGGCCGGAGGTATGGTCTTCTCGGCCTCGCCGCCCTCGACGTCGAGTTCAGGAAACCTGAAGATGGCTTCGATGAAGAGGCGGCGTTCCGGGCGGCTATCCAGCCGCTCAGTCGGCGGCACGAAGAAGTCGCTCGGCTGGACGCTCCTCTCGTCGCGTGTCTCCCCGAAAAGCCGGAGCAACGCCTGGATAAGTGAACTCTTGCCCGCACCGTTCCGCCCGATGAAGACGCTGGTCTCGGCCTCCAAGGGCACTTCGACAGGAACTGGCCCCAGTTCGTCCTCAACCAGTAGATTGCCCGAGGCGAAGCTGCGGAAATTCCAGAGCTTCAAGGATTCGATGTGCACGTTAGGTCCTCAACTCAGATAATTTTTGCAACGGACATCGTTCCTGCGATCGTGGTAGCAGCGATAGCTCTACGATTGTCTGCAATTCCGCCGGGCAGCAGCGAAAAGACGTATCGTCAATCACCGCGCTCATCGGAGCCAGCCAAGCGCTCACGGCTTCCGTGAAATCGCCTCAAGACGAAAATCTGCGGCAATTGAATCGGTATCGACAGCGCCTGTCAGCTCCTTGAGGCAATGAAAGCGAGCAAGACTACGATCGCCGGCAGGCACCACGAAACGATCGAGACGAGGCGGGCCAGGATGACCATCGAAGGACTTGACCCGGCCGTCACTGCCGCGACGTCGCCCCCCGCGGGGGGCGACGTCGCGGCGTGACCGGTGACGATGGCCGGGCGGTCCCTCCAGGTGATCGACGTGGTCTTTCCTTGCGTGGCCCCCCCACCTCCGTTCCGATCGGGAGTGAGCTTCAGCGCAGGCCTGCGCTGGTGAAAGAATGGCGTGCGCTTGCACCAGAGAGGGGCGACGACGGTCAGATCGATCTCGCGCGCCTGTCCCGCGTCGTAATCGAATTCGAGGCGCTTCCAGACGTCGCCCGGCACGCGGACATGGACGGCCCACCTGTCTTCGTCATCGAGTTCGCCGTCCGCGAGAGAGGCGCCGATGTGGCTGTGCCAATCGAGGTCCGTCCGGTCTCCGGGAGCCGCTTGGATGATGACCTCGATGCGCTCGACCGTGTGCGTCTGTCCGACCAGGCCGAGACTGCCCTCGATCGCGCCGGTCCCGAAGAGACGACGATCTTCCAGCCTTTTCTCGTCCAGTATGTGGACAGTGTGACCCTTCCGGAGGTCGCGCGCCGTCAGTCGCATGTGCTCCTGGTCGTCGCGCTCCAAGCCCTGGTCCTGATCATCGATAAAGATCCTGCCGTCCTTGATCTCGACGGCGATGCTTTCATTGAGCATTTCCCCCTCCCCAGCCGCAACACGCTAGCCGCGCACCCCGGCTGTTGCCAACTCGCATCTTGACTTGGCGTGGGCAATTGTTCCTTTTTTGTTCTTTCGAAGGGAGCTGTCCAGTCGGGGCTGGCCGCGATTTCGGTACCGCTGCGGACGTTCCTGTCGGCAGGAGATCACGTCCTCATCACCGATTCCGTTTACGGCCCGACTCGACGGTTTGCCAACGAGATGCAGCCGAGAATGGGGATCTCGGCCGAGTAATTCGCCCCTCTCCTGGGCGCCGACATCTCCCGCCATTTCCGCCCGAAAACGCGAAGCTGCGCGACGAGTACGGCGACCAGGAGCACTCACAATCCCGCGCAAGACAGGACACCGATCAAGGCTACTATCCCTCTGGGGTCAGCGTCTTGTCGAAATGCGTAGTGCCCTCGGCGCTCGCAAACGACTCAAACCCTCGGCTGCGCCAGAAGGCAATGGTCCGGGCGGTATCGGTGTTCGCGTGAAGATACAGCGTAGCATAGGCGAGCCTCCTTGCTTCAACCTCTGCCACGGCGTTAAGCCACCGACCAATTCCGCGGCCGCGTTGGTCCTGGCGCACATACACGCGAACCAATTGCGCGATATCCTGCGGTTGCGGATAACGATCGGCGAAAGCCGCCGAGAGGTTCGGCTTCCAATCGAGGCGATAGATCCCCGCGGTTGCGACTATCTCTCCAGCGCCGTTGACTACGGTCCAGTACGCGCCCCTATGCGGTGCGGCGAACCAGCATCGCGGGTTATCTTTCAGCAGAGAGTCGAGATCGGCATGCCAATCGGCGCGATAGGCGATGCCGTAGAATTCCTCGATCACTCCGAGGCAGAAGCGGCGAGCGGCTTCACGCTCACCACGGTCCATGTCCGGCAGGGGGCGGAGAGACAGCCCGGAAGGGCTGCCAACGTTCGTCGGTGGAGTGCTCATGGTGAAGCGGTCTGCGGCAGCTCTTTTCAGTCGACCAGCTTCAGCCGCTTGAGACCGGCTGCCACCGTCTCGATGCCATCGATGGTACGGATCGTCGGGTTCA
Source organism: Allobosea sp. ASV33 (assembly GCF_016428755.1). Lineage (GTDB taxonomy): Bacteria > Pseudomonadota > Alphaproteobacteria > Rhizobiales > Beijerinckiaceae > Allobosea. The sequence continues at coordinate 48,106 of NZ_JAELTI010000002.1, forward strand.
TCGCCTGGGCGCTGAGCTCGATGAAGCGCTTGTTCTTGACGGCATCGAGCTTACCCACGACCGCATCCTTCTCCATGAAGTCGATCTTCACCTTGGGGTCGTCGGCGGGGAATTTGCGGCGGTCCATGGTGCCGACGATGATGGCGGTGGGATTATGTGAAGCGATCGATTCCCAGCTCACGGCCGGCCATTCTTCCTCGGTCTGGATCGGGTTCTTCGCACCAAGCACCTGCGTGATGTAGCCGGGCGCGCCGTTCTTCCCGGCCATCCAGGCGTCCCCATTGACGTTGGACGATGAGAACCAGAACACCAGCGAGACAGTCGCGGCTTTGCCACCGGCAACCGACGCGATCGCCTTGGCTTCGCGCTGCTTCAGTTCCGCGACGAAGGCCTCTCCGCGATCCTGCACATCGAAGATCCGGGCCAGCTCGCCGATCTCCTGATAGATCGAATCCATCGAGAACAGCTTAGAGCGCGAGCCGTCTCGCATCGAGTTGTCCTTGGCGGCGCAATCTCCCGGGGAGACATAGGTCGCGACGCCGAGCTCCTCGAACTGCTCGCGCTTGCCGACCACGCCGTTGGGGCCGACATCGAAGACGAACTGCGCGGCAACGAGGTCGGGATCGTTCTTCACGACGCCCTCGAAGCTCGGCTGGTTGTTGGAAATACGCGGCACCTTCTCGTTGGCCGCCTTGAGGTTCTCCAGCACCGGGCCGACCCAGACCGCAGTCCCGACCATCTTGTCGGCGACGCCCAGCGACAGGAGGATCTCTGTCGAGTTCTGGCCGATCGAGACCGCCCGCTCGGGCGCCTTGTCGAAGGTGATCTTGCGACCGCAGTTCTCCAGCGTCAGCGGGTACTGCGTCTTGCCAGCAGCGACCGCCCCCGAAGTGCCGAGTGCAAGCACGCTTATGGCGAAAGCGAAGGAGAATTTCATCGGGAATTCCTTTCCGTTCAGGAGCGCGGCGTCGCGGCGAGGATCGTGTCGAGCCGCGCGAGGATGAAGGGGATGTTGACCGGGTTAGGCGCGACCAGCGCGTCGTAGAGATGCGTGTCGACGATATGGGCGCGGCCGCGCGCCACGACCGGAAGCGTCCCGGCGCCCGGCAAAGGTGCCAGCAATTCGCGCACCGAAGCCGCCTTGCCGATCGGCGCCAGCAGGGCGATGTCGGCGCTGCCGATGGAACGCAGATCGGCGAGCGGGCGCATGAAGGAGCCGTTGCAGTCAAAGCCATCGGCCCTGTCAACGAGCGGCTTCAAGCCGATGCGGCGGAAGAGGTCGAGCGCGAGCGCCGTCTCGTCGACGATCGGATGGAAGGAGTTCGCCGTCACCTGGGCATAGGCGATGGTCCGGCCGCGCCGGGCGGCGTGGCGCTCGGCGAAGGCGGCGATGGCCGCATCCGCGTTCGCGACAAGCCTATCCGCTGGCTCGGGTCTACCGACGAGGCGGGCGATCAGCCGGGTCAGGTCGGCATACGGATCGCGCAGGTTCCGGCGAACGCTGACCAGCGTCGGTGCGATCTCGGCCAGTCGATCATAGTGATCGCCATAGCTGTGATAGGCCGTCGCGGCGAGGATCAGGTCGGGCTCCAGCTCGCGCAGCAGATCGAGATCGACACGCCCCGCCGGAACGCTCGCGATCTCGGGCGAAAGCGCCGGCTGGACCCAGGGGAAGTTGTGGCCGTCAAGGCCCGCGCCGTAGCGCATCGCACCAACCAGAGGTGCGTCGAGGGCACGCGCAATGGCGAGGTCGCTATAGCCAGCCGCCACGATGCGTTTCGGCGCTCCCGGGAGGGTGAGTTCACCATGGCTATGCCGGACGCGGATCGCTCCGTCATCGCCATGAGCGATACCGGTGCGGACACCGAGAAGCGCGCAGCCCACTCCCATCAGAACGGCCCTACGCGAGATCGTTGCCGGGATCATGATGCCCCTCCGGTCCGTGGCGCTCAGGCCTTCTTCGGAAAGTTGCTCTCGACCATGTCGAGCAGGCGCAGCGCCGCGAGGTAGTCCGGCCGCACGGCGGATTCGTCGAGCTCCCAGCGTCGGTAGCTGATGACGGCGTCGAGCTGGCGGAAGCCCGGATCGCAGCAGAGCTGGCCCATGCTGACCGGACCGTTCGAGACCATGATGAGATTGGGCGCGGTGAAAACATCGAGCACCGAGGCGATCGGCACGATGACCCGTCCGTCCGCATCTGGCTTGCCGCCCTGCACCTTGGCTGCGGCGTCGAAAACTTTGAAGCCGAGGCCCGCCAGAGTCCGGGCGAGCCCGCTATCGGCGGCGATGGCAAAGGGATCCTCATGAATGCCCGCAGCATTCGCCTGAAGAAGCGCGATCTCACCTTCCGGCAAGGCGACCTTGCCAGCGACCTCCTTGGCGCGCGTCTCGAAGGCCGCGACCAGTCCGCCCACCTTGTCGGTCCTTCCGGTCGCCTCAGCGATCAGCGCCAACTCCTCGCGCCAGCCCGGCAAGGTTGCGGGAACGACGAGCACCGGCGCAATTGCCGTAAGCTCCTTCAGCACCGCCCGGCTCAGCACGCCGCCGGGATTGCGCCCGCCGGCGATGATCAGGTCGGGAGAAGCCGCCTTGACCGCATCGAGATCGACCGCATCGGGGCGCTGCGGCAGTGCGGTGCTCTTCTGCGCCGTCGCCTGCCGATTCCACAAAGGCGGGAAGCCGGTGCGGCGGTTGATCCGACCGTCGGGGAAGCGCACATCCGCCACCGCCACCGGCGCGCCCAGCGCGAAGAGATATCCCGCGAGGCCCGCATCGAGCACCACGATCCGCTTCGGTTCGGCCGGAAGCCGGACTGGCCCCGCCTCGCCGGTCACGGTGCGGGTCTGTGCCGACGCCGGCCGCACGGATGCGAGGCTCGCCGCCCCGGCCAGGAGCGCCGCGATGGTCCGGCGCGACGGATGATATTGTCCCTTGATGCCAATCGACATCGCAAGCTCCCACGGTTCACACCCGGATGCATCGCATCCGGTGCCGGTGCCGTGAGCTTCGGGAGAGATCTCCGTCGGTCGCGGGCGCGCGGCAACATTCATCGAATGTCACCGTCACGGAGACGACCGCGCCCTGGCACACCCCGTGCCGCGAGCTCAGGTGACTGGAACAGGCAGGTCTCCTGGCTCCCGGGTCATCGCTAAATCCCCACCTTCCCGACTTCGCTGAACGCGTCGTCAGTGGCCGTTTCGGGGATCGGCTCGCCGGTTACAGTTGCGGGGGCAGCCGCGGTGTCGAACCGCGTTCCCTTTTCATCCGCCTCGCGGCGGAACCTGTTCCGAGCAGCGTTGTAGCGGCGCGCGTGACGATTGGGAAGCTCACGGCTGAATTCTCCTGGACGGCTAGATTGAGTCACCCGCGGCAACATCGCCAAACCTAGTTGACTCGTAATGTTATAATATTGCACTTCATGCGTCAGCCACCCGTCAGCCAGTAAGGCTTTGCGCATGAACCAGTCCGACCGTCTCCCTGTCACGGTGCTCTCCGGCTTTCTTGGAGCCGGCAAGACGACCCTCCTGAATCATGTCCTGAACAACCGTGAGGGCCGGAAGGTCGCCGTCATCGTCAACGACATGAGCGAGGTAAACATCGACGCCGACCTTATCCGCGAGGGCGGAAGCGATCTCTCACGGACCGAGGAGAAGCTCGTCGAAATGAGCAATGGCTGCATCTGCTGCACCCTGCGCGACGATCTGCTGGCCGAAGTTCGGCGCCTCGCCGAAGCCGGACGTTTCGATTACCTGCTCATCGAGGGCACCGGCATCGCCGAACCGCTGCCAGTTGCGGCGACCTTCGAATTCCGAGACGAGGACGGGCTCTCGCTGTCGGATGTGGCGCGCCTCGACACCATGGTCACGGTCGTCGACGCCGTACATCTGCTGAAAGATTATGGCTCGCGCGATTTCCTGCGCGAGCGCGGCGAGACGGCGGGCGAAGGCGACGAGCGCACCCTAGTCGATCTCCTCGTTGGCCAGATCGAGTTCGCCGACGTCGTCGTGCTCAACAAGATCTCGGACGCCACGCCCGAGCAGTACGACGCCGTCCGCAAGATCGTGCGCGCGCTGAACCCCGACGCGAAGCTTGTCGAGGCAGACTTCGGCCGGGTTCCGCTCGACGCCGTGCTGGATACCGGCCTCTTCGACCATGAGAAGGCCAAGCAGCACCCGCTCTGGTACAAGGAACTCTACGGTTTCAAGGACCATGTCCCGGAGACCGAGGAATACGGCGTCTCCTCCTTCGTCTACCGGGCACGACGCCCCTTCCATCCGCAGAAGTTCAACGACTTCCTGACGCAGACCTGGCCGGGACTGATCCGCGCCAAGGGCCATTTCTGGCTGGCGACGCGGCCGGACTGGGTGGGCGAGATGTCGCTCGCCGGAGCGATCTGCCGAACCGAGGCGATGGGCTTCTGGTGGGCGGCCGTGCCGCGCGCCCGCTGGCCCGAGCATCCGGAATGGAAGGCGCTCCTACACCGCCACTGGCACTCGGTCTGGGGCGACCGGCGACAGGAGCTCGTCTTCATCGGCGCGGGAATGGACGAACCGACGATCCGCGCCGGGCTCGATGCCTGCCTTCTTGGCGAGACCCCAACAATCGCCTTCAAGCCGGAACGCTACCGCGACCTGCCCGATCCGTTCCCCACCTGGCATCGCGCCGAAGCGGCCTGAAGGCCGCCGATATCAGCATTCCAAAGACCGGGCGAGCCACTGACGGACGTCGTCGCCATCCCGGATGAGCCAACCCTTCACATCACCCAACCTGCCATCGGCAAGGACCAACGCATGCACACGACAATCGCAAGATCCGCCCGGGCGCTCTCTTTGTTCTGCGCTCTTTTTCTGGCAGGCAACATCATCGCCACGGGACCTGCCCAGTCGAAATCGACCAAGGGACACGACCATGCGCACGGCCATTCCCACGGCGCGAACAGCGAGATCTACAACGGCTATTTCAAGGACGACCAGGTCAAGCCGCGCACGCTTGACGATTGGGACGGCGAGTGGCAGTCCGTCTATCCCTATCTGCTTGACGGCACGCTGGATCCGGTAATGGCCGACAAGGCGAAGCACGGTGGCAAGAGCACTGCCGAATATCGTGCCTATTACGACGTGGGCTACAAAACCGATGTCGACCGCATCGTCATCGCGGGCCCCAGCGTGACGTTCTTCCGCGGAAAGCAGTCTGCGAAGGCCAACTACGTCACGGACGGCCACGAAATCCTCACCTACGCCAAGGGCAACCGCGGTGTCCGCTTCATTTTCAGGAAGACGGATGGCGACGAAGCGGCTCCGAAATTCATCCAGTTCAGTGATCACAACATCGCGCCTGAAATCGCCGACCATTATCATCTCTACTGGGGGAACGACCGGGCGGCGCTGTTGAAGGAGGTCACGAACTGGCCGACCTATTATCCATCGGAGCTGACGGGAAAGCAGATCGTCAAGGAAATGCTGACTCATTGACGAGCCAGGGCTCGATACGCGCTTCGTCCGAACCTATTGATGCTGAGTGCGGCAACCGTGCGCCGAGATCGATCGAAGGAAACGGAGGGCGTTCGCTCAGTGGGAACATGCATTAGCATTGAGACGAATTGGACTCACCGAGCGGACCGAACTTGAACAGTCGTCAGATCGAAGTCTTTGCCGCCGTCATGAAAGCGGGAACCGTTTCGCGGGCAGCCGAAATCCTCGGGGTCACCCAACCCGGGGTCAGCCGGCTGATTGCGGAGCTCGAAAGGTCGCTGGGCTTCGCCCTGTTCGACCGGGTGCGCAATCGTATCGTGCCAACCCCCGAAGGACGAACCTTCTTCGCCGAGGTCGAGGCCAATTTCCGCGGCATGGATCGGCTGCGCGCCAGCGCTGCCCGCATCCGCGACTACGGAGCCGGTCAGCTCCGGGTCGCGACGCTCTCGGCACTAAGCTCCTCGATCATCCCGAGCGCCGTGTTGCGCTTCCGGAATCTGCGTCCCGACGCGACCGTCACTCTGATGGTCCTGCCCTCCCGGGACGTGCGCGACGGTGTCGCGTCCGGCATCTACGATGTCGGCCTGGCCGCCGACGAGATCGATGTCACCGGGGTGGTCCATCAGGTCTTCGTTCAGCCCCGCGCGCTCTGCGCCATCCCGCTCGGCCATCCCTTGGCCCAGCTCGAGACGATCGGCCCGCATGACCTGTCGGGCGTCGATTTCGTCGCCTACGTACCGGAGGATCGCGCCCGCCAGCGCTTCGACATGATCATGTCGGAAGCCGGGGCGGCGCCGCCCCGCGTGGTGGTCGAAACGATCTATGCCGCGACCGTCTGTGCGCTGGTCGCGCAAGGCGTCGGCGCCGGGTTGATCAGTCCGTATGCAATTGCCGGTCATGACCAGAGCCAGGTCGTGCTGCGTCCGTTCGAACCGCCGGTGCAGAGCCGCAGCTTTCTGATCCTGCCGCCGGACAGGCCCAAATCCGAGCTCGTGCGCGACTTCATCGGCTGCCTCATGGAAGCGCGCTGAGATCATAACAACCGAGCATCGAGCTATGCCCTAGCTCGCATTGCACGGCTCCTCTTCCCCGTTATCCTCCCTGGAAACGCGCCAGAGACGCGATTTCGAGGGGTATCGATGAGTTCTACCATGCAGCAGGCCGCAAGGCCCGCGAGCGATGACGCACGCCCTGCGGGGCTGAAGCAGACCTCGTTGAACACTGCCACCGCGGTCGAGATGATCGGCGTGAACAAGTGGTACGGCGAGTTCCACGTGTTGCGGGACATCAACCTCAAGGTTCAGCGCGGCGAGAAGCTGGTCATCTGCGGCCCGTCCGGCTCGGGCAAGTCGACGATGATCCGCTGCATCAACCGGCTCGAGGAGCACCAGAAGGGCCAGATCATCGTCGACGGGACGGAGCTGACCAACGATCTCAAGAAGATCGACGAGATCCGCCGCGACGTGGGCATGGTCTTCCAGCACTTCAACCTGTTCCCGCATCTGACGATCCTCGAGAACCTGACGCTGGCGCCGATCTGGGTGCGCAAGATGCCCAAGAAGGACGCCGAGGAGATCGCGATGCACTATCTCAAGCGCGTCAAGATCCCGGAGCAGGCGGCGAAGTATCCGGGCCAGCTCTCCGGCGGCCAGCAGCAGCGCGTCGCGATCGCCCGCTCGCTCTGCATGAGCCCGAAAATCATGCTGTTCGACGAGCCGACCTCGGCGCTCGATCCAGAAATGGTCAAGGAGGTGCTCGACACCATGGTCTCGCTGGCCGAGGAGGGCATGACCATGCTCTGCGTCACCCACGAGATGGGCTTCGCCCGCCAGGTCGCCGACCGCGTCATCTTCATGGATGCCGGCCAGATCGTCGAGATGAACACCCCCGATGCGTTCTTCAAGAACCCGCAGCACGAGCGCACCAAGCTCTTCCTGAGCCAGATCCTGCACTGAGCAGATCCAACCTTTCCGGATCGGAGATCGTCATGACTGCCATCTCGCGTCGCCGCCTTCCCCTCCTCCTCGCCGGCGCCGTCACGGTGCTCGCGGCCTTCAGCGGCCCGGGTTCGTCCCAAGCCCAGGCTCAATCCGAATGGGCCGGAAAGAAGCTCGTCGTCGGCATCCACAACCGCACGCCCTGGGCCTATCGCGACAAGGACAACAAGGTCGTCGGCATCCATCCGGACGTGATCCGCGCCGTCTTCGCTCCGCTCGGGGTGAAGGATTTCGAGTTTGTCGTCTCGGATTTCGGCGCGATGATCCCGGGTCTGCTCGCCGGCCGTTTCGACATCATCGCGTCCGGCGTCGCGATCACGCCGCCGCGCTGCGAGCAGGTGCTGTTCAGCGAGCCGGACGTGGCCGTCGGCGACAGCCTGCTCGTCAAGACCGGCAATCCGCTGAACCTGCATTCCTACGAGGACATCGCGAAAAATCCGAAGGTGCGCCTCGCCGGCGGCCGCGGCTCGGAGAACACCAAGAACGCCATCGCTGCGGGCGTGCCGGAATCGCAGATCGCGCTCTTCCCCAACAACGAGGCCGCCGTCAGCGCCATCCTGGCCGACCGGGCCGATGTCACGACTCTCTCGGTGCCCAGCGCCATTGGCGTCATCGACGAGCAGAAGGTCGAAGGCATCGAGCGCGCCGTGCCGTTCAAGGGGCTGATCAAGGCGAATGGCCAGCCAGCCAAGCTCTACACTGGCACGGTCTTCCCCAAGAGCAGTGCCAAGCTGCGCGACGCCTACAATGCCGAGCTAGCCAAGCTGCGGGCCAGCGGCGGCCTCAAGCCGATCATGGGGAAGTACAACTTCACGACCGATGAGGATGCTGGTGCCATCACCACTGCGCAGATCTGCGCCGGCAACGGCTGAGCGGCGCGGCGAGCATCATGAGCTTTCTCGACGTCCTCTCAGGCATTTTCCAGGGGCTGAACGTCACGCTGGCGGTGACGGCGCTCGGCATGCTCTATGCCGTGCCCTTCGCCTTCGCCGCCGGTATCGCCCAGCATTGCTGGCGTGGCCTCGCCTATGGCGCGATCACCACGCTGATCGAGTTCTGGCGGAGCACCTCCGTCGTTATCCTGCTTTACGGCTTCTATTACACCCTGCCGTCCTTCGGCCTGCGACTGTCCGGCATCACTGTCGGCTCGATGGTGCTCGGCCTGCATATCGGCGCCTATGGCAGCCAGGCGGTGCGCGGCGCCTTGCAATCGCTTGACAAGGGCCAGAGCGAGGCCGGGCGGTCGCTCGGATTGCGCGGCTGGCAGATCCTGATGCTGATCGAATTGCCGCAGGCGCTGCTCGCGATGGTCCCGACCTTCATCAATCAGTTCATCCAGCTCGTGAAGGGCACGGCGCTGGTCTCGCTGGTGACGCTGACGGACATGACCTTCCGGGCCAAGGAGATCTCCCAGCTCGTCTACGATCCGCCGAAGATCTATTTCGCGCTGCTCGTCGCCTATTTCATCCTCTGCTACCCCGCGACGATCGTCGGCCGCTGGGTCGAGCGCAAGGTCGGCGCGGGACGGAAGCTCGACCATGCTGTTTGATGCGAGCTTCGCCCTCTCCATCGTGCCGAAGATCGTCGGCGCCCTCTGGACCTCGATCCTGGTCGCGCTGTTGAGTTGCGTCGGCGCCTCGCTACTCGGCTTCACGCTGGAGATCGCGCGGCGCAGCAACCGGTTGATGCGCTATGCGATGCGCTTCCTGATCGATTTCATCCGCTCGACGCCGCTCCTGGTCCAGCTCTATTTCTTCTACTTCGTGCTGCCGTCCTACGGCATCAAGCTGCCAGCCATCGCGATCGGAGTCATCGCGATCAGCCTCTACTACAGCGGCTATCTGGCCGAAGTCTTCAAGGCTGGCATCGACGGCGTGAAGCCCGGCCAGTTCGAAGCCGCGCGCGCGCTCGGCCTGAAGCGCTTGCAGACCGTCGTTCTGGTGATCGCGCCACAGATGCTACGCAATATCGCCGCGCCGATGGGCAACTACTTCATCGGCATCTTCAAATCGACGCCCTATCTCGCCGCCATCGCCGTCTACGAAGCCTTCGGCGCGGCGCTCGACATCTCGTCCGACACCTTCCGCTACACCGAGCCGATGGTTGTTGTCGGCGTGATCTTCCTCGCCATCGCCCTTGTGCTCGCCTGGCTCGTCAGGCGGCTGGAAGAGCATCTGCTGCTCTCCGCAAAGCGCTGAATTCCACGAACGGACTGACCATGGATACGAAGCTCCTCCCGCGTCTAACCGAATGGCGCCGCCATCTTCACGCTCATCCCGAGCTCTCCGAGAAGGAGACAAAGACCTCGGCCTTCCTCCAGGAACGGTTGCGCGAACTCGGCATTCCTTTCGAGGCTGGCATCGGCGGCGCCGGCATCGTCGCGACGCTCTCGCGGCCTGGCTCAAACCGCTCGGTCGGCCTGCGTGGCGATATCGACGCCCTGCCGATCGCAGAACGCAATGACGTGTCCTATGCCTCGCAGACCGCCGGCGTCATGCATGCCTGCGGCCATGACGGCCACTCGGTCGCTCTGCTCGGCGCGGCCGCGATGCTCGCCGCCGATCCCGACTGGACAGGCACCATCCAGTTCATCTTCCAGCCGGCCGAGGAGAATGGGGCCGGCGCCAAGGCGATGATCGCCGACGGGCTGTTCGAGCGCTTCCCGATGGAGCGCATCTTTGCCTTCCATAATTGGCCTGGTCTCGAAGTCGGAACCGTGGCGGTCCACGACGGGCCGGTCATGGCGGCGGGCGGTCGCTGGCAAGTCACTCTGCACGGGCTTGCCGGCCATGCCGCGATCCCGCACCAGACGCGCGATCCGATCCTGGCCTCGGCCCATCTGATCATGGGCCTCCACACCATCATCTCGCGCAATGTCGACCCTTGCGATGCCGTCGTGCTCTCGATCGGCCAGATCCAGGGCGGCGTGGTCAGCAATCAGATCCCGGAGAGCGTCACCCTGGTCGGTACGCTACGCACCTATCGACAGGAGGTCCGCGAGGCCGTCATCAAGCGGATGGAGAGCCTGATCGCCGGCACATGCGAAGCCTATGGCATGCGCGCCGATGTCGAGATCCTCTCGACCGGACGACCCATCATCAACACCCCCGCAGAGGCAAAGCTCGCGGCGGCTGCCGGCGAGGCGATCGGCGCCAAGGTGCGAACCGACCTGCGCCCCAGCACCACAGGCGACGACTTTTCCTTCCTGATGAAGGACAAGCTCGGCGCCTATATCTGGATCGGCAACGGCCCGGCCGGCCCCGAGGGCGAGCTTCACAACGCCCGCTACGACTTCAACGACGCGATCCTGCCCGTGGCAATCGACTGGATGCACGAGGTCGCCAAGCGCGCGCTGCGGGACGACGGCCCCAATCCATAACATCCCGGCATCATCCGATGCCAGACGACAGATTGCTCCCTGATTTCAAAGCTTTGAATATCGACCCGACAAGGGAACCCGACCATGCATGACCTGACACTTTGCGTTCACCACCCGGCCGTCAATGAGGAGGGCTATGCCTCGCTCGCCGTGCCGACGCACCGCGCCTCGACTATCGTCTATCCCGATGGCGCGAGCTTCATGGCGCGCAAATATCGCGGCTTCGACGGCTATACCTATGGGCTGCACGGCACCCCGACGACCCGGGCGCTGGAAGCGCAACTGACCCAGTTGCACGATGGCATCCGCACCGTGCTGGTGCCGTCCGGGCAGGCGGCGGTCACCATCGTCATGCTGTCGGTGCTGATGCCCGGCGACAAGGTGCTGATCCCCGATCACGTCTACCCGCCGGTGCGCAGCTTCTGCGCCGAATACCTGGCGCCGCGCGGCATCGCCTATGGCGTCTACGACCCGCTGATCGGCGCCGGCATCGCCGATCTCATCGACGAGACGGTCAAGCTGGTCTGGGTCGAGTCGCCCGGCTCGAACACGATGGAGGTGCAGGATGTGCCCGCCATCGCGGCCGCCGCCAAGGCCAAGGGTGCGCTCGTCGGCTGCGACAATACCTGGGCGACGCCGCTGATCTTCAAGCCGCTGGAGCACGGTGCCGATTTCGCCTGCGAGGCGCTGACCAAATATGTCGGCGGCCATTCCGACCTGCTGCTCGGCTCCATCACCGTCAGGGACATGGCATTGCGCCAGAAACTGAAGGAGACCTTGCGCGGCTTCGGCGTCGGCGTCTCGCCGGACGAATGCCAGCTTGCCTTGCGCGGAATCGAGACGATGGGCTTGCGCGTCGCCCATATGGGCGGGGTTTCCGAGGATTTCGCCCGCCGCCTCGTCGATCACCCCATGGTCGAGCGCGTCCTGCATCCGGCCCTGCCGTCCTGCCCGGGCCACGCGATCTGGCAGCGCGACATGGGACGCTCCTCGGGCCTGTTCAGCCTCGTGCTGAAGCCGGTCGACGACGAGACGATGAGCGCGGCACTGAGCGCGTTGCGCATCTTCGCGATCGGCGCCTCCTGGGGCGGCACGCGCAGCCTCGTCGCGCCGCAAGCGGTCGCGCAGGATCGGACGGCGACGGCCTGGGCCGCCAAAGGCCCGCTGCTGCGCATCAGCATCGGCCTCGAAGAGCCCGGCGAGCTCTGGGCCGATCTGAGCCGGCTGTTGTCCGTGCTCGGTCAGGCCACCGCGACCAAGGCTGCCTGACAGGAAGAAGCATCGATCCTGCGATGACGACACGACGCGAGGCTCGCGCCGTGAGGGGAGGCCTTTGCCTGAAGCCGGCGTTTCAAACACAAAAAGGAAGGGGAAATACGATGAAGATGCTTACCTCCGGGCTGGGTGCGGCCCTCGCAGCAGCCTGCCTCCTGGCGCAGCCCGCCGCAGCGGACACGCTCAAGACGATCCGCGATCGCGGCAAGATCATCTGCGGCACCAGCACCGGCGTCGCCGGGTTCTCGACCCAGGACGCCAATGGCCGCTGGCAGGGCTTCGACATCGATATCTGCCGCGCTCTGGCGGTCGTGATCTTCAACGACACGGAGAAGGCCTCCTTCGTCCCGCTGACCTCGAAGGACCGCCTGATCGCGCTACAGGCCGGCGAGGTCGACGTTCTGCCCCGCACGACCACCTGGACGCTGGCGCGAACCACGGGCCAAGGCGTCAACTTTACAGGTGTGAACTATTACGACGGCCAGGGCTTCATGGTGCCTAAGAAACTTGGCGTGACCAGCGCGAGCAAGCTCGACGGCGCTTCGATCTGCGTCGCTCAGGGCACAACCAGCGAACTCAATCTCGCCGATTACTTCCGTCGGACGAAGATGAAATACGAGGTTGCGGCCTTCGGAACGGCCGAAGATGCTCTGAAGGCCTACGAGTCCGGACGTTGCGATGCCTACACCACGGACGTTTCGGCCCTATCGGCCAATCTGCTGAAGTTCAGGGATCCGGGCGACCACGTGGTGCTGCCCGAGGTTATCTCGAAGGAGCCGCTCGGTCCCTGGGTGCGCAGCGGCGACGATACCTGGTTCAACCTCGTGCGCTGGACCCTGTTCGCGCTGATCAATGCCGAGGAGCTCGGCGTGACCAAGGCCAATGTCAAGGAACTGGCGGAAAGCTCGACGAATCCGGAGATCCGCCGCTTCCTGGGCAAGGATGGGAAATTCGGCGAAGGGCTTGGCGTCACCAATGACTGGACGGTGCGGATCATCGCCGCAGTCGGCAATTACGGCGAGAGCTTCGAGCGCAATCTCGGCATGAATTCGCCGATGAAGCTCCAGCGCGGCCCAAACGCGCTTTGGACCGAGGGCGGACTGCAATACTCCCCGCCGTTCCGGTGAAACACGTCGTCACACCGCCCTGAGCGGAGTGACGATCAACGCCCCGTCCGGCCCCGAGGACATCGCGGCCTCGACGCCGAAGACCTCGGCGACCATGGCTGGCTCGATCACCGCCTTGGGCGCGCCGTGACAGACCAGCCGCCCCCGCCCCATCACCGCGATGCGATCGGCGAAGCGGGCGGCGATGTTGAGGTCGTGGAGGATGACGATTGTTGTCAGCCGGCGCCCGTGCGTCAGCCGACGAACGATCTGCATCACTTCCAGTTGGTGGCGGATGTCGAGCGCGCTTATCGGCTCGTCGAGCAGGAGCAGATTGGGCTCGGATGCAAGCGCTTGGGCGAGAAAAACCAACTGCCGTTGACCGCCGCTGAGCTCGCCCAGGTAGCGCCCGGCGAGCGACCCTAGATCGAGTTCGTCGAGCACGCCTTGCGCCATGGCGAGGTCTTCCGGCTTCACGCGCAAGCCGAGCCGACCCAGGCGCCCCAGCAGGACCGCTTCCAGAACGGTCAACGCCGCACGGCTGGAGATATCCTGCGGCATGTAGCCGATGCGCCGTTCCGCTCCGCCCTCTGCTTCGAAGACGATGCGGCCTTGTTGCGGCACCAATCCCGCGACGGCCTTGATGAGCGATGACTTGCCCGAGCCGTTCGGGCCGATGACGGCCAGGACTTCGGCGGGTTCGGCCGTGAGGTCGAGGCCCGCCAGCGCCGTCGTCGCACCGTAGCGGACGGATAGGCTTTCGATCCGGACTTTCACCAGAACGCCCTCCGGCTGCGGATGACGAGCCAGACGAAGAAGGGCACGCCGATCAGGGAGGTGACGATCCCGATCGGCACGATCGCGCCGGGCAGCACCGTCTTGCTCGCGATGGAGGAGAGCGACAGCAAGAGCGCCCCGAACAGCGCCGAGGCCGGCAGCAGGCCGCGCTGGTCCTCGCCGACCAGCATGCGCGCGATATGCGGCGCGACGAGCCCGACGAAGCCGATCGTGCCGACGAAGGCGACGGCGACGCCGGTCAAGGCCGAGATGATGGCGAAAGACCGTATCCGCAGGCGGGAAACATCGACGCCAAGCCCGCGCGCCCGCTCGTCGCCGAGCTTCAACGCCGTCAATCGCCAGGCATCGAGGAGCAGCAGCGGCAGCGCCACTGCGAGCACGGCGACGATGATCCAGAGCTTCGACCAGCTTGCCTTCTGGAGGGAGCCGAACAGCCAGAACACGATCTGCTGGAGCGCTTCGGGCGATGCAACGAATTGCAGCAATGCGAGCAGCGCCTGGAACAGGAAGAGCAGCGCGATGCCCCCGAGAACCAGCATCTCCGGGGAGGATCCGCGCAGGCTGCCGATGGCATAGACACCGCCGCAGGCGAGCGCTGCGAAGAGGAATGCCATGGTCGGGATCGCCCAGGCCTCCGGCAGCGGAATGGCGACGCCGAGCACGATGACCAGTGCGGCGCCGAAGCCCGCCCCAGCCGAGACGCCCAGCGTATAGCTCGACGCCAGCGGGTTGTTGAGGATGGTCTGCATGATGCCGCCGGAGAGGCCGAGCGCAGCCCCGACCGCCAGTGCGACGAAGGCGATCGGCAGGCGGATCGCCCAGACGATCGCATCGATCGTCCGGTCCTGCGCCAGCCCGAAGACGGATTTGGCTACGGCGCCGATAGGAAGCAGCGCCGGCCCCGTCGCAACATCGAGCACAAGGCTGATGGCGATGGCTGCGAGGCCAGACAGCAGCACCACGCGTCGCCGCAAGGCGAGGCGAGCATAGAGCGCCTCGACGCTGGCCGCTCCTGCGCCCTGGTTCCCGGTAGCGTTCACAGCTTCGCCATCCAGGTCCCGGTGAACCCGACGGGCAAGTAGCGCTCGTGGAACTCCTTGAGCGAATTGACCGGGTCGATATCGGCGAACTGCTCGGGATAGAGCTGCTTGGCGATGTATTGCAACGAGATCCAGTCCGTGAGCGAGCGGATCAGCGAATGCTCGACGGTGCAGACATTTCCCGCCTTGACCGCCGGCAGTTCGCTCCAGCCCGGGCGCGAGAGATACGGCCGCAGCGTCTGGCGAGCCGTGTCGAGATCGACGTCGTAGCCGAGGCGCACCGCATGCGGCCGGTTCGCCCAGGACGAGCCGGTGATGAAGATGTGCTCGGGCCGGGCGGCCAGCACCTTTTCGGGCGCGATCGGAACGAAGCCCGCCGCCTGGGCGACCGCCTCGTTGGCGATGTTATCGGCGCCGATCGAATCGAGCATCCGGCCCCACATGGTGTTCTTGTAGGTCGAGCCGAACTCGTTGGGGCCGAGCCAACCGATCTCGATATAGACCTTGGGCTTCAGGCCGCGATGCGCCTGCGCGCGCCGTCCGATATCGGCGATGCGGTCGCGATAGAGATCGGCGAGCTCCCGGGCTCGTCCCTTGGCGCCGATCGCCTGACCGATGGCGAGCGTGCTGGCGACGTGCTTGTCGACGGTCTGTGCGTTGTAGTCGGCAACGATGATCGGGATGCCGGCGGCCTCGATTGCCGCCGTCACGGCGCCGGAGCCCTGGATCGCCCAGGGCGGGACGACGACGAGATCCGGCCTCAGCTCCAGCACGCGCTCCGGCACTAGAACTTCGTTCTCGCCCAGTCCGACATCCGGCAGCGTGTCGAGCCGCGGGATCGCCTGGACGAAGCGCTCATAGGTCTTGGCGCGGTTGACCGCCCATTGGTGCTTGCGAAAGCCGACAACCCGATCCCAACCGATAGCTCCTCCGATCGCGGTGAACTCTTCGAGATAGAAGGCGAGCACGACGCGCTCCGCCGGCTTCGGCAAGGAGACCTGCCTGCCGAGCACGTCGGTAATGGTGATGGCGGCGCGCGCCTGCGCAGCCATACCCAGAACGAATGGCATGGCCAGGGCAGCGCGGCGTGTCGGCCGAAACGGATTGCGCGTCATGGAATGGTCCGGTCGGAGAAGAATGCGGGCTGGGATCAGTCCCGGCCCAGAGCGTGGATTACGGCTTCAGCGGCAGCATCCAGGTGCCGCTGAAGGCCACCGGCAGATACTTCTCGTGATAGGCCTTGAGATCGGCGACCGGATCGACATCGGCGAACTGCTCGGGATAGAGCCGCTTGGCGATGTATTCGATGGCCGTGAAGTCGAAGAGCGTGCGGCCGAGCCCGTGCTCGACGGCGCTAATCTCGCCCGCTTTCACCGCCTTGAGATCGGCCCAGCCTGGACGCTCGGCATAGGGCTTCAAGCTCGCGCGCGTCTCTTCCGGCGTGACATCGTAGCCGGTGCGCACCGCCTTCGGCTTGCCGACCCAGGACGAGGAGGCGAACAGGATGACGTCCGGGTTGGCGGCGATGACGGCTTCGGCGTTGAGGGGACCCCACGGCCCCGGGATCCGGCCGGTCGCGAGGTTTTCCGCGCCGAGCTGGGTGATGACCGCCCCCCACATCGTGTTGTTGTAGGTGTTGCCGATCGTGTCGGCCCCGGCCTGGCCGAGCTCGACATAGACCTTCTTGGTCGGGGCGCCGGCGGCCTTGGCCTTGGCGACGCGGGCCAGAATGTCCTCGAAACGGGTCTTGTAGAGCGTGGCCAGTTCCTCCGCCCGCGCTTCCTGTCCCGTGATCTTGCCGAGCGCGCGCGTCGATGCGACATGCCGCTCCAGGAGCTGGGCATTGTAGTCGATCACCACGACGGGAATGCCGGCGCCCTCGATCTGCTCCATCTGGGTCCTGGCGGCCTTGTAGCCCCAATCGGACATCAGCAGCACGTCGGGCTTGAGCCCGATGATCTTCTCGGCGCTAAGGCTGTTGTCCTCGGTGAAGCCGATATCCGGCATCGCCGCGAGATTGGGGATCACAGCCTTGTAGCGGTTGAAGATCAGAGGCCGCCAGCCTTCCCAGGGCGCGCGCGAGATACCGACAACCTTCTGCCAGGCCTCGACGCCGCCAACGGCGGTGAACTCCTCGAAATTGAAGTTCACGACGACGCGCTTGACCGGAAGGTCGACCGTGACCTTGCGGCCGAGCGCATCGGAGATCTCGGTCGGAGCGGCGAGCGCCGAGACCGCCGAGGCGACGAGGGCGAAGGTGCTGAACGCGAATGATGCGAGTTTATTCATGGTTTCCTACTCTTTCGCAGTGGCAAGGCTCAGGGGCGGATCACGACGACGTCCTTGATCCGCCGCATCTCGAAATCGGAGATCAGGATCGCGAGCTCGACCTCCCAGCGCCCTGAAACCGGCAAGGTCAGGTCCTCCACGCGCCAGATCCCGTCCGGGCCGAGCTTGGCTTGCCGTTCGATCGACTCGATGCCTGCTGCCGGATTGCTGAAGCTGAGGCTGAGCTCCTTCGCTGGCAGCGGGCCGAACTCGCCGTTCATCAGCACGATCTCGACGGAGACTGGCCCTGCCCGGCCGGGCGAGACGGTGACGTCGGCCATCGCCTGCAAGGTATGGATATGAAGGGAGGCCGGCTGCGATTGCGCCGCCATGATGGCGCGGGGCGGCGGCGTGAAGCGCCAGAGCGCGGCAATGCCGAAGACCGCGACGAGCGCCGTCAGCTCGACGGCCACGACACGCGCCATGATCCCGGCCGCGGGTTTGTCGCCTGCTTCGACCCGCCGCGTCAGCCGCCAGCGGTTGATCGCAGCGAACAGGAAGGCAATCGCGACGAGGCCCAGTTTGGCGAGGAGCACGCGACCATAGGCCGTGGAGAGGAGCGCAGCCGGCGTCTCGACCTGCACGACGGCCAGGACCACGCCGCTGAGCAGCAGCACGGCGACGATGACGGCGATGCCGGACGAGAAACGAAGCAGAGCGTTTCGGCCCCTGTCGGTAGGGAGGGCCAGAGCCAGAGGCAGCAGAGCGCCGACCCAAAGCGCGATCGCGCTCGCGTGCAACAACACAGCCGGGCGCATCAGCCATTGCGGATGAGCGGCGCTGGCATGGCCGCTGCTCGCGAGGGCAATTCCCGCTAGCAAGACGCTGAGAGGCCCTGCCACACTTGCTGCGGCTTCAAGCATCCGAATTCCGATGAGAGAGACGGTCAGAGCCAAGGCCGCGCCGATGATCGTCCAAAGATAGCTCGTCGCCATCGCGGCCTTCCAGACCGCCGGTTGGAAGACAGCGCCGAGTTGCGCTCCCATCGCGTCGAGCCCCTGCGCGCCCAGAGCGACGGGCAGGCAGACGAAGCCGAGCAAGGTCATGACGGTAGCGAAGCGTCGGCCTGCGCCGGTCAGTGGACCGACCCAGGCCCGGCTCGCAGCGGCGCCGCAGCCAAGGAATAATCCGAGATACAATCCCAGCCGGCTGAGCCAGACCGTGAGCCGGACGCTCGTGTCGACCTGCTCCACGGTTTCGGGCGCCGTTTTGCTTGGCGCGCCGATCGAGAACACCACTGTCCCGCCGACGGGGTGTCCGTCCTCCGAGACAACGCGCCAGCTCAGCGCGTAGGTGCCGGTCGTCAGCCCGGCCGGCACGGCGATCACGACCGTGCTTCCCTTCAGCTCGAAGCGATCGAGCGATCTGCTTGCGCCGTTCGGCCCGATCAGCCGTAGCGCCAGCGGAGAAACCGGCTCGCTGAACACGAGCTCGATCGGCGCGGGCGCTGCCGCCAATACACTTCCATCGGCCGGCACCGAGCTGTTCAATGCCGCATGCGCTAGCGCCAAGGCGGGCATGCCGAGGCAGGCCAGCAGGGCGAGCAGCACCAGGGTGTATCGGCGCAAGAAGGCGGGCATTGCTTGTCCTCGCGGCGGAGCGCAGCACGCGCCCCGCCGCCGTCAGATCACTTGGCGGGGGTGAGTTTCACGCCGGGAGCGGGGAACTTGTAGTCGTCGGCGACCTTCCCGGCGGCGGGAATCTCGATCCAGCGTTCGACCGCGCCGCCTTCGCACTCCTGCACGACCGGCACATAGAGCGTGGTATCGGCCTTGAGATCCTTGGTGAGATAGCCCCGCAGGACGAACTCGTCATAGTGCTCGTCGAGCAGTTTGCCGCCGCTCCAGACCACCTCCTTCACGCCCTCCGAGGTCGGCGTACCGTAGTAGTCGTAGGACTTGTCGTACTTGCCCTTGACGGTTTCGAGGGTCCAGCCAGGCTTCGGCATGGGCTTCACCGCAATGACGCCTTCGGGGATCTGGACACGAACCTTCGTCGTCGCGGCTCCCTTGCAGCCGTGGGGTACGCGCAGCACCGCCTTGTAGGTCGAGCCGACCGGAGCCGAACCCGTTTCGAGCGTGATATGGGCGAGAGCGGGTCCGGCGACGAGCAAGCCGGCGAAGGCGAGAAGATATTTCATAGTGTTTGTCCTCGGTTGACGAAGGCCATCGTGACGGCCGGTTTGCGACAGGCTCGCAGCCCGCCGAATGGTGAAAAGCCGGAAGTGGAACGGAGCGAACAACGTCTCATGCCGTCAGCCCTTCAGCCTGGCGGCGGCGCGCTCGGCCGCTTCGCGCGCGGCGGCGAGAGCACGAGCGCGGCGGTGTAGAACGTCATCCGTCAGTGCCGGTCCGGCCTTGGCCGGCGATCCGCTGTCAAAGGGCGGCTGCGGATCGTATTCGAGGACGAGCTGGGCTCGACGCGCCCATTCTTCGCCGAGGAGCTGGGCTCCAAGCGTAAAACCGAAGTCGAGCCCCGCGGTGGCGCCGCCGCCGGTGACGACGTTGCCGTCGGTCACCACGCGCTCGTCAGAGCGGAGCGCCCCGAAGAGCGGTAGCAGGTCGCGGATGTACCAGTGCCCGGTCGCCTTCCGGCCTTGAAGGAGGCCGGCGGCGCCGAGCAGCAGCGTGCCGGTACAGACGCCCGTGACGTAGCGCGCCTTGCCTCCGATCTCGCGCAGGAAGGCAATCGTCTCGCCGTCGTCGAGCATGGCGATCGTGCCGTCGAGCCCGCCGGGCACAAAGAGGACGTCGACGTCGCGAGGACATTCCGCGAAGGTCGTCGTCGGCGTCACCGGAATGCCAAGTTCGGTCTGAACCGGCGTCCGGTCCTTGCCGACCAGATGGATCTTGCCGCCGGTCAGATTGAAGACGCTGAGCGGACCGACCAGATCGATCATGATTATCTTCGGGTGGACCAGCATCGCGAAGCTGGGGGCGTCGGGCTGCGCCGGACTTTGCGCCTTCGCATCAACAACTGCTGCGAGTCCGGCTATCGCCAAGCCGGATGTTACTTCTCTGCGATTCATGGTGAGGATCCGCGCCCCTACGGCGTCGGATCAGGTCCATGACCTTGCTGACGACCGCGGGCAGGCTGAAGACAGCCGTCGCGGACACTCGTCCGAGACGGCGGCTCAGGCCAGGGCTGGCGGTGCGCGCGGACTTCCCGGGGAATAGTCTGAGAGATAGCCAACGGGTTGATCGAGCCGTTGGATAAACGCAACGAGATCGGATGGCCGCTGCGTCAGGAGCTCAAATTCTGGCTGGGTTGGATCACCAGAGGCCAATGCTTGGCACGCGGCCGTGCAACAGCTCATCCCGGCATGGGCTTGCGACTTGTCGTGATCACCGCCAGGAACAGCGTCGCCGCTCGGCGCGCAATGCGTCAGGGCGAGACTGCGATCGAATGTGACCGCATTGGCATAAGCGCCCGCGGCCAGCCCTGTGAAAACCGCCTGAATCACGAGCAGATAGGCCGCGAAAACCGCGATCCATGACCTACCCCGCGATGCGACGGAATTCGACACTCAGATCCTCCAGTGCGCTATCCATAGCGCCCGACCAGTCGGACGCAAAGCGACAAAGCGCCACTGCTGCGACAAGGAAAGGTCTACGGCAGAGGCGCTTCAGTGCCGCCTATCGATGAAAATCGAACGGGCGTGGGACAGGAGTTGTGCCGAAGTGTGATGGCCGGCCCGGTTCATAAGGCCGGGCGGGCTCACGACATGGCAGAAGCCACGATCACTCCCAGTTCAGCGCGCCGCCATTCTGGTACTCGATAACGCGGGTCTCGAAGAAGTTCTTCTCCTTCTTCAGGTCCATCGCTTCGCTCATCCAGGGGAACGGGTTCTCGGTTTCGGCGAAGACGGGAGTTAGCCCGAGCTGGCCGCAGCGGCGGTTGGCGATGAAGTGCATGTACTGCTCGCAGAGTGCCGCGTTCAGGCCGAGGAAGCCCCTCGGCATGGTGTCGCGGCCGTAAGCCGCCTCCAGCTCGGCCGCATCGTGGATCATGCCGCGGACCTCGTCCTGGAAGGCCTTGGTCCAGAGATGCGGGTTCTCGATCTTGATCTGGTTGATCACATCGATGCCGAAGTTCAGATGGATCGACTCGTCGCGCAGGATGTACTGGTACTGCTCGGCGATGCCGACCATCTTGTTGCGCCGGCCGAGCGACAGGATCTGCGCGAAGCCGGTGTAGAACCACATGCCCTCGAAGATCACGTAGAAGGTGATCAGGTCGCGCAGCAGCGCCTGGTCGTTTTCCGGCGTTCCCGTTTTGAAGTCCGGGTCCTCGATGTTCTGCGTATGCTTCAGCGCCCAGGCGGCCTTGTCGGTGATCGAGGGCACCTCGCGATACATGTTGAACAGCTCGCCCTCGTCGAGCCCGAGGCTCTCGACGATGTACTGGAAGGTGTGCGTGTGGATCGCCTCCTCGAAGGCCTGGCGCAGCAGATACTGCCGGCATTCGGGGTTGGTGAGGTGGCGGTAGATCGCCAGCACGATGTTGTTGGCGACGAGGCTCTCGGACGCCGCGAAGAAGCCGAGATTGCGCTTGAGCATGCGCCGCTCGTCCTCGCTGAGGCCATCCTTCGACTTCCACAGCGCGATATCGGCCTGCATCGAGACCTCGGTAGGCATCCAGTGGTTGTTGCAGCCGGAGAGGTATTTCTCCCAGGCCCATTTGTACTTGAGCGGCAGAAGCTGGTTCACATCTGCACGGCAGTTGATCATCCGCTTCTCGTCGACGCTGACGCGGCCGCCCTTGCGGTCGATCTCGCCGAGGCCGGTGGCGTCGGCGGCGGGTGCCGGGTTGGTCAGGATGGCGGGGTTGGCCGGGGGCGCCGGCGTGGTGTCGGACCAGTCGAGCATGAGGATATTCCGTTCTTGATCTGAGGGCGCGGGCGCCCGGGGGCCACCCGGGGCGCTGTCATCGCGAAGAGTTCGAGCCGAAGCAGCCGCTACTGGCAGGCTTCGCAGGTGGGATCATCGATCGAACAGGCGTTGGGGACCGCCATGCCGTTCTCCAGCGGGATATCGACGATGATCGGCGCTGCCGCCTTGGCCGGGACCGGCACGGTGGCCGAGACGGCGTTGAGCTTGCCGTCGGTGCCCTTCAGCGTCGACTTCTCGACATGGGTCGCCGACAGCGCGCGCAGGTAATAGGTCGTCTTCAGGCCCAGCCGCCATGCCAGGCGGTAGGCCTCGTCGAGCTTCCGGCCGGAGGGCTGCGCCATGTAGAGGTTCAGCGACTGGCCCTGGTCGATCCATTTCTGCCGGCGGGCGGCGGCCTTGATCAGCCATTCCGTCGGGATCTCGAAGGAGGTGGCGTAGAGCGCCTTGAGATCGGCCGGGACGCGGTCGATCCCGCTGACCTTGCCGTCATAGTATTTGAGGTCAGAGACCATCACCTCGTCCCAAAGCCCCCTCGCCTTCAGGTCGTGGACGAGCCCGGCATTCACCACCGTGAAGTCGCCCGACATGTTCGCCTTGACGTAGAGCTGGCTGTAGGACGGCTCGATCGACTGGGAGACGCCGACGATGTTGGAGATCGTCGCAGTCGGCGCGATCGCCATCGTGTTCGAGTTGCGCATGCCGGTGGTCTTCACCCGCTCGCGCAGGCTCTCCCAGTCCAGTGTCGAGGAGCGATCCAGCTCGACATCGCCGTCGCGGGCCTCCGAGAGGATGTCGAGCGAGTCGATCGGCAGGATACCCTTCGACCAGAGCGAACCCTCGAAGCTCGGATAGCGCCCGCGCTCGGCGGCGAGATCGACCGAGGCCGAGATCGCATGGAAGCTGATCACCTCCATCGACGTATCGGCGAAGGCGACGGCGCCTTCCGAGGCCGCCGGCAGACGCAGTGTCTGGAGCGCGTCCTGGAAACCCATCAGCCCCAAGCCCACCGGGCGATGGCGCAGGTTCGAGCGGCGTGCCTCGGGGATCGTGTAGAAATTGATGTCGACGACGTTGTCGAGCATCCGCATCGCAGTCTTCACGGTGCGGGCCAGCCGCGCCTGATCCAGCCCCTCCGCAGTGACATGCGCGG
Source organism: Allobosea sp. ASV33 (assembly GCF_016428755.1). Taxonomy (GTDB): domain Bacteria; phylum Pseudomonadota; class Alphaproteobacteria; order Rhizobiales; family Beijerinckiaceae; genus Allobosea. Next base: position 71,542 of record NZ_JAELTI010000002.1, read on the forward strand.
CGAGGTTCACCGAGCCGAGATTGCAGACCGCGACCTCGTCGGCCGAGGTGTTGAGCGTGATCTCAGTGCAGAGGTTCGAGGAATGCACCACGCCGGCATGCTGCTGCGGCGAGCGCAGATTGCAGGCGTCCTTGAAGGTGATCCAGGGATGGCCGGTTTCGAACAGCATGGTCAGCATGCGCCGCCAGAGGTCGAGCGCCTTCACCCGTTTGAAGACCTTGATCTGGCCAGCGGCTACCTTCGCCTCATAAGCCTCGTAGGCCGTCTTGAATGGCTTGCCATAGAGGTCGTGCAGGTCCGGCACCTCGTCCGGCGAGAACAGCGTCCAGTCGGCGCCGGCCTCGACGCGCTGCATGAACAGGTCGGGAATCCAGTTCGCCGTGTTCATGTCATGGGTGCGGCGGCGGTCGTCGCCGGTGTTCTTCCGGAGATCGAGGAACTCCTCGATATCGACATGCCAGGTCTCGAGATAGGCGCAGACCGCGCCCTTGCGCTTGCCGCCCTGGTTGACCGCGATGGCCGTGTCGTTGGCGACCTTCAGGAACGGCACGACGCCCTGGCTCTCGCCGTTCGTGCCCTTGATGTGAGCGCCAAGGCCCCGCACCGGCGTCCAGTCATTTCCGAGGCCGCCGGAATATTTGGCCAGCAGCGCATTGTCCTTCACCGCCTTGAAGATGCCGTCGAGATCGTCGGCGACCGTGGTCAGGAAGCAGGAAGAGAGCTGCGGCCGCAGCGTTCCCGAATTGAACAGGGTCGGCGTCGAGGCCATGAAGTCGAAGGACGACAGCAGGTCGTAGAACTCGATCGCCCGCGCCTCCCGGTCGATCTCTCGCAGCGCCAGCCCCATGGCGACGCGCATGAAGAAGGCCTGCGGCAACTCGAAACGATTGCCGCGAACATGCAGGAAATAGCGGTCGTAGAGCGTCTGGAAGCCGAGATAGTCGAATTGCAGATCGCGCTCCGGCTTCAGCGCCGCCGAGATGCGGGCGATGTCGAAGCGGCCGAGCTCGGGGTCGATCAGCTCGTTCTCGATGCCGGTCTTGAGGTAGGCCGAGAAATACTCGCCATAGCCGGCGGCCATCTCTTCCTGCGACGCCTGCTCGGCATGGCCGTGGACGAAGCTCAGCGCCTCGCGACGGAGCTTGTCGAGCAGCAGGCGGGCCGAGACCTTGGCATAGTTCGGCTCGCTCTCGATCAGCGTCCGCGCCGCCAGGATCGGCGCCAGCGCCAGTTCGTCGAGGGAGATGCCGTCATAGAGGTTGCGGCGGGTTTCGGTCAGGATCGGCCCGGCCGAAACACCGTCGAGATCGGCGCAGGCCTCGCGCACCACCTTGTCGAGGCGCGCGGCGTCGAGCGGAACGAGCGTTCCGTCGGCAACCTTCATATGCAGCGACGGCACCGCAACGGCGGAAGGCTTCGTCTCGGCGACCGCCTTGGCGCGCTCCCGCGCCCGCTCCTCGCGATAAAGCACATAGGCACGGGCGACCTTGTGGTGCTCGCCGCGCATCAGCGCGAGCTCGACCTGATCCTGCACGTCCTCGATGTGGAAGGTGCGGCCGTTCGCGGCCCGGCGGGTCAGTCCCGCCACGACCTGCTCGGTCATTTCCGCGACGGCTTCATGGATTCGACGCGAGGCGGCAGCATTTGACCCCTCGACCGCCAGGAACGCCTTGGTCAGCGCGACGGATATCTTCGATGGATCGAACGGCGTGACCGCACCGTTGCGGCGAATGACCTGGTAACCGGGTTCACTGCCGGATGCCTTGGTGACCGCGAGATCGGCAGCCGGAGGAACGGCAACCGGCCGCTCGGCTTCAAGAGAAAGAGACATGGCATCAACCCCAAATGTTGGGGGCAAAGGCCAGAGCGGTTGCGTCGAGAAGGCGCGCGACACCACAAGGCCGCGACCTGCCAAGCGCACCACCGGGACACCCCGCCCGAGGACGTTCACTAGGTCGCGGCAGGTCTCCTGGCTCGCGGGTCAGCGCTCTGGTCCCGTCTTCCCAAAGCCTTTCGGCTTCAGTGACTTTGCTGGGCCCAGAACTCGCCGCTTACAGTTGCGGGGGCAGCGCCGGTATCGCACCGGCTTCCCTCTTAGCTCTCGATCTTGCGATTCGAGAGACCATCGACCCCTATATTTAGTGGCCAAGGCCTTGCAAGTGTCAATCGGTCGTAAGCCCCCTAGCCGGATACCTGTGAAGAGCGGAGATCGATGTCGCGAGTCCCGACGCGGTCCCGTTCCCGCCATTCGGCGATGATGTCGGGAGCCTGCGCCAGGCGTGCGATCCTGTCAGGTGGATGGAGAGGAAAGTGAATATCCTGCTTTCCTCGGCGAAATGATGCACTTCCCGAGATCGGCAGCCTACCATCCTTGATCCAACGCCGGCGTTCCCGGGAAGAGATTTCAAGGAGTTCATCGACCACCCGCGGGTGCAGACGTTCCCTTCGAAACTCGTCCACACGTCGGTTCAGGTCGCTCAACAAGCGCTTTATGTTCGCTTCCGGCTCGCTCCCATCGAACACTGCGGAAACCTCATGTTCGTTGGCGACGAGAGACAGCGGTTTCGCGTGGCGGATCATCCGCCCGATGATCCGACGGAGTTCCTTTGCGCGCATTCGCGAGCCAAGCGTCGCATCGCGGGGGATGCGGCTCGTCAGGCGGTAACCATCGTCGCATTCTTCCAGCGTCGCGCATCGGCTCCGCTCATCGAGCGCCTTCATCCCGAACCCATCGTCTCCGCCCGTCAGCCCGCTCGACCGCGCTCCCCCCGGTCCGATCACGCCTGCCCAGGCTTTATTTCACCGCGTACGGCGCAAACGCGCTTCTCTGTTCGTCCACATGCAGCGGCCGTCCGACCGGAGGAAACGCGCGCTGGGGACAGGCCGGGCGTTCGCAAATCCTGCATCCGGCGCCGATTGGCGTCGCAGCATCGCCGTTCGTCAAGTCGAGGCCATCGGAATAGACTAGGCGGCCCGCGTGGCGCAGGTCGCAGCCCAGGGCAACCGCAAAGGTCTTCCGGGGCTGGTGATAGCTTCCTCTGCCTCGGGAAACCGAGCGCGCCACCCAGAGATAGGTACGATCATCGGGCATCCGCGCCACCTGCGTCAGCACGCGACCAGGTTGGGCGAAGGCGTCATAGACGTTCCAGAGCGGGCAAGTTCCGCCGACCCGGGAGAAATGGAAATCCGTGGCCGATTGCCGTTTCGAGATGTTCCCGGCTCGATCGACACGGATGAAGAAGAACGGCACGCCCTGGGCACCCGGCCGCTGCAAGGTCGAGAGCCGATGGCAGATGGTCTCGAATCCAACGCCAAATCGTTGGCCGAGAAGCTCGATATCGTATCGACACGCTTCCGCGGCCTTCAGGACGGTCCGATAGGGCAGCATCAGCGCCCCGGCGAAATAGTTGGCGAGTCCGATGCGGGCCAGGCGGCGGGAGTCATCGCTGCCGAAGCGGCCGGTCGCGACGAGATCGTCGATCGCTTCCCTGTGCTCCAGGAAGGCAAGTTGGGTCGCAATCTGGAAGGCGCGCTGCCCTTTCTCCAGATGGGAGGACAGCCGGAGCACGCCCTCCGCCGGATCGAAATGGCGCTGGCCGTCGTCCTCGCCGTTGAGTTTCAGATGGGCGACCCGAGTCGCATGCTTCGCTTGCAGGCGTTCGACCAGCGGCGCCTCAGCGTCCGCTCCATCGGCCCCGAGCTCCCGCGCGATCGCCTCGGCCGCCTGATCGAGCAAATCGATATGGTTATGCCGCTCATAGAAGAAGTCCCGCACCTCCTCGAACGGCGTCGAGACCGTCGTGGTCAGCGTGGATTGACGGTCGTCACCCATCCGCAACGCCAACGCGGCGGATTGTTCGAGCGCGCTGCGATAGCGCCGATGAAGCGTAACGAGTGCCCGCCCGACGGCGGGCATGTTGGAGGCGAGTTCGCGCAACTCCGCCGTGGCAATCTGCTCGCCGATGCCCGGATCGGTCAGCGCCTCCCGCAGATCCCCGATGAGCCGCGCTTCGTCATCCTCGGAGAAGAGCTGCACATCGACGCCGAAGGCGGCATTCAGCCTGAGCAGGACCGGTACCGTCAGTGGCCGCTGGTTGTTCTCGAGCTGATTGAGATAGCTCAGCGATAGGCCGAGCGCCGAGGCAAGCGCGGCTTGAGTCAGGCGGCGCTCCTCGCGCAGTCGCTTGATGCGAACGCCCATGAAAGCCTTCTTCATGGCCTTCCCTCGCAACCCACGGCGTCTTCGCAATCTTTGCAACTTCGCCGCCCCACCTTCGCAAAACTCCGCAATTTCAGCCCTTTATGCGTCACCCCCTTCGCAGATATTGCGAAGTCGACTGACGATTGCAAGCGGATGAGCACGACAGCATGTCGATATCGGCACCCCGGAAGACCGGAGGCGAGGAAGCGCCGACGCGCTTCGTGGAAATGATTTTTCCGGAACAGGCCAACCATTACGGCACACTTTTCGGCGGCCATGTGCTGAGCCTGATGGGAAAGGCCGCCTTCGTCGCCGCGACACGCCGGGCGCGTTGCGCCGTCGTCATGGCGACCTCGGAGAAGGTCGAATTCCATGAACCCGTGAGGGTCGGTGAACTCGTCGAACTCAGTGCCGAGGTTACCCGGGTCGGCCGGTCCTCCATGACCGTGACGATCGAGGTCATCGCCGAGGCATTGATCTCCGGCGAACGCCGCCTCGCGGTGCGTGGCGCGTTCGAGATGGTGGCCGTGGCCGCAAACGGCCGACCCATCCGCATTCCGGTTTCATCAACCTCCACACCGCCCCAGGAAGTTCTGTCGTGAAGCAGCACAGCGTCCGCACCCACAAATCCGCAGAGCATCTGCCGCGCCCGGCGCAGCTTGCCTGGAAGCTTGCCGAGCTGGCCGCCGATCCCGTGCCGGTCGAGCCCGCCGTCGTCGAAATGATCGGCAACCGCATCATCGACAATGCCGCGGTCGCTGCGGCCTCGCTGATACGCCGCCCGGTCACCAGCGCCCGGACGCAGGCACTCGCCCACCCCTTCAAGCCCGGCGCGACCGTGTTCGGCCTGTCGGCGCACCGCCGCGTATCTCCGGAATGGGCGGCTTGGGCCAATGGCGTCGCCGTCCGCGAGCTCGATTTCCACGACACCTTCCTCGCCGCCGACTACTCCCATCCCGGAGACAACATCCCGCCGGTGCTCGCGGTCGCCCAGCATTGCGGGCTCGACGGCGCGGCGTTGGTTCGAGGTCTCGCTGCGGCGTATGAAATCCATGTCGACCTGGTGAAGGGCATCTGCCTGCACGAGCACAAGATCGACCACATCGCCCATCTCGGCCCGGCGGCGGCAGCAGGCATCGGTACCGCCCTCAACCTCCCGGTCGAAACGATCTACCAGGCGGTGCAGCAGGCGCTGCACGTCACCACCACGACGCGCCAGTCGCGCAAGGGCGAGATTTCGAGCTGGAAGGCCTATGCCCCCGCCTTCGCGGGAAAGATGGCGGTCGAGGCCGTCGACCGCGTCATGCGTGGCGAAGGCGCTCCCTCACCGGCCTGGGAAGGCGAGGACGGCTTCATCGCCTGGCTGCTCTCGGGCCCGAAGGCTGAGTACCAGGTGCCGCTGCCGGAAAAGGGCGAGCCCAAGCGTGCCATCCTGGAGACCTACACCAAGGAGCACTCGGCCGAGTACCAGAGCCAGGCGCTGATCGACCTCGCCCGCCGCATGGGCCCGAAGATCGTCGATCTCTCGCGGGTGAAGAGCGTCGTCATCCACACCAGCCATCACACCCATTACGTCATCGGCACCGGCGCGGGCGACCCGCAGAAGATGGACCCGAAGGCGAGCCGCGAGACGCTCGACCACTCGATCATGTACATCTTCGCCGTAGCGCTCGAGGACGGCGGCTGGCACCACGAGCGCTCCTATACGCCCGAGCGCGCCAACCGCCCCGAGACGGTGGCGCTCTGGCACAAGATCTCGACGGTCGAGGATCCGGAGTGGACGCGGCGCTATCACAACCATGATCCCAAAGAGAAGGCGTTCGGCGGCCGCGTCGTCGTCACGCTTCAGGACGGGTCAGCCGTCACCGACGAGCTCGCCATCGCCGATGCGCATCCGCTCGGCGCCCGCCCCTTCGCCCGCGCCCAGTACATCGAGAAGTTCCGCACGCTGGCCGAGGGCATCGTCTCCGCCGCCGAGCAGGAGCGCTTCCTCGGCGCCGTCGCGCGGCTGGAGCGGCTCAAGGCGGACGATCTCGCGAGCCTGAACTTCGCGGTCGATCCCAGTCTGCTCGGCGCGCGCACCACCGGCATCTTCGATTGGAACGGCGGCCATGGCGAGGCCCGCTCCGGGCTTTCCGTCGTGGCCTGACGAGGGAAGATATCATGAGTCAGGAAAGTATCGCACCGGCCAAGCCGGCTCCGAAGAAGTCCGTGGCGTTGTCCGGTGTCGTCGCCGGCAACACCGCCCTGTGCACCGTCGGGCGGACCGGCAACGACCTGCACTATCGCGGTTACGATATCCTCGATGTCGCCGAGACCTGTGAGTTCGAGGAGATCGCCCATCTTCTCGTTCACGGAGCGCTGCCGACGACGGCCGAGCTTTCAGCCTACAAGGTCAAGCTCCGCTCCCTGCGCGGCCTACCGGCGGCGGTGCGGGCTACTCTGGAAGCCATCCCGGCCGCGGCTCATCCGATGGACGTGATGCGCTCGGGCGTCTCGGCGCTCGGCTGCGTCCTCCCGGAGGCGCACGATCACAACCACCCCGGCGCGCGCGACATCGCCGACCGATTGATGGCCTCTCTCGGTTCGATGCTGCTCTACTGGCATCATTTCGCCCAGAATGGTCGCCGGATCGAGGTGGAGACCGATGACGACAGCATCGGCGGTCATTTCCTGCACCTGCTGCACGGCAAGCCCCCGAGCGCGGAGCATGTGCGGGCGATGCATACCTCGCTTGTCCTCTATGCCGAGCACGAGTTCAACGCCTCGACCTTCACCGCCCGCTCGATTGCAGGAACCGGCTCCGACATCTATTCGGCGATCACCGGAGCGATCGGCGCGCTGCGCGGGCCCAAGCATGGCGGCGCCAACGAGGCAGCCTTCGACATCCAGAAGCGCTATGCCGATGCCGACGAGGCCGAGGCGGATATCCGCCGCCGGGTCGAGGCGAAGGAGGTCGTGATCGGCTTCGGCCATCCGGTCTATACCCTCGCCGATCCGCGCAATGCAGTGATCAAGGAAGTGGCGCGGCAGCTTTCGCGCCAAGCGGGCGCGATGAAAATGTTCGAGATTGCCGACCGGATCGAAGCGGTCATGGCCGAGACAAAGAAGATGTTCGCCAATCTCGACTGGTTCAGCGCGGTCTCCTACCACCTGCTCGGCGTTCCGACCGCAATGTTCACGCCACTCTTCGTGATCTCCCGCACCTCGGGCTGGGCCGCGCACATCATCGAGCAGCGGCAGGACAACAAGATCATCCGGCCTTCCGCCAACTATGTCGGCCCGGAAAACCTGCCCTTCGTGCCGCTGGAGGCGCGCGGTCGCACCGCCTCCCCGGCCCGGGCCGCGTAAGGAGATTGCAGATGCCCTATCTCGTCGGTTCCGAAATCTCGGACCAGCCCGCAGGCCAGCGCTTCCGCGCCCTGGTCGAGCGTGGCGGCATTGCCCGCCTGCCTGGCGCCCATAATGGCATGGCCGCCCTCCAGGCCAAGGCTGCGGGCTTCGAGGGCCTCTATCTGTCCGGCGCAGCGATGACGGCATCGATGGGCATCCCCGATCTCGGCATCATCACCGTCGACGAGGTCGCCTTCTTCATACGTCAGATCGCCCGAGCCTCCGGCCTGCCGCTGCTTGTCGATGGCGACACCGGATACGGCGAGGCGCTCAATGTCATGCATATGGTGCGCGTGTTCGAGGAGGCGGGCGCAGGCGCCGTCCATATCGAGGACCAGCTCCTGCCCAAGAAATGCGGGCACCTCAACGACAAGAAGCTGGCCGATGCCCATGACATGGCGGCCAAGGTCGCTGCCTCAGCGAAGGCGCGTCGCCACCTCTACCTGATCGCCCGTACCGATGCGGCTGCGAGCGAAGGCATGGACGGCGCCGTCGCGCGGGCGAAGCTCTATGTGGAAGCCGGCGCCGACGCGATCTTCCCGGAGGCGTTGACCACTGCCGAGATGTTCCGCGAGTTCGCTCGGCGCATGCCCGGCGTGCCGCTGCTCGCCAACATGACCGAGTTCGGCCGCACACCCTTCTTCACCGCCGACGAATTCGAGAGCATGGGATACCGCATGGTAATCTGGCCGGTCTCCTCGCTGCGCGCCGCCAACAAGGCCCAGCAGCGTCTCTACACGACCATCGCGCGAGACGGCGGGACCCACGCCATGGTCGATCAGATGCAGACCCGCGCGGAGCTCTACCAGACAATCGGGCTTGCCGATTACGAGACGCTCGACGCCTCGATCGTTGCCACGGTCATTCCGGAAGGGATGCCGCAGCGCGATCGCAAGGCGTCGTGACACGAGGGACGTCTGCGCGGTCGCGGATCGTTCGTCGGCATGAGTCAGGCCGATGTCTGACGCGACGTCCCCAGAAACCCGGCGATGAAATCGATGGTTTCGTCGCCGGTTCTCAAGCCCAGATGGATGCTTTTCTGAATACCTGACTCGCCGATACGAACGGGACGAACGCCGAGCGCCTCCTCCTGCTGGCGCACCAGCCAGTTCGGGATCGCGCTGACCCCGCGACCTGCCGCCACGAGCTGAAGCATCATCTCCGTGGTCTCGACATTCCGGTGGTGGCGCGGGCGGCTGTTGGCGGGCACCAGGAACTGCGTGAAAATGTCGAGCCGCTCCGGCGGCACCGGGTAGGTGAAGAGCGTTTCTTCAAGCAGATGTATAGGCTCCGCATGATCTTCGGCTGCCAGTGGATGACCGGCCGGGACGGCGAGCACCAGCTCATAATCGAACACCGGTAGGTAATGGATTCCCGGCGCCTCGAGCGGGTCCGGCGTGATCAGGATATCGATCTCATATCCCGTCAGGGCTGCCACACCGCCGAAGGCGAATGATGTCGTCAGTTCCAGGTCCACATTCGGCCAAGCCATGAGATAGGGCTTCGTCACGCCCATCAGCCATTGATGGCAGGGATGACACTCCATACCGATCTTCAAGGACCCGCGCTGGCCATCGCGATAGTCCGACAGCGCCTCCTCGGCCCTCTCGATCTGGGGCAGAACGCGCTGCGCCAGCGTCACGACGGAGCGGCCGGCCTCGGTGAGGCGGACCTTGCGGCCGTCCTTCTCCCACATGGCAACGCCATAGCGTTCCTCCAGCTTGCGCACCGTGTGGCTGAGAGCGGATTGCGTGACGTTCAGCCGCTCCGCCGCAGCCGTCAGGCTGCCCATCCGGTCGACTTCACGCAGGATCGAGAGATGTTGCCTGTCCAGCATCGCTATGCCTGCCCACTTCCCGGCGCTTGCGGCAACCAATGACGATCACTCATGCATTCATGAGACATTACCATTTTTTGTCAACGATTGCGTCCGCTATAAAGGACAAAATGTTTTGCCTGAAGACGGGCAGATGACTGCCGCTGGAGGTAGCCCCGAAGAAAAATGGGGCCATCCTGGAAAAGCAGGCAGTCATCGAAGGATCGTCTTGGAAGTTGGGGTGCCGGATCATGACGAGCCAGGATTTCACGTTTAATATCAAAACGATCCGCTTCGACGAGGATTATCATCCCTCGGAGAGCACGCGCGCCACGACCAACTTCGCCAACTTGGCCCGGGGCGACAATCGGCGAGAGAACCTGCGCAATGCGCTCAAGATGATCGACAGCCGATTCAACAGCCTGGCGCATTGGGACAATCCGAACGCGGACCGTTATTCCGTCCAGCTTGAGATCATCTCCGTCGAGATGAACGTCGGCGAGGGCGACACCAGCGGTGCGTTCCCGCTAATCGAGATTTTGAAAACCAGCATCGTCGACCGCGAGACGAGCGAGGTGACCGAAGGAATCGTCGGAAACAACTTCTCGTCCTACGTCCGGGATTACGATTTCAGCGTTCTTCTCCCGGAGCACAACAAGAACCGGACCGATTTCAGCACGCCGGAGAAATTCGGCGAGTTGCATGGCAATCTGTTCAAGCTCTTCCTGAACTCGAAGGCTTACAGGGATCACTTTAGCAAGCCGCCCGTCATCTGCTTGAGCGCCTCAAGCAGCAAGACCTATCAGCGCACTGACAATCAGCATCCCATCCTCGGCGTCGAGTATGTTCAGAACGCATTTTCGCCGACGGATGAGTATTTCAGAAAGATGGGTCTGAAGGTTCGCTTCTTCATGCCGCCGAACAGCGTCGCGCCGTTCGCCTTCTACTTCATGGGCGACATCCTCCGCGACTACACCAATCTGGAACTCATCAGCACCATCAGCACGATGGAGACGTTCCAGAAGATTTATCGGCCCGAAATCTATAACGCCAATGCTGCCGCAGGCACCTGCTATCAGCCGAGCCTGAAGAACGAGGATTATTCGCTGACCCGGATCGTCTACGATCGCGAGGAGCGCAGCCGGCTGGCGCTGGAGCAGGGAAAGTTCGCCGAGGAAAAATTCATCGCGCCCTACAGGACCATGCTCGAGCAGTGGTCTGCCAATTACGCCTCCTGACGAACCGAAGACACAAGGCTGCCGATCATGAAGACACTGTTGCCCACCTCGACCGCCGGCAGCTTGCCGAAACCGTCCTGGCTTGCGGAGCCCGAGAAGCTCTGGTCGCCCTGGAAGCTTCAGGACGAGGAATTGGCCGAGGGCAAGCGTGACGCTCTGCTCCTGTCTCTGGAAGCTCAATCCCAGTCCGGCATCGATATCGTCAGCGACGGCGAGCAGACGCGCCAGCATTTCGTCACGACGTTCATCGAGAACCTCGACGGCGTCGATTTCGAGAAGCGCGAGACTGTCAGAATTCGCAATCGGTATGACGCGAGCGTGCCGACGGTTGTCGGCGCTGTGTCTCGCCCGAAGTCGGTTTTCGTCGACGACGCCAAGTTTCTGCGCCAGCAGACCAGGCAGCCGATCAAATGGGCCCTGCCCGGCCCGATGACGATGATCGATACGCTCTTCGACAGCCATTACAAGAGCCGCGAAAAGTTGGCCTGGGAGTTTGCTAAGATCCTCAATGAGGAAGCCAAGGAACTGGAGGCTGCCGGCGTCGACATCATCCAATTCGACGAGCCCTCGTTTAACGTCTTCTTCGACGAGGTGAACGACTGGGGCATCGCCACTCTGGAAAAGGCGGCTGAAGGCCTCAAATGCGAGACCGCCGTGCACATCTGCTATGGCTACGGCATCAAGGCCAATACGGACTGGAAGAAGACCCTGGGTTCGGAGTGGAGGCAGTACGAGCAGACGTTCCCGAAGCTCCAGAAATCCAGCATCGATATCGTCTCGCTCGAATGCCAGAACTCCCACGTTCCGATGGACCTGATCGAACTCCTCCGGGGCAAGAAGGTTATGGTCGGGGCCATCGACGTCGCGAGTGACACCATCGAGACGCCCGCGCAGGTCGCCGACACGCTTCGGAAGGCGCTCAAGTTCGTCGATGCCGATAAGCTCTATCCTTGCACCAACTGCGGAATGGCGCCCCTGTCCCGCCGCGTCGCGAGGGGCAAGCTGAGCGCTCTGGGCGCAGGAGCAAAGATCGTTCGAGAGGAACTCGGAGCGGCCTAGCACAGGCGATGTTCGCCGACATGTTGGCGGCCTGATCGCCATCGGGACCGCCAACAAAGTCAACATGGCGTCCCCGCGCTCGCCGGACGACCGCGACGATCCCGTCGGAATAGTCTTTCAGGCGGGGGGGGGGGCCGTAACCGAATGCGAGCAAGGGATGGCGTGCGACCGCTTCGGTTCTGCCAGTCCCGACTTCGTCGAGAGGCCGATATGGGGATGATGAACCACAGCTTCGACATCGTGGACAAAGCCGCATTTCGCAACGGCATGTCGCGCCTCGGCTCGGCGGTCAACGTCGTCACCGCCAGATCCGGTGGCGAGCGTTATGGCTTCACGGCCTCAGCCGTCTGTAGCGTCAGCGACACCCCAGCGACGCTCCTCGTCTGTATCAATCGTGCGAGTTCGTGTTTCCACGCCTTCGAGAACGCGCGGCATTTTTGCGTGAATACGTTACTGCCAGGCCAGGAGGACATCTCCAACGTTTTCGGCGGAAGAAATCCGGTGCGGGACAGGTTCGCGCTTGGCGAATGGAGGGAGGGCCTGACGGGCGTCCCGGTCTTGGCCAACGCCTCGGTCAGCTTCGAATGCGAGCTCACCAATGCCGTGGACGAGGCAACCCACCGCATCCTCTTCGGGCGCGTCATCGACGTTCGCGAGCACGAAGAGCAAGCGACGCTGCTCTATTGCATGCGTCGCTATCTAAAGGGATAGAGCCCAAGAAACGCGCCGAACGAACCGCTCTGCCCAGGAATGATTTCGCACAACGAAGGAGACGCTGTCGGCGAGGCGTGCTTGACTCGCCGTTCTGTTTGTTCTCTTTATGTTCCATCAATTGAGGACATGACCGATGGCAGCAGTCGAGGCTTCCCGCCCGCCTGAACCAGATCCGTTTGCCGTTTCCGATGAGGAGGTCGATGCGGTCCTGGAGGAAGCCAGCGGAGATTCCCGGGAGGCGATCCGGATGGTTCTCCGGGATATTGCTGTCATGGCTGCCGACGCCGATGCAGCTTCGTCGCGCGGTTTCTTGCGCGGTCGCTTTTCGGAGGGGCGGCGCCGTCCTCGCGTCGTCGACGAAACATGAGACGGAAGGGAGAGCTGCCGCCCTCGGAGGTTGACCTTCGCTGGCCTCACCAGCGCAGTCGAGATCCCGCCGGGCCATGGGCTCGGCATTGTCCCATCGACAGGACCCCTATCCTCGCTCGCGCCACGGGGCCATGAGGTCGCGTATGACGGCAAGCGATATCGCGTGTTTTGCTTCTCCGATCCCGATCAGGCCGCGCGCTTCAGGGAGATTATGGGCGGGCTCGATTTCGATCATCGAGATCGCGGCCGCGGAGCCTATTGGGGAACCTGGTATCGGGGGCGTGGAGCCGCCCGCGATGCCAAGCGCAGCCGATCCTGACGCGCGCTTATCATTCGACATGGTAGGTTCGGGCGAATCATCATCCAGCAGATCCTCATGAACGCCGTCGCCCCGATCAGCTATCTCGACACGCTCAATTCGGCGCAGCGGCGCGCCGTCGTTCATGGCGTGGGCGCAATAGTGTCGTCTCCGCTCCTGGTCATTGCGGGCGCCGGATCGGGCAAGACCAACACGTTAGCGCATCGGGTCGCGCACCTGCTGGTCAGCGGCGCCGACCCGCGGCGCATTCTGCTGATGACCTTCTCGCGCCGCGCGGCATCGGAGATGGCGAAGCGCGTCGAGCGCATCGCGCGGAAGGTTCTTGGTGACGGTGCCGGGGTGCTGAGCGATGCCCTCACCTGGGCAGGCACCTTCCACGGCATTGGAGCCCGGCTCCTTCGGGATTGCGCCGATCAGCTCGGCCTCGACCCTGCCTTCACCATCCATGATCGGGAGGATTCTGCCGATCAGATGAACCTGGTTCGCCATGAGCTCGGTTTCTCGAAGACCGAGTCACGGTTTCCGACGAAGGGGACCTGCCTTGCGATCTATTCGCGCTGCGTAAACGCGGAAGCGCCCATTGAGGAAGTCCTCGGCCGGTCCTATCCCTGGTGCGTCGCCTGGGCGGCGGAGCTGAAGGACCTCTTCGCGGCCTACGTCGAGGCCAAGCAGAGCCAGAACGTCCTCGATTACGACGACCTGCTGCTCTACTGGGCGCAGGCGATGACCGACCCGGACATCGCTGCGGATATCGGCGCGCGCTTCGACCATGTGATGGTCGACGAGTACCAGGACACCAACCGCCTCCAGTCCTCCATCCTGCTCGCGCTCAAGCCGGATGGTCGCGGTCTCACGGTGGTCGGCGACGACGCGCAATCGATCTATTCGTTCCGCGCCGCGAGGGTCCGCAACATCCTCGACTTCCCCGCCGCATTCTCGCCCCCTGCGGAGGTCGTCACCCTCGACCAGAATTACCGCTCGACCGAGGCCATCCTCTCGGCCGCCAATGCGGTGATCGATCTGGCCACGGAACGTTTTACCAAGAACCTCTGGACCGACCGCGCCAACGGGTCGCCTCCCCAGCTCGTGCATGTTCGCGACGAGGCCGATCAGGCCCGTTTCATCGCCGATAAGGTCCTCGAGAACCGCGAAGGCGGCTCGACGCTGAAGCAGCAGGCGATCCTGTTCCGGGCGTCGCACCATAGCGGTCCGCTCGAAATCGAGCTGACCCGCCGCAACATTCCGTTCGTGAAGTTCGGCGGGCTGAAGTTCCTCGATAGTGCGCATATCAAGGATCTGCTGGCGATGCTCCGGTTCGTGGAGAACCCGCGGGACAAGGTCGCCGGCTTCCGCGTGATGCAACTTCTCCCGGGAGTGGGGCCGACATCGGCGCAGCGTGTGCTCGCTCACATCGCACAGGCGGCCTCCCCGATCGAAGCGCTGGAGAACGCCCCTGCCCCACAGCGCGCCGGCGACGACTGGCCCGGGTTTCTCGCTGCGGTCGCCGAGATCCGCTCCGGCGGCGCTGGCTGGCCCGGTGAGATTGAGCGCGCCCGGCGCTGGTACGAGCCGCATCTCGAAAGAATTCACGAGGACGCATCCACGCGACAGGCCGACCTGGTGCAGCTCGAGCAGATCGCCAGCGGCTACCCTTCCCGGGAGCGCTTCCTAACCGAGCTCACGCTCGATCCCCCCGATGCGACAAGCGACCAGGCCGGGGTACCGCATCTCGACGAAGACTACCTGATCCTGTCGACAATCCATTCCGCCAAAGGCCAGGAATGGAAGTCGGTCTTCGTCATGAACACCGTCGACGGCTGCCTTCCCATTGACCTTGGGACTGGATCGAGGGACGAGATCGAGGAGGAACGGCGCCTGCTCTATGTCGCGATGACGCGGGCGAAGGACGACCTTCACCTGATCGTGCCGCAACGCTTTTTCACGTCCGGCCAGTCCGGAACCGGTGACCGCCACGTTTACGCCAACCGCACGAGGTTCATCCCGAATGGCTTGCTCGGTCATTTCGAGCGGATCGCCTGGCCGATCGCCTCAGGGACGGAAACCGGCCGGACGCCGAGCGGTGCCCCGAAGGTCGACGTTCGAGCCAAGATGCGCGGCATGTGGAGATGATCGGGGTGGCCGAGCATGGGCCTCACCAGGTTGAGATCGAAGTTCCCCCCGCCGGGTTCCAGATGAAGCTCCCGCGATGGAGACATGGTTGCAGGAATGGGAAATCCGTTACCGCATCGGATCCTCGCTCGGCGCGACAGGGCAGATGCGCGTTTGCTTCACGGAGGAGAAAATCGTCCGGGCATTCCCGCATTACCACGGCAGCCGGATCGTCCCCGTCGATGAAGTTGCGGGGGCTCTTGCGGCCGATGCTGATGATGAGGCTTTCTATGACAGCTTGTCGGGCGGTTGACGGCACTGACGTGGCGATGGCCAGCCGACGTTGCGCAAAGGCAGGAAGCGTACGCTCGCTCTCGCGCCTCAGTTCCACGCTCGGATGGCGTAGGTGTCCACCAGTTCGGGGTTTCCCTCTACAAATGATTGGCAAGCCTGTTTGAGGCTGAAGACTCCTTCGGGCTGTAGTTTGGGTGCTCGCCATCCAGCTTGAGGTCGGCATCGACCATGAGCACTCTCTTTTCGCCATCAAGATTCATCCGAATGATGCTCGTCGCTTTGGCGTTCTGATGAACGATCATGGTGTTGGCCCGTTGGTGCGGCGGCTTATTCGGCACTCAAGAGTGAGGTCTTGGCGCAGGTTCCGCAACGGGTCGGGAGCGGAAGTTCGGCGGCAGGATGAGTTTCTGCCGATGCGCGCCAGATCCAGACGCTCGTCATTCTCCAGTAAGCAGACATTGCGCGAATGGCCGATATCGACCCTTCAGCAGCATTCGCTCAGAAACAGCGAATGCTGCTCATTTGGGCGGCTCGGTCGAAACGCGGCCGAATAGCCTAGAGCTGGCCTCGACCATTCGAGGTTGCCACGCCGACGCCCTAGCAACCATAAGGAATGATGTTCAGGTTCTTCGATTCTCTCGTTGATTCGACAGCATCGCCCCCGGGCGAGCCTCCCAGCGGACTACGAAGGTTCTATTGGCATTTCGTCCGCCAGGCGAAGGGCCTGTTCGCAGCGCTGTTCATGCTCGGCTTTGCGCTTGCCGTCGTTGACGCCGTGGTGCCTTATCTGATCGGGCGCCTCGTCTCTGTCCTGTCGTCGATGCCGCGCGAGCGCGTTTTCGACGCTGCCGGCCATCTGCTTCTGATCCTGGCGGCGATCGTGCTCGTGGTGCGGCCGCTGGGCACGATCCTGTTTCGCCTGCTCGTGAACCACGCGATCGCCGTCTCTTTCACGACGCTGATTAACTGGCAGAATTACTGGCACGTCGTGCGCCAGCCGCTTGCCTTCTTTCATGACGACTTCGCCGGGCGCTTGGCCAACCGGGTCATGCAGACGGGCCGGCCCCTGCGGGATACGATCGTCTCCTTCGTTCGCGCGGTCTGGCAGATCCTCATTTTTGGCGCGACCGCGATCGGTCTTCTCGGTACGCAAGACATTCGGCTCGCCGCGCCGATGATGGCCTGGTTTCTGTTTTACGGCGCGCTCCTCGCCTACACGCTGCCGAAGGTGCAGGTCCGTTCGCGCGAGACCTCGGAGACGCGCTCGGCCATCTCCGGCAAGATCGTCGACACCTTCACCAACATGATGACCGTCAAGCTGTTCGGGCGCCGGACCGATGATGACGCCTATATGCGCGACGGCTTCCGACGCTTCCAGGCCGCTTTCGCCCGCCAGCAGCGGCTCAACACCGTCTATGTGTTCTGCCTGGTCTGCCTCAACGCGATCCTGCTGGCGGCGACGGGCGGTATCGGCGTCTGGCTGTTCTCGCTAGGACGCGTCGATGCGGGCACGCTGACGACCGCCGTTCTCCTGACAACCCAGATCATCGCCATGTCAAATTGGGTGGCGTTCGAAATCGCCGGCATCTTCGAGAATATTGGCATCGTGCAGGAAGGCATGAAGACGATCGCGCAGCCGCTAAGCCAGCTCGACAAGCCTGGCGCGCGTCCGCTCGAGGCTCCCCATGGTGAGATCCGGTTCGAGGATCTGCATTTTCACTACACGCAGCCGCACCGCGTGGTGGACGGGCTGTCCCTGACCGTCGGCGCCGGTGAAAAGATCGGTCTGGTCGGGCGCTCGGGCGCGGGCAAGTCCACGCTCGTCAATCTGCTGCTGCGCTTCTACGAACCGCAATCGGGCCGAATCCTGATCGACGGTCAGGACATCGCCGCAGTCACCGAAGAGTCATTGCGCGCCCGGATCGCATTGGTGGCTCAGGATTCCTCGCTCCTGCACCGCTCCATCGGCGAGAACATCCTCTACGCCCGCCACGACGCCGATCAGCAGATGATGCGTGACGCCGCCCGGAAGGCGCAAGCCGACGGCTTCATCGACAAGCTGGTGGACAGCAAGGGGCGCTATGGTTTCGAAGCCTTCGTCGGCGAACGCGGCGTCAGACTCTCCGGGGGACAGCGTCAACGCATCGCCATTGCGCGGGTGATCCTGAAGGACGCCCCTATCCTCCTGCTCGACGAGGCGACGTCATCCCTCGACTCGCAGGTCGAGGCCGCGATCCAGGATGCGCTCTCGGATCTCATGCGCGGGAAGACCGTCATCGCTATCGCGCATCGCCTGTCCACGCTGCAACTCATGGACCGGCTTGTGGTGATGGATGGCGGGCGCATTGTTGAGCAAGGCTCCCATGCGGAATTGCTAAATCGCGGCGGGCTCTACGCCGATCTGTGGGCGCATCAATCGGGAGGCTTTATCGTGCCCCCACGCCCGCAGGGTTCCCGCATGCCGTAAACGTCCCGTCGGCGCAACTCCTGTAGGCTTGCAAGCGAGCCTGTCCGAAAGCAGACTCTCTTAGTGTGCGCATAGGGCCAACCTCGGCCGCAAAGCGAACGCGCGGCCAATGTCCGAGTTGGGTCGTGAGCGGACGGTACAGTTCGTCATGCGGTCGCTAGCCGACTGTCGGCTTGTGCATCTGCACGATGACCTTGCCCTTCGCCCGCCCGGTTTCGAGATAGGCAAACGCCTGCTCGATTTCCGCGAATGGGAACACCCGGTCGACGATTGGACGAAGCCGGCCGGCATCGACGAGAGTGACCAACTCGGAAAGCTCGGCTCCGCTGGGATGCATGAACAGGAAGCGGTAGCGCGCGCCGTGCTTTCGCGCCTTCATCCGCAGCGAAAGACTGGCGAACCAGAATAGCCCTGCCAGCATCAGGCCGCGCCCGAGGTCCTTCCGAGCGGTCTCGGGTTCCGGCGTGGCGGTGATTGAAACGACCGTGCCGCCGGGCTTCACCAGTGCGAACGATTGGTCGAGCGTCTCGCCGCCAACGAGATCGAAGACACCGTCGACATTTCGGATGCGATCTCCGAGCCGCTCGGCCGTATAGTCGATGATCGTATCGGCACCGAGCTCTTCGACAAGGGCGCGGCCACGTGGCGATACAGTCGTGACGACCTGAGCGCCGAGCCATTTGGCGATCTGGATCGCGAGGGTGCCGACCCCGCCGGCGCCTCCGGAGATGAAGACCTGGTTTCCCGGCCGCAGATGCAGCTCATCACGCAGCGCCTGCAAAGCCGTAAGCCCTGCCAGCGGAATGGCGGCGGCTGCATCGAAATCAAGGGTTTCCGGCATGGCCGCGACCACCTGTTCAGGCACGCAAGCGTATTCGGCGAAGGCTCCCATCCTGTCCTTCGGAACGCGCGCAAAAACCCGATCGCCCGGAGCGAAGCGGGAGACGGCCCCGCCACATGCCTCGACGATGCCCGCAAACTCGTTCCCGAGCACGATCGGTAGCGGGTAGCCCTGGATGACGCGCAGCTTGCCCTCGCGGGTCTTGAAGTCGACGGGGTTCAGACCTGCCGAGCATACGCGCACGAGCACGTCGCCACCCCCCGGAACCGGTTTGGGGACATTGCAGAGCTGTGCTGTCTCAGGTCCGCCATATCGTGTGAGGACAAAGGCCTTCATGTCGGCACTATGCGGCTTGTCGCGTCATCGGAAAAGCTCAGCTACAGGTGAGGGATCACGAGGCACCATGACGGATGCCGTTCGGAGCTCTGTTCCGAGCGTCCCGCTCCGTCGCGCAGATGGTTTGCTCGAGCGCATCGTTATGTTGAAGGCGGACATGCACGCGGCTTCGGTACTCTCGCGTATTTCCTCGAGGTTGCGAGTATCGAAGCCGAGCTTCAAGCCGACCGCATAGCCGAGGAACAAGTGACCGGGGAGCGCGTACCGGATGAATTATGGCGACCGACCACGGACCGGGATTGATGGCGAAGAAGCCTGGCGAGCTGCCTGAAATCGATCTCGACGTCGTTGACGTGAGGCAGGTGGCGATAATGACCGATCCTCAGGGAGAAACGATGATCAGCCTGGAGATGGCCGGCGGCCAGGTCATGAACTTGGTCTTCACGCCCGGGTTGCTGGCCAAGCTCGAAGCCTTCCTCGCGAAGGCCAACGAGGAGCAGGCCAAGATTTCTCCCATTCAATAGGGGCAGCACCCGATGTGCGGACGTTTCAGCCAAGCCTACACCTGGGAAGAGATCGTCGCGTTCAGCCAGCCACTGACCGTGCCCGCGGATCGGCCGAACCTTCAGGCCCGCTACAACATCGCGCCGACCACCGAAATCGACATCATCGTGAAGACCGAGGCGGGGCGGGAACTTCGGAAGGCCCGATGGGGCCTGGTTCCGGCATGGTGGAAGAAGACCGTTTCGGAGGTCGGGTCGACCCATAACGCTCGCTCCGACCGAATGAGCGACAGCGCGATGTTTCGCTCGGCCTTCGTCAAGCGGCGCTGCATCATCCCGGCAAGCGCGTTCTATGAGTGGACGGGCACGAAGGGCGAAAAGGTCCCGCACCTGATCAGCGCTGCGGATGGCGGATTGCTGGCGTTCGCAGGGCTGTGGGATCGATGGACCGATCCGGAGACCGGGGAGGAGATCGTCTCCTGCACAATTATTACCCGGGACGCCGATAAGTGGATGTCAGCCATCCATCATCGGATGCCCGCAATGCTGCACCCCAGGGATTTCGACGCCTGGCTCGACGGCACCGGCGGGAAGGAGCTCCTCGACCAGCCTCCACCCGAGCTTCGAGAATGGGTCGTCAACAGCAGGATGAACAACGCAAAGGTCGGCGACGACGATCCTGCCACCGAGGAGCCCGTCCCCGC
The DNA here is from genome assembly GCF_016428755.1 of Allobosea sp. ASV33. Lineage (GTDB taxonomy): Bacteria > Pseudomonadota > Alphaproteobacteria > Rhizobiales > Beijerinckiaceae > Allobosea. The sequence goes on from NZ_JAELTI010000002.1 coordinate 91,905, forward strand.
CGAAAGCCCGCCAGCGAAACGTCCGCCCGAGGAACCGCCTCCCCAGGGCAGCTTATTCTAAGCGATTGGTTCCCCCCGCTTGGGTTTCAGCAGACCTATCCGAGGAAACGCTTCACGATCTCCCGCAGCAACCGGGGCAATTCATCGAAAGCGTAAGGAGTGTGCACTCGCTCGAGCCTTTGATGAAATTCCCGTCCCCACGGGCCAATGTTCACAACCGGGAAGGACAGGACATCTTCCCGCGCTGCGTCGACAAGCTCGCTGGCCGGGGTATTGGCGGCAACGGTGTCGCTATCGGCGTCGGATGGGCGATGTCCAAAAAAGCTCATGTCCGAAATTCCGGTGAAGTACTCACGATACTTTAGCGCTCCTCCACCGACGCTCTCATGCGCGAGCCGCGCGCTTTCGATCGCGTCGGCAAAGCGGGAGGGGTTTGCCGTCCTGGAGAGGTGGGTCGAGGGATATACGAGACTGCTGAAGCCATAGACGATGGCAGGACCGGTCACGCTGGCTTCCGTAACCATGGCACCGACGATCGCACGCGTCTGAGCGAGAGGATCGTCGGAGGCGCGCCACTCGAGCTCTACATCGTTAACCCGGGCAACTGCATCGGCTCCGCCGACCTGCTCGACCCGCTTCATCAGTTCTCCGACCGTGATAAGCGACGCGGCTGCCACCGGGGCCGCCTGTGGTATTCCCAGCATCGCCGAATAGCTGTGCGCACGCTGATTGAACTGCTCGATGGCCCCAGCCGCGGCCGTTCGGACGGTTTGTTCGAAGAGACTCAGAAGCTCAGGGGCCGTCCAGTTGTGCGAGAGCCAGTTGAAAGCGATCCAGACCCGCTCGGGCGTGGTGACCTCATAGCCTCCTCGTAGGTCCTTCGCCTCCAGGCAGATCGGCGGCGGGGAGACCTCGCCCCCTGCCCTGTCGGACAGCACAGGGTTAGCCTCCACGGCCTTCGTGATCTCCGACGCGATCAGTTGTGCGCTGACACCCTCGAACGGATAGCTTGCATGGGAGGAATGGCCGACGACGAACGCGAAGGGCAAGGCCTTACCGATCGTGCCGCGATAGATCGCGCGGCCCTCTGTTCCATTTCCCTGATCGCTCGTCGCATCTAGGTTGATGCCTGCCTCGATCTCAAGTCCGAATTCGGCCGCGATGGTCGGAAGCGCATCGCGTAGGCTACGCATTCCCCGCGAGCCACGTTCCTCGTCGGGTGTCGCGATGAGGATGAGATTGCCGAGCCGGTCCGGATCGGCTGCGAAGGCTTCGAGAACGGCGATCCCGACAGCTATGCCGCTCTTCATATCGAGGAGCCCGCGACCGGGCAGGAACTCGCCGCTCCTGAAGTCCTCCAGAGCGCGACGTTCACCTGCGTTGAGCGGTCGGCTCTCCAGATCGGCAATCAACGCCGCCAGCAACTCGTCGGGCTTGAACGCCAGCGGAGCCAGTTCCCGGTAATTTTCGACCGAGACGACGTCGTAGTGCCCCGCCATGGCCAGTGCACGGGACCCTTTTCCCCGGACAATGGCCACCACGCTTCGCCTCATCGGATCGCCATGGCTATCCACCAACCGCACCTGGTCCGGATGATCTCGGAAGTACGGAATGCCGCGAAGCATTGCGGCCATTCGCTCTCCGAATTCGGCCTCGCCCGGTGAGCCGGTTTCGCTACCCCAGCCGACCAGACAGCAGGACAGCTCTCGAACTCGAGGGCCGGGATTCCAAGTCGGTCGGGATTTCATCAGACGCTCCGCGAGTGCAGCCAGGCGGCAACATATCCGAGCACATGGAGAGCAGAAACGTTGCCCAAGCTCACAATCGATGATGGATTGCCCATACTGTCAGAAAGACTGACGGAATCGGCAGAGTCTTATGGATGATCTCGACCATCGCCTGATCGCAGAGCTGCGTATCAACGCGCGAGCAACGGTCCCCACGTTGGCGAAGCTCCTGGGCGTTGCGCGGGGCACTGTCCAAACCCGTATGGATCGACTGATCGCGAACGGAGTTATCGCCGGCTTCACCGTTCGATTGAAAGACCACGACGCGACCAACCGAATCCGCGGCATCATGATGATCGAACTGGAGGGGCGGAACGTGAAAGGCGTCGTGGCGAGCTTGAGAAAGAACCCGGGTTTCGCCGCGCTTCACACCACGAACGGACTTTGGGACCTGATCGCGGAAATCGACGTCCCCAGCATGGCCGAGTTCAACCGGCTCCTCACCGGCATCCGGATCATGGAAGGTATATCGAAATCCGAAACACACCTCTTGCTCGGCCCAGCGTGATCGGTTGGCAGCCCGGATTGTCATCACATATGGCTGGCTTGATCGCAGCAAAACTGAGACAACAATGAACGCGGCTAGAACCTGAGCCAATCTTGGATCAGCACAGCGCGAAAGCCTGCCGCCCTCGGCGAGCGACGCAATGGGCTAATCCGGACACTATTCTGCCGCCTCGCGCAAATGTCGATTGAATTCGGCCAGATCGAGCCGTTTGAAAAGCGGCGCTTCGATTGCCGTTCTCACATCGATTTCTTCGCCTGAGAGTGCACGCTGGATTGCGAGCCCCAGGACGCGGGAAAGTCTCGGGGGAAAGGCGTTGGCCATCTGCCTGAATTGCGCCTGACGCGATCCGGAGAAGCCCCAATCGTCTGGGAAGTCCTGGAGCCGCGCGAGCATCGGAAGGGTCAGACAGGGGATTCCATCGAAGTCCGGGTCGGGCGCTTCCTTGGCAGGCTTTCTGGGATCTACGCCGATATTGAACCAGGCCTGCCGCGAATTTGGTTGGGCCAAATCGATGCCCATCTTCTTCGCGCTTCCCCCGATCAGCGTGGGCGCGAGGCCGTCCGCTCCGGCGACCCATTGATCCAATCGAACCCAGCCGCGGGCTCCCATCAAATCCTTCAACCGGCTGCCGACCGACGTCGGCGCCATTTCCGGAGCGAGTGGCCAACGGAAGCGGTGCATCAGGCCGCGACGGAGCGCGACAAGGATCGCGCGGCGACGATTCTGAGCCAGTCCGAAGTCGGGACCCTCGATGATCCTCCACTCCGCGTCGTAACCCATACGCTCGAGCTCAGAGTATACTTGAAGTCGGCGCGCTCCGTGGGTGACCTGGGAGATGCCAACCACATTCTCAATCAGGATCGCCTTCGGCTGGACTAGCTCGATGATCTGAAGAGCTCGATCGAAAAGATCCCGTTCGTCCCCTGCGCCGCGCCGCTCTCCTGCCTGCGAATAAGGTTGGCAAGGCAGGCCGCCGGCAACAAGATCCACGCCCCGGTAGCGACTGAGATCGATCGTATTGATATCCGCCTCGAACACCGGCCATTTGGGACGATTGGCACGTAGGGTTGCGACAGCTTCGGGAGCTTTCTCAAAGATTCCGGCGTGCCAGAATCCAGCGGCGTGCAGACCGATCGCCTGACCTCCAGCGCCAGCACACAGCTCGAGCACCGAGTACTGATAGGGCTTCGCAGGCCGGGACCTGGAACTCTTCGGATGGCGATCGAGTGCGACGACGCCCTGGCCGAGCCGACGTCGATGACGGCTCAACTCCGGCAACTCTTGTCCGAGTGCCCACATCAAGGGCTCGTGCCGGCTCTCGTCGATCCAAAGCGGATCCACGTCCGGCCAAGACAATCCTTCGATAGAACACAGCCTGCGATCTGCGAGTAGATTCAGCGTACGAAGTACGCGGCTCCACGAATGCTGGGGCCATTCGTCGCCTGAAGTCAGGAAATCGACCGGTACGAGCCTCTGGAGCTGGGCTGCAAGCCGACGAGCATTTTCGGCAAGCGCATCGACCCTGGAAACCGTTTCGGGCGAGCGATCCTCAGGGCTTGTCTCGTTGTAAAGATCGGTAAAATCGTTAGCCAATCCGCCCAGGCCTTCGAGGAAGCGGTCCACGAACTCCCGTGCCTTCAACCTGACGGCACTCTTCAAGTCTGGGACGGCGCTACGATCCGGCTTTCCGGAGACCGCTGCTTCGGCCGCGAGCACGTCGCGCCGAAGCAATCGCAGATCCGCAAGCGACATGGACCTTCCCGAACGCAACATCGTAAGCGCCTCGTCCCGAACCGCTGGCGGCTGCTTAGCCAGGCGGCACAGGACACTGACGTCGATCGCACTCTGCTGGAGATCGGCTCGTTCCGGATCGGCGAAGTCGGCCAGCAGCAGGTAAGCACTTGCCTCCGTCCGAGACACGCGGCACTCGGCCCTGATGAACGCGATGAGATGCGCTTTCGGCAAGTGCTGGGCGAAGACCTTGCATTGATCAGCAAGGGCGAACGCATCAGCAATGGCGCGGCGACGACCGGCGAGCGCGCGATCACGAACCTTCTTGAGGCTCTCCAGAAGCTCGCGATCGCCCCCTGCACCCAGGTTCTCGTCAGAGCCCTCCCGCTTTTCGTCAACTGAGCGCCCTCGCCGGCTTTCGCGTGAGCCCCCAGATTGATCCGTCCCCGGCTCGGACGAGGTTTCTTCGAGCGTTGAGGTTTTGGGCCCAGCGGGAAAATCACTGCTGGCGAGGTAGGCTTCTTCGCTCATTAACACTGGGGCTCCGAGACTTACCGGACCCTATGCCGGCTAGGCCGTGCATTTCGGGTGAGCGTGATTGCTAAAATCCGAAGGACCTTCGAACGTGGAGTTCTGGCACACGTGCTTCACGATTAGTGCCATGTCTTTCGGCGGCTTCGACCCCATTCTGCCGTCACGAGGGCAGACAGTTGCGAGATTTCGAGCGCTCGAAGGCTTTCTCATCAAGGGGCAGAAAGGCTGATAAAGAAATTGCAACTGATAAATCTGAATTCGCGGGTCTACGCAGGCACGAAGTGTTGTCGGCATGGCGCGCCGATGCGATACGTGGGCGAATGAAACGATTCAGGGGCGACCGTGACGAAGCCGGCGACGCGCATCGTCGAACTTGAGGACGACGAACTCGAAGAATTCGTCGAGATATTCGCCGAACGAAAATCGAAAGACTACGTCGAAGTCGAGCGCATTGGCGGAGCCAATGACAAGGGCCGTGACGTCATAGGTTTCCTCTCGCGCTCCCGCCACGAGGGAGACTGGGACCTTTACCAGTGTAAACGGAAGACACGCGGCTCCAAACTCCGGGTTGGCGAGGCCATGACGGAGCTGGGCAAGGTCTTTCACCATCATGATGCCGGGGCGTACGCAACCCTCCCGCGACGGTACGTTTTCGTTTCGCCGCGAGGTATGGAGGGGTCGCTGACTACAATGCTGCTGAATCCTTCCCTCATCAGGAAGACACTGCTGGAGACCTGGGACAAGAATTGCCGGACGAGGATCACCGGCCGGAATCCTGTCGAACTCACGGCCGGCATCCGCGCGCTGATCGAGGCGTACGACTTCTCAGCGGTCGAGTGCCTGACCGCGCCGAAACTGGCCAAGGATCCCGCCGCGCTTCCTGCTCTTGTTCAGGTGTTGCGCCTACCCCCCGGCGAAGCGCCCGAAGGCGAAACGCCTGATGAAGTCAGCGACACTGAGCTGACTTATATTGCGCAGCTTCGGGATGTGTACGCGGGGTCGGCCGGGTCGGATTTCGCGACACTGGACGACGTTTTCGCGCACCCCAGGTTCGGGGAGCATCTCAGGATTCAGCGGCAGCGCTACTATCAGGCATGCGCTTTCCGTGATTTTCACCGCGATAATACGGCGGCGAGATCGGTCGACGTATTCAAGAACGACATCTACCATTTACTGATCGACGTTTATAATGAGGAGCACCCGTCGCCCCTGGCAAGGATCGACGCGGTGATGAAACATACGGGGGCTGCACCTGCGGGAATCCTGGGCACAATGGCTAGGCCTCCCGTGAAACAGGGTACGTGTCATCACCTTGTTTCGGACGGCAAGATCAGGTGGAGCCCATGAGCGTAAGCATTTCCGACCTGTATCATACGCCGCTTGAAGCGGGGATCCGTGCCGTCGTGGTGCTCGAGCATCTTCGGCCGATCACTGCCGATCTGAGCGAGGTCGTCCTTTACGACCACGTTGTCGTCCACGCATCCGACGTCGGCGGACCGATGTCGCTTCACGCTGCGGTCTCCGGCCGGAGGGGCGAGCTGCTCGTTCGACGCGGCATTGTGGAGGCAGGACTCGACCTCATGCGCAGATGCCACCTCCTGGAGAAGGTCGCCGACGATGAGGGCTTCACTTGGCGAGCTTCCGAGGAGGCCGCCTCGTATGTCGAACTGCTGGAGTCCTCCTATTCAGAAGATCTGAAGACCTGCGCGAGCTGGCTCGCAGAGCAGGTTCGGGAGCTGTCGAAGGCTGGCTTCAAGTCCATGGTTGTCGGTCACATCGGGGAATGGACCGAAAGTTTCGGGCATGGCACTGCCCAGGCGGGCGCCTGATATGCCGCCATCTCGGTTCATCCTGCGGCGCCTGGCTTTTACCGGACCGGATAGACAGAGCGTCGGCCTCGACTTCGCTTCGGGATTGACTGTCGTCTGGGGTGGCTCGCAGGCAGGCAAATCCTACGCGGTCAAAGCGCTCGACTACATGTTCGGTGGCGGATCTGCCCTGCCGGGCCTGACCGAAGCCGTCGGATATGACAGGTGCTGGCTAGAAATGGATCTGCCGAAGTCCGGTCGGATCACTCTCGCACGTTCGATGTCAAAGGGTGGATACGATCTTTTCGAGGGCGAGTTCGACCAAGCGCTCGCGCGGAAAAGCGACCGCACTCTGGCCGAAAATCACACCACTAAGAAGGAGAGCCTCTCGACATTCCTCCTTGGAGAACTCGGCGTCGGCGACACGGAAATCGCCCGGACCCAGAGCGGAGACAAGTCGACCTTCACGATCCGGCATTTCGCCAGTTACCTGTTCACCGAAGAGACCCCGATGATCGCGGAAGAAAGCCCGATTGTCGTGGACCGCCAAAGTAGTGACACGTTCAATAAGAACGTCCTCAAGTTCATCCTCACAGGCGTCGACGACAAGTCGATGGTGAAAGTCCCCGATACGAAGCAGCAGAGACAGACGAACGCGGGCCGCATTGAAATCGTTGAGGAGATGCTGAACGCGGCTGTGGCAGAACTTGCAGCCATGTACCCGGGCGTCGAGGATTTGACGACCTTGAAACTCGACCAGCAGGCCGAGCGGCTGGATGCGACGTTGGAAGCCTTCCGATCGAACTTGGCGAAGGGTCATTCGGCTCTCGACTCGCTTTCCATGGAACGCCGACTGCTGGTTTCCGAGCGTGAGGAACTGACGGAACGGGCGGACGAGGCAGCATTAACCATCGAGCGCTTCGAATTGCTGGCCACCAGCTTTGCAAGCGATATCCGCAGATTGATAATGTTGGAAGAAGGGGCCGCGGCCCTTATGGCAGGTGCGAAACGTACATGCGTTCTGTGCGGCGCCGATCCAGAACATCAGCATGTCGAGCACGGTTTCGAGGCCGTGGAAACTTCCCAGAAGGCCGTTTCCGCTGAGTTGAGGAAGGTCCGTGCCGAAAGCGCCGGATTGGCGAAGGCGATAGCGTCGCTCAAGGCCGAAGCGATCGGGATGCGGAGGCGGATTGATTCCCTTTTCGGTGACATCGAAGTCAAGGATGGGCTGATCGAGGCTGCGCGAAATGCCGCGGTCAAAACACGCGAACAGTACGAAGCGATCGATGTGGCGCGCAAGAAGCTCCATGATGCGATGTCCGTCGAGCGGAGGATTAGCGGACTAGGGGCTCGTCACGCGGAGCTGTCGAGGTTCAAGCCGAAGGGCGTCGCCAGGGGAAGCGTCATCACCGGAGTCGGCACCGTGGTCGGCGATGAACTCGCGGCTGCGGTGCAGAGCATCTTCAAAGAATGGAAGTACCCGGGAGATCCTCGGATCACATTTCACGAGCAGACCCATGATATCCTACTGAACGGGAAGCAGCGGAACGCCAACGGCAAGGGCGTAAGGGCATTGCTGAACGCCGCATTCAAGATCGGCGTCATGGATGTCTGCCGGACTCGCAAACTTCCACATCCGGGCATCGTCGTCCTCGACAGCCCGCTTCTCAGCTACCGAGATCCGCTCAAGTCCAAGCACAAGGAACTGAGCGCAGACGAAGCCACCGTGGCCGCGGCAGGGCTGAACGTGCACTTTTACAACTATCTTATCAAACGCTCCAATGACGCGCAGTTCATCGTCATCGAGAACCAGGATCCTCCGTTCCCGCTTCCAGAAAGTGTGCGCGAGCATGTCTTCGCAGGCGAACACGGCAACTCGGGCCGACGCGGTCTGTTTTGAACCCGTGGGTCACGCGTAATTTTAGCCAGCGCAAATATTCAGGCACGAAATCGATCAAGCGCCGTTAGCCGCTGGGTCAGCGGTTCGGCATCCTCCCAGCAATAGATGTCGGACCTCAGATAACGTAGCTCCTCGTCATAGAGCTCCTCGTCGATTTCGATCCACCAAGCTCTGGGCCGTCCGTCGCTCCCATCCGACCAGCGATAGCCGCGGGTCTTGAGCTGGTCCTTCATGTCGAAGGGCGCGTTCTCGGCGAAGATGCGGACCCTGCTCTGCGCGCTCGATCGCAATAGCTCTGCGAACGGGCGCGTACCATTAGGCCCCGCTGGCCGTGCCAGCACCTCCAGGAGAGCGTGGCAGTCATCGGTTGCACGATGCCCTTCATGGAATAGTCCGGACTGACCGACGAGGTACCCGAGCTTGTTGCCTTCGAAGCCCAGGTCGGCCCACCTGATCTCGGTGACCGAGCATGCCCAGGCTTTCGACGCAAAGGTTGGCGAAAGCCCTTCGCAGAATGGGCGATCGAATGCGGCATTGTGCGCAATGACGAGGTCGGCCGGTTCAACGAGAGCGTCGAGCGCGGCGATATCGATGTAGCGGCCAGACACCATCTCGTCCGTGATGCCGGTCAGCCTGGTAATCTCTGCTGGGATTGGCGCCGATGGCTGACGCAAGCCGCTGTAGACCCCGATGACGTCCCCAATCATGCCCACATCGTTGTAGGTGAAGCTCACTGCGCCGATTTCGATGATCTCGTCCCGGGAATGAAACAGCCCGGTGGTTTCTGTATCCACCAGCACCGCGACGTTCGGGAACGCGCTTTGCTCCCGGGCAACGATCGGACGGGGTACCAGCTTCCGCAGAACCTTGAAGCGTCCAGTCTCCTCTAGTCTTTGGGCAAGCTCCTCATCATCGCTGGATGGCAACAGGACTTCGGACCGGCGTTTCCTGGGAGATGGTCGGGGCGTCTGCCGATAACCCGGCGCATCGTCGAAAAGGTCGATCTGGGTGGATGCCATCTTCATCCGGCGACCTTATCCGTTTTTTCGTCACCGACTGCCAGGAGTCGTCATCAGCAGAAATTGAGGAAGCCGCGACACGACGGGCTGATGTTCATCCCAACCACATGATCGCCGCTAGGTTGAGCACGATGATGGCGATGATCCCCGTGAGCACCGGCAAAACGAAGATGCCGTAGCCGGTGGCCGTCCCCTCGATCCATTTCGAGCGGAATTGGACGAAATGCTCGGATTTCGGCTTTCGGCGGTTCGGGGGCTTCGGCTCAGCGGCCATCGGTCGGCCCTCTCAGCAAGAAGAAACTTGAGAGGCCGTCTGGGCTACAAAGTTTTATAACGCCCGAAATTGTTGTCGCTGCAAGTAAAGCACGCAGGTTGCCCACACCAGAATCACCAAGCTCGTCCATAAATATACGAAATCACTAGTGAATATTTCGATTCGTGTATTTGGCGCTGAAGCGAAATTTTCCAACCCTGAAGGCCGTTTCACCCGAATCAATCCAGGCACCTCGGAGAGACCCTTCACCCACGTCTCCCCAGGAACGGTAGCCGGCGTCCGGCACCGAAGTCCCGACCGATCATAAAGTCCCCTCTGAAACATTTTCCGTCGCATTTGGAACAGTGAACCCGTATGGCCGATCCAATATTAGTCGACCAATTCAAAACGCCGGGCGCAAAGCCAGCCAGCGAATTGGCGAATTAAATCGCTGCCTGATGACACATTGGAAGTCGCTGATACGGCAACTTTCAATACGTAACTTTTTTGTCCGAATATAAAATCCAAGAATAACAATATTTGCAGAGGGGATTTCTGCAATGTCTCGCGTAGATGAACGGTCGACGGCTGGCAAGCCGTTGCCTGTACGGGAACATTTGCGCCTTCTCGTCGTCGGCGCCGGTCCGGCTGGCCTCGCTGCGGCGCTGGAAGCTGCTCGACGCGGCGTTGAAGTCGTATTGGTCGATGAACATCCCGTCGACAGCGCCCTGATGGGCCTCGACGTCCCTTTCCATTTCGGCCAGCGCATGAGCGGAGCGACCCGCAACAAGACGCGAATGATGGAAGCGATCGCGGCTTCCGATGAACGGATCGCGGACGCCTTCGAAGCCGGAGTTGACGTTCGTCTTGGCGTCTCCGCCTGGGGCCTGTTCTCCCCCAAGCCCGGCCTCCGTTGGCTGACCGGGCCGGTCGTCGGTCTCAGCGATGGCGAGAGCAGTTGGTACGCTTCCTTCGATGCCGCGATCCTCGCCACCGGGCGGCGGGACATCGGGCTGGCCTTCCCGGGCTGGGAACTGCCGGGCGTCATGGGTGTCACCGCAGCGCAGACGTTGCTGCAACGCTATGACGCGCTAGAGAGCCAGCGGATCGTCATCCTCGGCTCCGGTGCGGAAGCGACGAGCTTCGCCGAAGCAGCCGTCGCGGCAGGGCGGACCGTCGTCGCGATGGTCGAGGTCGCGGATGCTCTCCGCGACGCGAAGGGTTGCGCGAAGCTCGCGTCCCAGGGCGTGGCGGTCCTGACGGGAGCCATGGTCGCTCGCGCGGCTGGCGGATCGGACGGCGTCGAAGACGTGGAGCTGACCGGAACCGACGGCCGCCACCTTCCCTGCGACACGGTGGTGCTCGCCATCGGCACTGCGCCCGTGATCGAACTGTTCGACGTCGCCGGTGCCGAGATTGCTTTCATGAGTTCTCGCGGCGGTCACGTTCCGCTTACGGACACCGATGGGCGAACCTCCATCCCAGGCCTCTTCGCAGCCGGGGACTGCGCCGGGATTACCCAGGACAAGACCGCCGATCCCGCGATCGCGGCGGAGGAAGGTCGTCGCGCTGCCGCCGCGGCCTGCTCGGAGCTGGAGAGCGGCTCGCACGCTTCATGGCAGGCCCTGCCCGCCGATGGCACGGCAACCGACGATGTCGAAGCCAGCCGCTCGGCGTGGATCGAAGCGGCGATGACCGTCGCGGATACCGAAACGCACATCTGCCAGTGCGAGGAAGTCAGCATCCCCGATCTTCTCGGCGTTCGACCGCCGCATTACCTTCCGCGAGATCAAGCCCCCATGCTGGCGCGCGACCTCGCCTCTCTCGCCAACGACGGCCTCGTCCATCAGGACCAGATCAAGCGGCTGACCCGTGCGGGCATGGGACCTTGCCAAGGACGACGTTGCCGTGAACAGGTCAGCGCGGTGCTGGCACGGGCAACGGGGACGCCGCTCGCGAAGCTTCCGCTGCCGAGCTATCGCGCGCCGGTCCGACCGCTCCCGCTCTCCGCCTTCGCGGAGGATCTCGAACCCGGCGTTGTCAGCGACAACTGGGAGGGTTGGTTCGGCATATCCGGCCAATGGGACCCGTTCTGGACGCTTGCCGATGGCGCCAGCGCGGAGGAGCGCTCATGAACGCAACCGTCGGGACCAAGGGCGCCAGCGTCATCGTCATAGGTGGCGGCGTCACCGGCCTGAGTAGCGCCTGGTGGCTTGCCCGGGCGGGCGTCGACGTCATGGTCATCGAGAAGGGCATCGTCGGCTGGGGCGCCTCCGGACGAAACGGCGGCGGCGCGACGCACCATCAAAGCCCCCTCTTCCTCGAGGAGCAGCGGCTGTGGCCGCAGATGGATGAACTGCTCGGCTATCCGACCGAGTTCCAGCCGAAGCGCATCCGCATCGCTTTGAGCGATCAGCAGGTCGAGGAATTCAAGATCGGCGTCGAGAATACGCGCGGTCAGGGCTTTCCGGCCGAATGGCTCGACCCGAAGCAGGTCCGCGATCTCGTCCCCCTCGCCGGAAACAATGTCGTCGGCGGCGTCTATTACGAGCGAGGCGGCCACGCGAACCCGCAACGAACAGTGCAGGCCTATGCCTGGGCCTTGCAGGATCTCGGCGGACGCATCCTGCAACATACCGCGGTCACCGGCTTTCAACGCCGGGGCGGCAAGGTCGCCGCCGTCGAAACCAACGCGGGCGTCTTCTCCTGCGACACGCTGATCCTGGCGGCCGGGCCGCAGACCGGTCGGCTCTCGGCCCTGCTCGACAGCGAAGTCCCGGTCACCGCGGCACGGGCCGAGATGATCGTCACGGAACCGCTGCCGTTGATGCCGATCGGCGGTGTCGACGGCAATCATCTCTACGGCCGCCAGACCTTACGCGGGAATCTCGCCTATGGCGGCGGGCCGCATGAATGGCTTAGGCCGGAGGATGACGCGGTCGCTGCGCGCCCCTCGAGCCCGCTCGCCCGCAACGTCGCCAAGCGCCTCGCCGAACTCTTTCCGAAGGCCGCCCATATCCGCGTAATCCGTAGTTGGGCCGGGGTCATCGAAAACACGCCAGACGGCCGCCCCGTGATCGATCGGCTCCCGACCGCCGCGAACGCGATCGTCGCGACCATGTCGAGCGTGGGCTTCGGCCTGTCACCGGCAACGGGACGCGCGATCTCGCAGCTCGTGATCGACGGCCGGTGCGACTTCGCCGACCTGTCGAGCTTTCGCTTGTCGCGCTTCGGCAACCTGAGCCCGGACTGGCGCGAAGAGCGCGGCTGGCTTCCCCCTCAAACGGAAGATGACGATGCCCGCGCGGCCTGAACCGATCGCCGATCGCTATTCGGCCTGGCGCCTGCTGAAGGAGAGCTTCTCCGGCAATCAAGGCTGGAGACCCGCCTGGCGCAAGCCCGAGCCCAAGGCTTCCTATGACGTGATTATCGTCGGCGGCGGCGGCCACGGGCTGGCGACGGCGCATTACCTCGCCAGCGTTCACGGCATTACCAATGTCGCGGTGGTCGAGAAGGGGCCGATCGGCCTCGGCAATGGCGGGCGCAACACCACGATCGTGCGCTCGAATTACGGACTGCCGAGTAATACGCGCTTCTACGAGCACTCGCTGAAGCTCTGGGAGGGCCTCGAGCAGGACCTCAACTACAACGTCATGATGAGCCAGCGCGGCGTGCTCAACCTGTTCCATTCGGACTCGCAGCGCGATGCCGCCGCCAGGCGCGGCAACTCGATGCGGCTTCAGGGCGTCGACGCGGAACTGCTGGATCGAGACGGGGTGCGCGCATACGCGCCGTTCATCGAGATGGATAATCCGATGTTCCCGATCTTTGGCGGCCTGATGCAGCGGCGCGGAGGCACCGCACGGCACGACGCGGTGATCTGGGGGTTCGCCCGGGCAGCCGACCGACGCGGCGTCGATATCATCGAGCAGTGCGAGGTTACGGGCATCCGCCGCGAAGGCGGGCGCGTCACCGGCGTCGAGACCCCTCGGGGCTTCATCGGCGCCAAGAAGGTCGGCGTCGCCGTTGCCGGAAATACATCGCGCCTGGCGACGATGGCTGGCCTTAGCCTGCCGGTGGAATCGCACCTGCTCCAGGCCTTCGTCTCCGAGGCGATCAAGCCGATGATCGATGGCGTCGTGACCTTCGGCGCCGGGCACTTCTACATCAGCCAGTCGGACAAGGGTGGCCTCGTCTTCGGCGGCGACCTCGACGGCTACAATTCCTATTCCCAGCGCGGAAATCTTCCGGTGGTCGAGCACCTGCTGGGTGCGGCCGTCTCGATGATCCCTGCCCTGTCCCGTCTGCGGGTGCTGCGGCAATGGGCCGGCATCATGGACATGACGATGGATTCCTCTCCCTTCATCTGCAAGACGCCGATCGACGGCCTCTATTTCAACGGCGGCTGGTGCTACGGCGGCTTTAAGGCCACCCCGGGCTCAGGCTGGTGCTTCGCCCATACAATCGCGCGGGACGAACCCCACGCCTTCAACGCCGACCTGACGATCGACCGCTTCCGCGACGGCCGCATGATCGACGAACGGGGTGCCGGCCCCAACCCCTGGGCGCAGTGAGGCGGCGGCGGCAATGCATCTGATCCCCTGCCCCTATTGCGGCGAACGTCCCCAGGACGAGTTTCACTATCGCGGGGACGCGACGGTGAAGCGACCGGCCCCGGATTCCGGCGAACAGGCCTTCTACGACTACGTCTACACGCGGGCCAATCCGCGCGGCTGGCACGATGAATGGTGGCACCACTACGCGGGCTGCCGACAGTGGATCAAGGTTCGGCGAAACACGCTGACTCATGTCGTCGCGGCCTCGGCCGGACCTGCGGATGCGCTGCCGGAGGCGACGCCATGACTTCGAAGCGCTTGCCCTCCGGCGGATCCGTCGATCGCGCCCAGACAATCCGCTTCAGCTTCGACGGCCGTACCTTCACCGGCCACCCGGGCGACACCCTCGCCTCGGCCTTGCTCGCGAACGGCGTCAGGCTCGTCGGGAGGTCCTTCAAGTATCATCGGCCGCGCGGCATCATGACGGCTGGGTCGGAGGAACCGAACGCGCTCGTCGAGCTGCGGGATGGCGCGCGGCGCGAGCCGAACAGCAAGGCCACAGAGATCGAGCTGCACGACGGCCTTGTCAGCGCCAGCCAGAATCGCTGGCCCTCGCTCGCCTTCGACCTGATGGCGGTCAATGGGCTTGCCGGTTCTGTCTTCTCGGCCGGGTTCTACTACAAGACCTTCATGTGGCCGAAGAGCTTCTGGGAGAAGCTGTATGAGCCGCTGATCCGCCGCGCCGCCGGTCTCGGACGCGCGGCCTCGCAACCCGATCCCGATCACTACGAAGCGATGCACGCGCATTGCGACGTGCTCGTGGTCGGTTCGGGCGCGGCCGGTCTCACCGCGGCGCGCGCGGCCGGCGAAGCCGGAGCCCGCGTCATCCTCTGCGAACGCGACTTCCTTCTCGGCGGTGGCCTCCTCCTGTCACCCGCAGATGAATCCTGGCGGAAGGAGATGCTGGCGTCCCTGGAGAAACTGCCGAACGTCGAGATCCTGACCCGCACCAACGTGTTCGGCTATTACGACCACAACCTGCTGGGAGCCGTGGAGCGCGTCGCGGACCATAAGGTCCAGCCCGACCCGCATGAGGTTCGCCAGCGCTATCGGACATTCCGAGCGAAGCAGGTCGTGCTGGCCACCGGCGCGAGCGAGAGACTGATCGCGCTTCCCGGGAACGATCGCCCCGGCACGATGATGGCCGGAGCGGCGCTCACCTATCTTCGCCGCTTCGGCGTAGCGCCCGGCAGAAATGCCGTCGTCTTCACGAACAACGACAGCGCCTACGAAACCGCCCTCGCCCTTGCCGAGGCGAGGACCGGAAAGGTCACGCTCGTCGACGTCCGGGCGCAGAGCTCGCTCGCCGACGCACTGACTGCGCGCGGCATCAACGTCAGGCTCGGCTGCGAGGTCGCGTCCTTCGATGGCAAGACGGCGATGATCCGCCGTCGCGGCGGCGCCGGGGGCGAGAAGATCGTCGCCGACCTCCTCAGTCTCTCCGGAGGTTGGAACCCGAACGTTCAGCTTGCCAGCCAGTCCGGAGCGAAGCCCCGCTGGGACGCGACGCTGGCGAGCCATGTCTCCGGAGACCCGGTGCAGGCCGAACGGTCGGCGGGGGCGGCGAATGGCAGTTTCGGCATCGGAGCGGCCGCGCAGGAAGGCGCGAAGGCCGGGCGAGATGCGGCGGCAGCGGCCGGGTTCGAAAAGGCATCGGAGTTCGCCCTGCCCCAACCCGGTAAGGCCGAGCAGCCGATCGCGCCCTTCTGGGAGGTCAAGGCTCCCGGCAAGAGCTTCGTTGACCTGCAACACGACGTCACCGCCGCGGACATCAGGCTCGCTCATCGCGAGGGCTTCAGCCATGTCGAACACGCCAAGCGCTACACGACGCACGGCATGGCGACCGACCAGGGCAAGCTCGGCAGTCTGGTCGGGTCCGCGATCCTGGCCGAGGCGCGCGGGGAAACGGTCGACGCCGTCGGCGTGCCGACGCACCGGCCCTACACCATGCCGGTCGCCTTCGGAGCGCTGGCGGGTCATGCCTCGGGCGCGCACTTCCAGCCCGTCCGCCGCACGGCATTGCATGATTGGCACCTGCGAAACGGTGCCGCGATGCAGCCGACAGGGGCTTGGATGCGCCCCTTCTTCTATCCCAAGCCCGGCGAGACCGGCTGGGATCCGATCTTCCGCGAGGCGCGCGCCGTCCGGTCGTCCGTCGGAATCTGCGACGTCTCCACGCTCGGCAAGATCGACGTCCAGGGACCCGATGCCGCGACCTTCCTGGATCGCCTCTACATCAACACCTTCTCGACGCTAGCGGTCGGCAAATGCCGCTACGGTGTGATGCTCCGCGAGGACGGCATCGTCTTCGACGACGGCACCACATCCCGGCTGGCCGAGGATCACTTCCTGGTCACCACGACCACGGGCAACGCCGCGCCGGTGTTGGAACACATGGAGTTCCACGCGCAGACCGTCTGGCCCGAACTCGACGTCCAGTTCTGCTCGGTGACCGACCAGTGGGCGCAGATCGCCGTCGCCGGGCCGAAATCCCGCGAGACGCTCGCCACCGCCGTCGAGGGTCTCGACCTCTCCAATGAGGCCTTCCCTTTCATGGGCGTGGGCGAAGGCAAGATTGCCGGGGTCCCGGTCCGCCTGTTCCGGATCAGCTTCTCCGGCGAACTCGCCTACGAGATCGCGGTAACGTCCGGTCAGGCCGAGACCGTCTGGGAAGCGATCCTGGCAGCGGGCAAGCCGTTCGGCATCGTGCCGTACGGGCTCGAGGCCATGAGCCTGATGCGGGTCGAGAAGGGCCATGCCGCAGGCCCCGAGCTGAACGGGCAGACGACCGCCGCCGATCTCGGCATGGGCCGGATGATGAAGAAGAGTGGCGACGTGATCGGGCGCGTCCTCGCTGGTCGCCCGGGCCTGGCCGATCCCGGCCGCCCACGCCTCGTCGGCATCCGCCCGGTCGATACGAGCAAGCGCCTGCGCGGCGGCGCCCACATCGTGCGGGAGCCGAGCTCGGGAACCAGCATGGGTTGGGTCAGCAGCGTGACCCAGTCGATCGAGCACAATTGCTGGATCGGCCTGGCCCTCGTCGAGAACGGCGAGGTCCTGAAAAGCCAGCGGCTCTTCGCCGTCTCGCCGCTCCATGACGAGAGCGTCGAGGTGACAATCACCAGTCCCCATCATGTCGATCCGGAGAACGCTCGTGTCCGCGCCTGATCGCCGTTCGCGCTTCCCGATCTCCCGCTCGCTTTCCGGTGGGCGGAACGGAGGAGATGCCCTCACCATCACGGAGCAGCATGCTGCGCTGGTGCAGGTCACCGCACGCAAGGGGCGTCAGAACGACGTCTCCGCCACCCTCGGCCACACCTTTTCGATTGAGCTGCCCGCTTCCGGTCGCGTCGCCAGCGGTTCGGCCGGAACGGCGATCTGGGTCCAGCCCGGAAGCTGGCTGATCCGGGCATCGGGCGATCAGCGGGAGGACCTGGCGGCGCGTCTCCGCCAAGCCCTCGATGGCACCGCCGCGGTGGTCGATCAAAGCCATGGTCGAAGCGTGTTCGAGCTCAGCGGCAAGCATGCGCACGCGGTTCTCGCGCGCCTGTGCCGACTCGATCTGCACGATCGGGCGTTCCCGCTCGGGAGCAGTGCCTCGACCATCGTCGGCCATGTTTCCTGCCAGCTCTACCGAAACGAAGCGCCGGTCCCCTCATTCAGCCTGATCGTCGGCTCGACCTTCGCCGAATGGCTTCTCGACGAACTCCAAGGCGCGGCCGCCAGCGATGGCTGGAGATTCCAGCCCGCGCAGGGCGCCGCCGCATGATTTCTCCCACCGACCAGCACCGGAACAGCGCGCCATGACAGCTCATCGTTCCAATCGTCAGCTCGGCTTCGAGACGCGATCAATCCACGAGGGCTACGACCCGCTGTTGGAGCGCGGCGCGGTCTCGCCGCCGATCTACATGACGTCGACCTTCGCCTTCCCCAATGTGGCGGCGGCCGACGCGGTGGTCGCCGATGAGGCCGAGGGGTTCCTCTATGGACGCGAGCACAACCCGACGCAGCAATTGCTGGAACAGCGCGTTGCCTCGCTGGAAGGCGCGGAAGCCGGAGTCACGGCCGCATCCGGCATGGCGGCGATCAGCTCGCTCTTCCTGTCTCTGCTCTCGCCGGGCGACGAGATCATCGTCCACCGAACCCTCTACAACAACACGACGGCGCTGACGGGCGAGGGTCTGCCGCGCCTTGGGATCAATGTCGTCAAGGTCGACCTCTCGGATCCCTCCAACCTGACAGCGGCCGTCACGGAGAGAACCCGGCTCGTCTACTTCGAGACTCCGATCAACCCCACTGGAGAAGTGCTTGATATCGCCGCGATCTCGGCTCTGGCGCACCAGGCCGGATTGCGGGTCGTGGTCGACTCGACCTTCGCTTCACCCGCCTTGCAGCGGCCGCTGGAGCATGGCGCGGATATCGTCGTCCATTCACTGACCAAGTACATCAACGGCCACGGAGACCTGCTCGGGGGTATCGTGCTCGGCGATGCCGAGACCATGCACAAGGTGCGCGGGCTGGGTCTTCGTTATCTGACCGGCGCGACGCTCTCGCCGATGGCCTGCTTCCTCGTCCTGCGCGGTCTCAAGACGCTCAAGGTGCGGATGCGCCAGCATAGCGAGAATGCGCTCGCCGTAGCTCAGATGTTGGATGCCCACCCGGCCGTCCGCGTCGTTCGCTATCCCTTCCTCGAGAGCAGCCCCGGATATGCGATCGCCCGCAAACAGATGAGCGGCGGCAGCGGCATGATGTCGTTCGAACTGCACGCGGGCTACGACGGTGCGGTGCGGATGATGGACAGGCTGAAGCTGATCGCCCGCGCCGTCAGCCTGGGCGACGTCGAGTCGCTCATCATGCACCCGGGCGGTTTGTTGCAGGCGCGACGCAAGGTCTACCCCGAAGCCCAACTCGGCACCGGCGTGACCATGGACCTGATGCGCCTGTCTATCGGCCTTGAAGATGCCGACGACCTGATCGCCGACCTCGAACAAGCACTGAGCGGAGACTGAGCCATGAGCGGAGACGTCATCGGTTACGTCCTGCGCCGGATCCTGCATTCGATCCCGCTCGTCATCGGCGTCTCCATCATCGGCTTCGGCATCATGCACCTGGCGCCCGGCGGGCCGCTGGCGGTCTACACCTTGAATCCGACAATCACCGTCACGGATATCGAACGTCTCCGCGTCGCGCTCGGCCTCGATCAGCCCATCCACCTGCAATATCTGAGCTGGGCGAAAGCGATGCTGACGGGCTCCTGGGGAGTCACCTTCTTCGGCGGTCGTCCGGTTCTCGAAGTCATCCTCGAGCGTGTGCCGGCGACGATGATCCTGATGGGCACGTCTTTGGCGCTGGCCATCGTCATCGGCACGCTGATCGGCATCCTGGGCGCGGTCAAGCGCAGCTCGATCTTCGATTATCTGGCCACGACGGGCGCCATGCTCGCCTTGTCCTTTCCGACCTTCTGGTTCGGGCTGATGGCGATTTATGTCTTCGCGATCCAGCTCGGCTGGCTGCCGTCCGGCGGCATGTACGAGCTTGGCGAGGAGGGTAACCCCTGGGACTTGGCCCGCCACCTCGTATTGCCCGTGATGGTGCTGACGCTGGTCCTGCTGGCTACCTGGAGCCGCTATTCGCGCTCGAGCTTCCTCGATGTGATCCAGCAGGACTACATCCGTACCGCGCGGTCGAAGGGGCTCGGCGAGCGCCAAATTCTCTTCCGTCACGCTCTTCGCAACGCAGTGATCCCGCTCGTCGCTCTGCTCGGCGTGCAGTTGCCAACCCTGTTCTCCGGCGCCCTCGTCGCGGAGACGATCTTCAGTTGGCCTGGGATGGGGCGCCTCTTCGTCGATGCGCTCAATATGAAGGAATACCCCATCCTGATGGGGATGATCATGTTCACGGCGCTCTTCGTCATCGTCGGCAATCTGATCGCGGACGTCGCCATCGCGGCGATCGATCCGCGCGTGAAATTGGCCTGAGGACGCGGACATGGCTGACATCTCCGTTTCCGACGCCGTCCCGGCCCGTTCCTACGCACAGACGATCGCGCGGCGCTTCCTGTCCCATCGTCTCGCCGTCGCGGGCGCCATCATGGTCGTGCTGCTCTGCGCCTCAGCGCTGTTCGCGCAGCTCGTCTCGCCGCAGGATCCGATGCGGATCGACACCTCCCAGCGCTTTCTGCCGCCTTTCGTCTCGTGGAGCCATGTGCTGGGCACGGACGACCTTGGCCGCGACACGCTGAGCCGCCTGCTCTATGGCGGCCAGGTTTCGCTTGCGGTCGGCATCGTCGCGATGTTGACGACCATGGTTACGGGGACGCTGGTCGGGCTCGCGGCGGGCTATTACGGCGGGATCATCGACAACCTGCTGATGCGCCTAGTCGACACACTGCTCTGCTTCCCGCAGGTGTTCCTGCTGCTCGTCATTGCGGCGTTCGTGCCCCCGACCATCCTGTCGATCTCGCTGATCATCGGCCTGACCTCCTGGATGGAGGTGTCCCGCATCGTCAGGGCGCAGGTCTCATCCCTCAAGGAGATGGACTTCATCCAGGCCTCGCGCGGCTTCGGTGCCTCGAACTGGAGGATCATGCTGGTCGAGCTGCTGCCGAACATCATGGCGCCGGTGCTGGTCGCCGCGACGCTCAAGGTCGCGACGGCGGTGCTGATGGAGTCCTACATCAGCTTCCTCGGCTATGGCGTCCAGCCGCCGATGGCGAGTTGGGGCAACATGCTGACCAACGCCCAGGGCTACTTCGACACCGTGCCCTTCCTGGCGATCCTCCCGGGCGTCCTGATCACCTTCACCGTCATGAGCTTCAATTTCCTGGGCGATGGCCTCCGCGACGCCATCGACGCCCGGCTGAAGATCGATCCCTGAACCAAATTCCAACCAGAAAGAGGGGAATGCGCGATGCCTACTAAGTTCTCACCCACCCGCCGCACCGTGCTCAAGGGCGCCGCGGCATCCGGTCTGATCGTCCCGGTGACGGGCATCTATAGCCCCGCCATCGCGCAGAAGCGTGACCGCATCATTCTCGGCACCACCCAGGAGCCGGTGCAGTTCAATCCGCTGCTCTATGTGAATGCCGGTGCCGAGAATATCCCGGAAGCTTGCCTGTTCGACGCGCTCTGGGACGTCAATGAGAAGGGCGAGTTCATCCCCAATCTCGCCGCGCGCATCCCTTCGGTCGAGAACGGGGATATCTCAGCCGACGGAAAGGTTTGGCGCATCAACCTCAAGCGCGACGTCAAATGGAGCGACGGCCAACCCTTTACTGCCAAGGACGTCGAATTCACCTACCAGACCATCATCAATCCCAAGGTCGCAGTGCGCTCGCGCAGCGGTTTCGATCTGATCAAGAACTTCAAGGTCGCTGATCCACACACCGTCGAGATCGAGCTCGAACGGCCGTTCGTGCCCTTCATGTGGGCCTGGCAGAACATGCACATCGTGCCCCACCACCTGCTGTCGAAGGAGGAGAACATCAACACCTCCGGCTTCAACGCGCAGCCTATCGGAACCGGCCCCTACCTGCTCAAAACCCGCACAGCAGGTAGCCACATGGTCTACGAGGCCAACCCGAACTATCACCGCGGCGCGCCCAAGATCCGGCAGTTCATCCACAAATTCGTGCCCGATCAGCTTGTGGCCTATGGCCAGGCCAGGACGGGCGAGATCGACTACATCGGCGTGTCCGGGGTGCCGTTCGATCGGTGGACCGAGGCCGCCAAGCTCCCCGACCGGCACTTCTTCCCGCTCGCGCAGCCCTGGGTCCAGTTCGTCTACTTCAACTGCGGCAAGCCCCAGTTCAAGGATCCCAAGGTCCGCAAGGCCCTGTACGTCGCCCTCGAGATGCAGAAGGCGATCGATGACGTGTTCTTCGGTGCCTACAAGCGCACCCTATCCTATCTGCATACGACCCACTGGGCCTACAACCACGATCTCAAGGACTCCGGCCCCAATCCGCAGCTCGCGGCCAAGATGCTCGACGAAGCCGGCTGGAAGGTCGGAGCCGACGGCGTCCGCGAGAAGGACGGCGTCAAGATGAAGTTCTCGATGTCGACGACGGCCGGGTTCCCGGCGCGCCAAGCGACCCAAGCCATCTTTCAGCAGAACTGGAAGGCGATCGGCGTCGAGATGGAGATCAAGAACATGCCCGCCTCGGTCGTCTGGGGCGAGTACACGACCAAGTCGCAGTTCGACACGCTCCTCGTGTCGTGGGAGCCGACCGTCGGTATGGATCCCGACTACACCGCCCGCGCGCACTCCAAGATGATCCCGGCGAAGACCGGCAGCGGCTCGAACTACACCCAGTACGAGAACGCCGAGGTCGACCGGCTGCTCGAGGAGGGTGTCCGCCAGACCAGCGTGGACGAACGCAAGAAGACCTATGCCCGCATCCAGGAGATCCTGCTGGAGGAAGTCCCGTTCGGACCGCAGGGCGGCGTCTATCAGGGCCAGATGACGCACAAGGCGCTGCAAGGCATCAAGCCGAACCAGTACGTGGTCGACGCCGCCTGGAACGTCCACGAGTGGTCTTGGGGCTGATATCGACCCCTAAGAGTCGCTGGGCTTCCCGCGAAGCCCAGCGCGCCTTTGGGCAGCGAGCGCCGCTTTTCCCGGGCGAGCTAGCTGAGGCGCGCAGAGCGAGCCTCTGACATCCGACTGGAGGCGATCACCCAACCGGCCACTTCGGCTGGATCGCCTTCCCATGTCCAAGAACCTTCCGGGCGGGCTCATCATCCGAGCGTTGTCCGCAACTTAAGAGAAATCGCGATGCCGACCGATCAACATGTCCTGACCTTGTCATGCCGGAACCGCCCCGGAATCGTGGCGGCGGTATCGCGTTGCCTGTTCGATCACGGCGGAAACATCCTCGGCGCCAATCAGTTCGACGACGTCGAAACCGACAAGTTCTTCATGAGGGTCGTATTCAATTTCTCCGGCGAAGGATCGCTGGGCGGGTTCTCGCGGGAGTTCTCGGAGGTCGCCGATAGCTTCGGAATGACATGGAGCGCGCGGCGGCGCGATGAACGTCAGCGGTTGCTCCTGCTCGTGTCGCGCTTCGATCACTGCCTCGTCGACTTGCTCTATCGTTGGCGTATCGGCGAACTCCCGATGGACATTGCCGGGGTCGTCTCAAACTATCCGCGCGAAACCTTTCCCGATCTGGATTTCGGCGAGATTCCGTTCCACCACTTCCCCATCACCAAGGAGACCAAGCCGGAGCAGGAGGCGCGCATCTGGGCGCTGGTCGAGCAGGAACGCGTCGATCTCGTCATCCTCGCTCGCTACATGCAGGTCCTTTCGGACGAACTCAGCGCGCGCTTGAGCCATCGATGCATCAATATCCACCATTCGTTCCTGCCGGGGTTCAAGGGAGCGAAACCGTATCACCAAGCCCATACCCGGGGCGTGAAGCTGATCGGGGCCACCGCGCACTATGTCACCGCCGACCTCGATGAAGGGCCGATCATCGAACAGGACGTCGAGCGCATTTCGCATAACGACACCCCCGAGGACCTAGTCCGCAAGGGGCGCGATATCGAGCGCCGCGTGCTCGCTCGAGCCGTGGCTTGGCACCTGGACGGGCGCGTTCTTGCCAACGGCAGCAAGACCATTGTCTTCCGCGATTGAGTGGCGGCCCGACCGATGCAGACGTCCATCGCCGCGTGCGCTGGAGATTGATTAAGTGGCCCGCCGGTCGTCAACGAATACTGACCCGGTCGACGAGAAAGATGGCACTGCCCGGCCGCCCTCTTCCGATCCGGGCCAAATCGGCGATGAACAGGACAATTGGACATCGCCATTGACCTTCGACGCCGTGCCCGGCCCAAATGGGCCGGGCGGGCCGCTTCCCGCCGGACATTCGCCCAATGCGGTTCTCGGGTGCCCAGTGGCCACGACGTTCGGATTTCTCGTAAACGACGGTTTCCCGTTGCTTTCCTTGGCATCGTCGGTCGAGTCACTTCGGGCCGCGAACGCGGTGACGGGGAAGGAGCTGTACCGATGGTGCTTCCTGACGACGAGCGGCCGCGACACGCTGTCGTCATGCCGGATGCTCGTGCGACCGGACAACGACAGCTTCGAGGCGGTATCGGTCGACATCATGGTCGTATGCGCTGGCGATAGTGCAATCCATTTTCATGACGATCGGATATTCGCATTCCTCCGACGGCTCTCTCGGAAAGGCGTGCGGATTGGGGGTCTGTCGGGTGGCACCTTCGTTCTAGCTAGGGCCGGTCTCCTGGAAGGAAAGCGCTGCACCGCTCACTGGGATCATGTTCCGGCCCTGCGCGAGCAGTTTCCCAAACTCAAGTTGAAGCAGACGCTCTTCGAATTCGACGGACAGTGCTTCACATGCGCCGGCGGCAACGCGGCATTGGACATGATGAATGCCTTGATCGCCACCGACCATGGTCCAGCGGTGGCCCGCAATGCCAGCGAATGGTTGATCCAAACTCAAATCCGGCAGGCCGAAGACCATCAGAGAATGACCGTCCGTCAGAGGTTCGGACTTTTCCATCCGTTGCTCATAAAGGCACTGGACCGCATCGAGGCCACGGTCGACGAGCCCATTGAACGCGAAGCACTGGCGGATGCCGTGGGATTGTCACTGAGGCAGTTGGAGCGGCTTTTTGCGACGCATCTCCACATGACCATCCACCAGTACATTGTGAAGCTGAGGATCGAAAGAGCGAAGATACTCATTCGACAGACGTCCCTGCCGCTCGGCGAGATCGCGATTGCGTCGGGCTTCTCGAACTTCAGCCACTTCTCAAAGGTCTATAAGCGCCAAATCGGGGTGTCTCCACGAGATACTCGCGCCAACGAGAAAGCCAGTCCGGTTCGCGCTTGACCACGCGATAGCGTCACGACTGCTTCGCGCTAAGGTCCAAAACGACTCCTTTGGCGCCGGCCACATCAACGAAGCGGACGCCTTCAGCATCGAGTACGCCGAGTACTGCATCGCGAACCCGGGCCTGCGGGCGGCGGACGTCACCTTCGAATTCCGCAAGCGTCTGCCGCCGGATACTCGCTCGTTCGGCAAGCTCCGCCTGCCCCCATCCGAGAAGGCCCCGCGCACCAACTACCAATCGGCCGGTAACCATGTCGCGCATTATGATTCGCACATTTTGTTCGAAATCGGCATTGAGCTCTCGTGGCCTCGAGGGCGCTTGATCACCCGGCATCACGCCCCTCCTCCGCCGCAACCATTCGAACGGTCCGCGAAGGGATTCGCGGGTTCTTGAAACCAACGTCCGAAAACCATTTCGGATGAAGGCGGAGCACTGTCATGAACGTTACGATATCGAGAATAACCGATCTCCCGACGCCTCTTGATAACTTTCGACGGCAACATTGCCTGGATGACATCCTTGATGCTCGGCTAGTCGCTGATCGAAGAGTAGTGGATTTCCATGGAAGCAGCAGACAGGATTCAATCCTTCAGTCCTCCGATGCTCCGCCGGGTTCGGTCATCAGGATCGCCCGGTTACCGGATCGGATTCTCCAGATCGTTGCAATCTCCGATGGCTTCAACCACCAACGTCTCGGCCGAAGATTGCGACGACACTCGCCGGGCGCAAACA
Source organism: Allobosea sp. ASV33 (assembly GCF_016428755.1). Classification (GTDB taxonomy): domain Bacteria; phylum Pseudomonadota; class Alphaproteobacteria; order Rhizobiales; family Beijerinckiaceae; genus Allobosea. The sequence goes on from NZ_JAELTI010000002.1 coordinate 117,652, forward strand.
TTCTCGTCGTCAGCGAACTCTGGCTCCGTCGGCGCCCTCATCTCGATGTCTCCGAACTCATCGTCGCGAGCGCTCGATACCCCGTTTCGCCGCTCGCCCACCTTCATCTCGCAGAGCACCTGACAGATCATGGCGGCAGCGCTCCCCTGATCGATTGCGCAGCCCTCATGACGCAAGCCGAAGATCCGGTTCGGGCGGTACTGGCAGTTGCTGCATCGAAGGCCATATCGATCGACATCTCCCGCCCGCTGGGACCCTATACCAAGGTCACAATCTCGTCCGCGCGGTGAAGCGCAGTCCACGAGGCGGCTCTGACCCGCCAAGCGATTTCATATTTGCACATCTGAAAATGATCGCAACGGTTTGGCACTCCCTGACCGCGCGATGGAGCACGCCGATGATCTACCCCCACCCTGACCTCCGTCCCGTTCCCGAACTGGCACCCGAAATCGAAAAGCTGAGGCACCTCGTACGCGATCTCGACCGGATACGGATGGGCAAACACCCGGGGGTCCGGGAGCTTGGCGGGGCACCCACGATCACGGACTGGTCCCCCGCGGAGCGGCGTGAGGTCGCCCTGGTCGGCCGGGTCCACGGCCATCCCACGATCGAAGATGGCCGCCAGGCAGGCACTTCCATCCTCTTCTTCCTGGCCCCGGAACTCGGCTACGCGCGGACTCTCAGCCGCTTCTACAAGCTCGGCGATCGCTTCCAGCTCTCGGACCGATGGGATTTCCGATGATCTCGCGCAGATCGCTGGACAGCCGGTATCGAGACGCCAGTGCGGTTCTGGCTCGATCGCTGATTACCCGTGCCCTGCGCCGCGCAGACCTTCGGCATTTCCTGCTAGGTCAGCCGGGCATCGTCGGGGTCATTGTTCCCGAGGTCGACGCCGAGAGTTACGTCAGCACCGCCACCTTGATGCTTAAGCCGCGAGGCACCGCTTACGACGGCGATGTCGAAGTCATTCATTTTGACGGCGTGCCTCCGAAACGTGGTTTCCGGACGCAAGCCGAGACATTCAAGGATGTATTGCCGAAATCTGACAGGATCATCGGTGTAGCGTCCAGAGAGAGCGATATCCCGGACGCGTTCCGGCGAATTGCCGACGCGATCGTGGTGGTCGACCCCGTCGATATCACGGCCTTGCAAGGTGTCTGCGCAACCCTGCTCGGTCGCATTCCTTCCGATGCCGAGCTCGCACCCGCGATCGGCGCTCCACTGCACATTCTCGGTGCAGCGATCAAGCGCGGGCGTAACGCCGGTTGGGCCCTCCGGAGATTGCGCGGGTTCGTGGCCGCCGCGTCCACTCCCAACCCGACACCGAACATATCACGAGCCGGACCGATGCTGTCAGAACTCCACGGCTATGGAGCGGCACGAGAATGGGGACATGCGCTCGCGGCCGATCTTGCCGACTATCGCGCGGGAGTGATTTCTTGGGCCGAAGTGGACCGAGGCATAGTCCTCGTCGGTGCACCGGGTGTCGGCAAGACAATCTTCGGCTTTGCGTTGGGACGCACCTGCAATGTTCCGGTTTTCGCGCACTCGCTCGCCCAATGGCAGGCGACCGGATACCTCAACGACGTCATCAAGGCGATGCGGGCAGCGTTCGCCGAAGCGCTTCGGAATGCTCCAAGCCTTCTGATCGTCGATGAACTCGACTCATTCGGAGATCGCGAACGGCTTTCGGGGCACAGCGAAAACTACTGTCGCGAAGTGATCAACGCGTTTCTCGAGTGTCTCGACGGAGGGCACTCACGTGAAGGTGTCGTGGTGATCGGGACGACGAACCTAATCGAGAAGGTCGATCGCGCGATCCTTCGGCCGGGTCGGCTCGAAAGGCAGGTCAACATCCCCCTGCCGGATGCTCTCGCTCGCGAGGGCATTCTTCGCCATCACCTCCGCGGGGACCTTCCCGACGCGGACTTGCTCGATGTCTCGGAACGACTGGAGGGAACATCGGGCGCGGGTATTGAGCAACTCGTTCGCGACGCCCGACGGCGAGCTCGCTCCGAGCTACGCCCCCTAATCACGGATGACCTCGTCGCCAGCCTGCCCGCTCGAGTTCGCCTGTCCGAGGCGGCGTTTCGAAGAGCATGCATTCACGAGGCCGGCCACGCCGTGGCGGGACATGTCCTTCGCCAGGAATCTTCGTCCACGCCGGTGGAGGCCAAGGTTTTCCGGGAGGTCCGCGACGGTGCCTGCGGGCGAACGAACTTCGATAATGAATTCGGCGCTGAACGCACGAAGGCCTTCCACCTTGCCCGGATCACCGTCCTTCTGGCGGGATTGGCGGCGGAGCAAATCGTTCTGGGCGAGCACGGAGACGGAGGTGGCGGAGAGGAGCCGTCCGATCTCCACTCAGCCACCATGCTGGCAGCCAGCCTGGACCTCTCCTATGGCCTCGGCCAAGGCCTCGCCTACCTCTCCTCGCGCAAGGAAGAGGCGCTCGCGGCCTGGCTGCGGGGCGATCCTCAGCTCCGGCGGCGCGTCGAGGCCGACCTCGATGTGTGCTTCCGGCGCGCCCAGGATGTCCTGACCAAACACCGCCGCGGAGTCGAGGAGATTGCAACCGCCCTCGCCGCTCTCGGAAGCATTGGGCGCGAGGACATTGCTCGCATCGTGGATCAGCGATCCACGGAGCTGTGTCCCGAGAATTGTCGGATTGACGTCAACTCATGCGCAACCATGAGCCGGAGCGCTCGGCAATGAAACCTTCCGTTTCGAAGGCTCATGATATACGAGCGCCCTCCCTCGCACCGTTTCCGTCGCCTGAAGGACTCAATCCCTTCTGCGGAGTTCGCGAGGTAGACGTCATCCGTATCGCTCCACAACGGAACGAACGCAGCCAGGGGAGGCATGAAGATGATCGCATTCACCTGCCCCAACTCCGGACACTCCCGCGCCTCCGCGCACCTCCACCGCATATCGGCCTGACACCACCGGACCACGGTCCGTCTCGTCAGCCCCATCGCAGGCGCCTGCCTGCGGCGGTCAAGCCTCGACGCGCGCCGACGCGTCGAAACGATGGAGTGTGTCATGAGCGCAAGACAGCGAATTCTGAAACAGATTACCGAAGGGAACTGGTGCGTGGCCGGCTTGGAAAGGAGCTTGTCCATATAGCGCTTCGACCTCCGCTCTCCGAGCGGCCGCGCCGATCTCGGGAGTCCTCGGTGGCGACTGCTATCGGTCGACTTCTCCCGATCGTAGGCCCGCACCGAAGAAGGACGGAGCGCCCGTCGGCGTCATCACCGATCCGTTCCGTCGTCGAACATATGTCTACGAAAGCCGCAACGAGCGCGCGGTGCTCATTCTTCTCATTGCCCATCCGGGAGTCGCAGAGATCCGCGAGCAGGTCACTACGCGCTACCAGCGGCATGGCGTCGACCGTAGCTACACCTTCGACATCGTCGTGCGTATGCGCGACGGCTGGGTCGAGGCAATCGCCGTGAAGGGCAAGGAGGAGGAACTGGCGGCGGACGATACTTGCGGGACCCTCAGGGCGATTCACGCCCAGCACGGCGCTCGCTTCGCCAACGCGTATCGCGCGATTACCTACGAAAAGCTCGATCCCATCGCGCTGAAGAATGCCGAACTTATCCTTCGCTGCGGCGGAGACCGCGATATCGAGGGCCAGACGCAAGTTCGCGAAGCACTCGCTGACCTCCCGGCGACGGTGACGCCGCGCGAGATCGGCGACGCGACGAAGCTCGGGCGTCGCGGGATTCGCGCCGCGTTCGCCCTGGTGCAGGCGGGCATTCTTATGCCCCCCCCTGGACAGGAATTGGATCCGGATCTGCCGCTCGAGAACCGCGCATCAGCAACCGGTAACTACGCTCCTTAGCGCAATCTCCAGTTCTGGAGCGGGATGGTGCCGACCTCCCGCTCCGAAGACAGAGGAAACGATGCAGGCGACGCGTTACAGGCTGGGTAGTCACGATCGGATCAAGATCGCCGGCGCAGCTTATCGCCCCGTCCAGAAAATCGGGCGCGAGCACCTGCTTCAGCTCGTCACCGAAGGAGTGCTTCAGCAGCACTTCCGGCTCGTCAGCGACGAGGAGATCGGTGATCTTCTCCGTAATCGCCGAGTGCGGATTGAAGAGAACCACTACTCGCTCGCCCGTCAATTCCTGCTCGCCAAGGGCGACGATTCCAATCTCCACGGGCTGGAAGAGGACGAAATCCGCTCGATCGCGTGGAAGGCGGAATGGTGCCGACGCTTCGAGGAAGCTCAGGCCGGGGGGCGATTCAGTCGTTCGATGCGCGACTTTGAATCCTTCATCGAGCAAGCCAAGGATTCAATCCATCGCTGGTACATCGAAGAGTTCCGCGCCGCACGCCCTCTCGGACGGGACCTCAGCGGCGAGGAACGCAAGACGTTCGACTATCCCAGCGCATCGACGTTGCGATACTGGCTCAACCGCTACGCTGCGGCAGATCGTCGGCGCGCCGCATTTCGCCCGCGCTATGAAAACTGTGGCAACAAGGATCAGCTCGACCCGCGGGTCGCAATAATCGTCGAGAAGAACGTCAACAGGTATGCGAGTCGCGCGAGGCCAAGAATTGCCGACATCTACGAGGCTGTCGAGGCGGATATCGATGAACTCAATCACAGCCTTCCGGAGGGACCCAAGGTTTACGTCAGCGAGCGCGCGATACGGCGCCGAATACGACGCTTGCCACCCCTCTTCGTAGACCTCGGCCATCTCGGCCCCGATCGAACGAAGAAGAAGTATTCTCCCGTTGGAAGCGGTCTCGGCGAGTTGGCTCGGATGGAACGTGTCGAGATGGACGATTGGGAGATGGATCTCCAGGCCGTCCTGCGTCACAAGCACGCGCGCTATTTCGTAACCGAACAGGCCCGGTCGGCGGCGAACAAGCTTCGCCGTTTGAAGATCACGGTGCGCTGCACCATCACGGCCGCAATCGATGTTGGCACGAAATGTATCGTTGGACTGGCGGTCAGTCCATTCGCGCCTTCGACCGCAGGCTCGAAGTCCGCGCTACGTTCCATCATCGTGGACAAGAGCGAGCTGGCGAAGGCTGCCGGTGCCGCGAGCGACTGGCCAATGACCGCCCGCCCCCGTGCGATCGTCACCGACGGTGGCCCGGCCTTCCGCGGCGAATTCTCGGAAAGCGTCTCAAAGCTCAACATCGAGCATTCTCTACCGGGGGGAAACCCAAGAAATCGCGGAACGATCGAGTCCTTCTTCCGCACCTTCAAGAGATTCTGCCGCCAGTTCACCGGCCAAGCCTTTTCCAACGTCGTCGAGAAAGGCGATTACCCGTCAGAACAGATGGCCAGCCTCGTCGTCGAAGACCTTGAGCGGCTTCTGACACGCTTCATCGTCGACAGCTACCATCACCGGCCTCATCGCGGGCTGGGCGGGGACCGTCCCTATAACGCATGGGCCCACTCCACGGCTGATTTGGACGTCCCTCCCGATCACATTCAGCGACTTATCGCGTTTGGCGTCGAGCTGCACGACAGGGCTATTTCGGCAACCGGAATTCGATATTTCCACGTCGATTATAAGCACTCCAGGATGGCCGCCCTATTCGGCTTGGCCGCCAAGGAGCGCCTGACGGCGATCGTCGATCCTCACGATATGGGCACCATGCTGGTCTTGGTGAAGGACGAATTTCGGGATCATTTCACCGACGACCGCCACGGCAACTACTTGATCTTCACCGCCGAGGGCTACGAGGGCACCAGCGTCGCCGAACACTTTCGCTCCAACCGGGTACTGCGCGAGTTTGAACGCGAGCAGGCGGCGTTGGGAGCGCCGTTCCGGCTCGGTGCGCTCCGCGCGATCCGACAGGAGGCGGAGGCGGCCCGCATCAGGGCGGGTATCCCCTCGGACGAGGTCGATGCCAAGGCGTTCCGAAATTTCGTTCGCTATCTGGAACGGAAAGGGGCCATCGCCGTCGAGCCTCGCCGCCAGCCGTCCGGGGAGCCGATGAACATGGATGATGGCCTCACCAGTGTCGGAACCCTCATCGCAGGAAGCGAGCCGCCACCGAAGGTGAAGACCACCGGAACACAGCAATCTCCGGGTAGCCCATCGATCCTCCCGCGATCCATCAATCTGTACGACGACGAGTCCGACGAATGAGCCAGAACGACGACGACAGCTCCAACCACCTTGAAGCCGATCCCTTCGCTGACGACGACGCCTTCTTAGCGATGATGAAGGCGCGCATGCCCCAGCGCGGCCAACGCATCGTCGAACGCCTGGAGCGCGTCAAATCTGTCTACGTGACCTGTGGTCGCGACAAGGCCCTCGCCGACAGCTTCGATGGCTTCATGCGCAACTTCTTTGCACGGCGAGGTTCAGGCCGTGATGAGGCGGAGGTATTCTTTGTCACCGGCGAAAGCGGGGCAGGCAAGAGCGCCGCGATTGAGCGTCTTCTATCGCGCGAGCCGTTATTGAAGCCGATCGAGGGGCCCTTCGGAACGACTTCGCCTTACGTCTCGATCAAACTTCGTGGCTTCACGCATCCGCGCATCGCAGGTCGAAATATCATTTCCGCCGCCGGATACCCGATCCGCCAGGATACGCAACGGGCAGAAATCTGGGATGTCATGGCGGCCCGGCTCAAGGCCAGGCGGGTTTTTCTGGTCCACATCGACGAAACCCAGCATCTGATCAAGCAATCCGCCTCGCAGAAGGAACGCGAGGAACTGGCGAACGCGATCAAGGGCGTCTCCATCGATCGCGATTGGCCGGTGGCTTTCTTGCTTTCCGGCCTGCCTGGGGTGGCCCAGTTACCGCTCAATGACGAGCAGTTCGAGCGCCGCGGCGGAGCGTTCATCGCTTTCACCGATGTGAAGCTTCCCGAGGAGCGCAAGCTCGTCACGAAAATTCTCGTCAAGATGTGCGAGGCAGCCGGATTGGGCGTCTCGCGCTTGCTGGAAACCGATCTGCCGGAGCGCCTGGCCCATGCCGCTCGGTACCGCTACGCCCGAATATGCCAGATCACTCTCGAGGCCATCCATGCCGCTCTTGCTGCCGACGACGACCCTCACGAGCTGACCCTCACCGACTTCGCGAGGGCCTATGCGACCCGCTCCCATGCGCTGGGGCGCGACGACATGAATCCCTTCCTCGTAGATCGGTGGACGGCCCTGAAACCAGGCTCGTTCCTGATCGACGACACCGACGAGAACTAGGCGATGCCGAGCCACTCGCCGATCCAGCCCTTAGGTTGGGCGCACCCACTCCAGAAGCGAGAACCGGCGAGCGGATTTGCCTCTCGTCTGGCGGCCCTGAACGGCGTGGACCTTCCCACCTTGATGGTCGACATGGCCATTCCGCAGGCGGATGTCTTCTGCGGCACGGAAGCTGCGGCGCGCGACATCGCGGCGCTGGGAGGGCTTGGCGCCGCCGACACGGACGAACTGGTCCGCTACACCCCCTTGCGATTGTCCGCAAACGGCTCGACCAGGGTGACGACGGAGCATCTCGATAGGGGAACGGTGAGCCGGGCGTTCATTCGCTACTGCCCGCATTGCATCCGGGAAGACATCGAAACGTTCAAGGGACCCGAGGCCGCGCGCCCTTGGCAGCGGACTGAGTGGCTGATCGAGAACATCCGAAGCTGTCGGACCCACAACGTCTGGCTCGTCCGCGCCGCCGCGAGCCGCGGAAGGAGCGCAGCGCCCGACTTCGCCGCGACGATCAGCCTGGCGGCGTTGCCAAACCTGGACACGCTGCTGCGAGACGCCGTTGCCTCCCCGCCTTCGGCGTTTGAGGACTGGATCGTCGCGCGATTGGATGGAACTCGCGAGCCATCGAACGGGCTCGACGACATGCCATTGCGGGTAGGCATCGATTTCTGCGAAGCGCTAGGCGTGTCTTCGCTCCACCCTCCCCGCGCAGGTGTCGGAAAGCTTTCGGTGATCGAATGGGCGAGAGCTGCCGAGGAAGGGTTCGGCTTCGCCTCAGGAGGAGAGAACGGCATCGAAAAACTGCTCTCGCGGCTGGTCGAGCAGCAAAACATGACCCGCGGCCAGATGGGCTTGTTCGACACCTATGGCTATGTGGTCAGGCGCCTGCAAAGGACCAAAGGCGATCCCGACTACCAGAAGCCACGCTCGGTACTGCGCCGCCATGCCCTTGAAGCTATTCCGCTCGCCCCGGGGACCGACGTGCTTGGCGAGATCTTGGATCGCCGTCGCCTCCATACCATCCATACGGCCTCCCTGGAGGCAGGTGTGAACGTCCGAGCAATCCGCACCTTGCTCGTCAGAAAGGGCCTATATACGGCTGACGAGGCAGCCGATCTCACGAATCACCGCATCAAACTGAGCGTGGAGGAATTCGAGCGCGAAATCCGAAGGCTTGGCGACGCGGTGAACGCGGAGACGGTCATGCAAATCACTGGCATTCCGCGCAAGCACCTAACCAGTCTCGTTTCTCTCGAATTTCTGCCGTCACTGACCGATTCCAACAACATCGAACGTGCGAAACATCGCTTCGCGCGCGATGACGTCGATGCATTGATGGAGCGCCTGTTCAATGGCGCGGAACCCGTGACGAGTCCGACGTCGCGCCAGATGACCATTCAGCGCGCTCGGCTAAGCGCTCTCGCTACGCTCGACGATCTCTTGCGTTGGGTTCACGATGGCACGCTTCGTTGGAAGGGGCGCCTTGGCAACGAATTGCGCTACGAAAACCTGCTGGTCAACGCCGATGAGATTACATCTCTCGTCAGGAGCAACCGGGAGATCACCGGCATCCATTACGACTCTGTCGATCAATTCATCCCAGGGCTCAGACGCACATCGGCGATCTCCTTGGCCCGGCAGGGAGCGTTCGAGACCGTTGAGGAGTTCGGTTCCAGATCCCGACGCGCGGTGAGCGCATTGACGCCGGAGAGTGTCCAGGCTTTCCAGGAGCGTTACATCACGCTCGTCGAGCTGTGCCGCGTCGGCGGATTTGCTCCCAAGCGCGGCGTGAACAGAATGCGGGCGGCTGGCGTCGATCCCGCGTTTTCCTACGAGACGACGCTTGTCATGATCTACCCGCGTGCCGCTGCGTTGGGAGCTGTGCTGACCGGTCCACGCAAATCATGAGTATGCAGCTAAGCTGATTGGGTTCAGGCTCCTAGCCCGCACTGAGGTTCAAGGCCTCGTACATCAGACTGGCGGCCTCGTGGAGCGGACGTCGACGTCGATACGCTCGCGCTCTACGCCGAGCCGAATACTCTGAAAGCCCTCCTTGGTCGAGAAGAGCCCATTCGCGATCGTTGTGGCGAAGTGATCGCTTCAGACAGGGGTCTGCCGCGTTAGGTAGATTGCAGCCCGCTCACAGGTCGGATCCTAGGCCGCGCTCTCCCAGAGGTGCTTTCGGGCACGAACAGTTCCGGCGTAGCCCCAAGCGTCGAGATCGCCTTGGCGGACTCGGTTAGCCATTCCGCGTTCGTGGACTTTCGGCGGCGTCCTCAATTCTTCTAGCCTTCTCAACAACGACCTCGAGATCGCCATCGCCACAACCCGCGCGAGCATGCCTTTTCGGCCGGAACAAAACTTTGGGTCTGTTTGGAACAAAACTTTGGGTCGGAAGGGCGTTTCAGGGGGGTGTTTTGGAACAAAACTTTGGGTCGGCCATCACGACCTTCTTTGCGAAACCCCGAATGGATTGGCATGACCGCAGGCAGAATTGGCAAATAGTGTAGTGACAGGAATCACTTAGGCGATTTCGCGGACTGCAAAATCACCAGTTCGATTTGTCACGATTGCCAATGGATGGGGTGGCCAAGATTTTGATCTGGCGGCGAGGCAACTTTTCCTCGCCGCCAGATCGCAGGCAGAACATAGAACGAACGCTCGATCGAGATCTCCGGCCCAAGGAGATATGATGGCCACGAAAACCCGGCATGTGCCTCGACCCACGCTTGTCCGTATTCCGCCCCGGATCGTGGTCATTAGAGCCATAGTTTGTCAGTGACCGCGCCTACCAAGGGGCACTGGATTACAGGCGACCGAACTCGCGGCCGCCCGCCAGAGGGGCGATGAGCAGCCTCGTCGATATCGGCCGGGAGAACATGTTGTACAAGCGGGGGAGCGTGCCCTTCTTCAAAACCTATCCGGGCATGCGCGTGCCGCGGCCGCTGATAATCCGCCCGCACCGCCAGGATTCGACTAACCGGGATATCGCCGCGGAGACGCTGGCCCTCACGAAAATGAACTGGAACTCGACCCAGTTTGACGGAGCGTCACCGATCACGCTGCAAGCTGCGCGGCGCTTGGGGCGCATTCTGAAGCACATTCCGCAGGGCTTCGACGTACAGAGCGACTACCGGCACTTCATTTGAATGCAGTCGCGCTCACATCGCCAGAATAGCAACTGCAAGGTCTTCGAAGATCGGACGGATTTTCTGATCCTGCAGATCCAGCGATCACAAACCTTGGCACCGACCGTGCGACGACGGCCGAACGCGAAGAACTAAGCCGACCAGCCGGAATTGGCCCCTAGCTGACTCTCAGAGAGTCCGGTTCCGGGCAAGCCATTCATCAACGGCAGTGCAACCGGCTGAGGACCGTCTCATGCAGCGCCGGGCTGCCGCTCGCCACGACGCAGCGATGGCCGGAATGGATCGTGAGCTCGCGGCCTTCCCAATCTGTGATCGCGCCGCCGGCATTGCGCACGATCGGCGTCAGCGCACAATAGTCGAACGGATCGAGCCCTCCGTCGATGCTGATGTCGAGGGCCCCGTCCGAGACGCGGCCATAGGCGTGGCAGCCGCCGCCATAGACGCACCATTTCGTCTCGCTGCGCAGGCGTTCGAAGGCGGCGCGCTCGCCGGCGTCGAAGGGTTCGGGATTGCCGTTGCCGAGGATGGCCTCGGCCAGCGACGCGCCCTTGCGGGTCTGCACCGCCTCGCCGTTGCGCCGTGTCGGCAGCCCGTCGCCACCGATCCAGCGCTCGGCCGTGACGGGATTGTCGATGACGCCGAGGATCGGCGTGCCCTTGTAGGCCAGCGCGATCAGCGTGCCGAAGGTCGGGATGCCCGTGATGAAGGCCTTGGTGCCGTCGATCGGATCGATGATCCAGACAAAGTCGCGGTCGAGCCCGATGGATTCGTATTCCTCGCCGAGGATGCCGTGGTCGGGATGGGCGACGGCGAGTTCGCGGCGCAGGCTGTCCTCGACACGGCGGTCGATCTCGGTGACCGGGCTGCGATCCGCCTTGGTGTCGAAGCTGCGGCCCTTGGCGATGGCTTCGCGGATGATCGCGCCGCTGCGATCGGCGAGCCGCTCGGCGAAAGCGGCGAAGGCATTGATGTCAGGCTTGGACATGAGCGTCTCCGGCGATCACCGCCGCAGTGCTGGCGGGCGCGCGCTGGTGTCTGGCGAGCCGGTATTCGAGGGCTCGCAGGGCTGCGGTCAGGATGGCGGCGATGACGAGATAGATCGCGGCGGCGGTCACGAAGAGTTCGTAGGGCGCGAAGGTGCGCGCCACGATCGTATTGGCGGTGCCGGTCAGCTCCATGATCGTGATGGTGCTCGCCAGCGAGGTCGCCTTGAGCATGCTGACGACCTCGTTGGCATAGGCCGGCAGGGCAAGCCGGAAGGCGCGCGGCAGGATGATGACGCGATAGGCCATCGGGCCGGACATGCCGCAGGCATGGGCCGCCTCGATCTCGCCGGCCGGCACCGCCTGGATCGCGCCGCGCAGGATGTTGGCCGTATAGGCGGCCGTGTGCAGCGCGAATGTCAGCACCGCGCAGAACCATGGCTCCCGGATGAAGGGCCAGAGCGCGCTCTCGCGGACGACATCGAACTGCGACAGGCCGTAATAGACCAGGAAGATCTGGACCAGGAGCGGCGTGCCCCGGAAGAACGAGATGTAGAAGGCGATTGCTCCGCGGACCAGCAGCGGCGCCTCCAACCGGGCAATCGCGATCGGCACTGCCAGCGCGAGCCCGAGGATGAGGGCAGCCGCTAGGAGCTGCAGGCTGAGCCAGGTGCCCTGCAACAGCGCGGGCAGACTCTCGATCATCAGGGTCGGGTTCATCGCGCCAGCTCCCGCTCGCCGCGGCTGGCGCGGCGCTCCAGTTTCGCAATGAGCAGGCCGTTGCTGGTGGTCAGCACATAGAAGATAACGGCGGCGATCAGGTAGAAGCGGAACGGCTCGCCCGTGACAGCCGTCGCCATGCCGCTGACCCGTATGATCTCCTCCAGCCCGACCACCGAGACGAGCGAGGTGTCCTTGATCAGCGAGACCCAGTTATTCCCGAGGCCGGGCAGGGCGAAACGCCAGATCTGCGGCAGTCGCACCGTCGTGAAGGCGTCCCACCAGGAGAAGCCGAAGGCCTCGGCCGCTTCGATCTGGCCTTTCGGGATGGCGAGGAAGGCGCCGCGTAGCACCTCCGCCGCGTAGCCGCCGAAGACGAGGCTGAGCGCGAAGACGCCGGCAGCAAAAGCAGGAATCTCGACGAAGCCCGCCGCCAGACCGACCGACTTGGCAAGCCCGGTCAGTGTGACCGATCCGCCGAAGTAGATGATCAGGATGATCAGCAGCTCCGGCGTGCCGCGCATCGCCAGCGTGAACAGGAAACCGAGCTGCCGGACCAGCCACCAGCGCGAGAGTTGAGCGAGCGCGCCGAGAATGCCCCAGACGAGCCCGAGCGCCAGCGCGGTGAAGGCGACCTCGAGGGTCACCAGCGCACCGTGCAGGAGCTGGCCGCCCCAACCCATCAGGACATCCATCGTCACGACCTCCGCCGCTTCCGGGCCAACCGCCTCGCCGCGCGATCAGGGCAGGACGCTGAACGACCAGTAGCGATCGTTGATGGCCTTGAAGGAGCCGTCCTTGAACGAGGCGTTCAGCGCCGCGTCGATCTGGTCGCGGAGCGCGCTGTCCTCCTTGCGCAGCGCCACGCCGACGCCGGGACCGAACAGCGCGACGTTGTTGATCTCGGGACCGACGAAATGGAATTTCTCGCCGCGGGGCTTCTGCAGAAAATCGCCGTCGAGCTTGATCGGCCCGGCGAAGGCGAGGTCGATCCGGCCCGATTGCAGGTCGAGCAGCAGGTTGTCGACCGTGTCGTACTGAGCGAGCTTCACGCCCGGGAATTCCTTGGTCATGAACTGTTCGTAGGTCGAGGAGCGCTGGAGCCCGACCGTCTTGCCGGCCAGAGCCTTCGGGTCCGGCTTGCCGTCGGCCGCGATCGGCTGGATGTTCAGCGTCTTGGCGCCGACGAAGCGGGCGGTCGAGGAGCGGTAGGGCACGCTGAAGTCGATCGACTTCTTGCGCTCGTCGGTGATCGACATGCTCGCCACGATCAGGTCGAACTTGCCGGCAAGCAGCGCCGGGATCATGCCGTCCCATTGCTGGCAGACGAAGACGAGGTTGGCGTTCAGGCGCTTGCCGATCTCGCGGGCGACATCGATGTCGAAGCCCTGCAATTCGCCCTTGGCGTCGCGATAGTTGAAGGGCGGATAGGTGCATTCGCTGCCGACCTTGATGTCCTTCGCCGCGGCGCCCGCGGTGAAGGCGCCGAGCAATCCGACGGCGACGAGAAATGGCTTCAGCATGTCGTTCTCCCCTTTGAATTGACGGCTCGGTTCACAGGACGCGTTGTAGGAAGGCGCGGCAGCGCTCGGAGCGCGGGTCGCCGAGAACCTGCTCGGGCGGGCCGCGCTCCTCGACGACGCCCTGGTGCAGGAATAGGACCTCGCTGGAGATCTCGCGGGCGAAGCCCATCTCGTGGGTCACGATGATCATCGTGCGTCCCTCGGTGGCGAGCGTGCGCATCACCGCGAGCACCTCGCCGACAAGCTCCGGATCGAGCGCTGATGTCGGCTCGTCGAAGAGCAGCAGCGCCGGCTCCATCGCCAGCGCACGGGCGATGCCGACGCGCTGCTGCTGACCGCCGGAGATATGGGCGGGATAGGCGTGGCGCTTCTCGACCAGCCCGACCTTTTCGAGATAGGCCTCGGCTCGCTCCGCCGCTTCCTTGCGAGAAAGGCCGAGCACCTTGATCGGCGCCACCGCGACGTTTTCCAGCACGGTCAGGTGGGTCCAGAGATTGAAGCTCTGGAACACCATGCCGATGCGGCTGCGCATCCGGTTGATCTGCTTGCGGTCGAGTTGGGCGCGGGCAGCTCCCTGCTGTGCCAGCCGGACCGTCTCGCCCTCGAAGCGAATGGTGCCGGCATCGGGCAATTCGAGGAAATTGATGCAGCGCAGGAACGTGCTCTTGCCCGAGCCGCTGGCGCCGATCATCGTCACGACGTCATGACTGCGCGCCGTCAGGTCCAGCCCCTTGAGGACGGCGAGATCCCCGAAGCTTTTCCGGATGCCCTCGACTTCCAGGACGGTGCTGCGTTCGACGTTCATGAGGACTCCGCTGCTGACGGCAGAATGTGAGGCGCATGGTGGCCCCCCAAGGTCCAATTCGGAGCTTTCGCTAGGGGCCAGTTCCGGCCCTTGCATAGAAGCGCGGCAGGCTGAGCAGGTTTCGGGCGCCTATTGCATCGTCGCGGAGCGCTCGGCCTCTTCACAGGCGGCATCGACGGCCTCGGCCACCGCCTCGGTACAGACCGGCAGCTTTGCGGTTCGCGTATTGCCGAAGCCGAGGATCAATCCTCGCCGTACCGGCCCGCGGCAATATCGTGACAAGGCTGGGCAATCGAAGCCGCGACGCAGAAGCTCTGCCGCAGCCGCGACATCGTCGAACGGAACGCGAGGTCGAACCGTCATGTGCAATCCGGCGGTGACATAAGGGATGACGAAGCGGTCGCCGATCCGCTGCTGCAATCCGTCTGCGAGCAGCAGTGAGCGTTCTCGATAGATCGCCCGCATCCGCCGCAAATGCGTCGCCAGATGCCCCTCCGCCATGAAGGCGGCGACCAGCGCCTGGTCCGGCTGCGGCGCATAGAGCGAGAAGACGCGTTGTGCCTGGGCGAAGGCCTCGACGAGGTTCGGTGGAACGACGAGATAGGCCAGCCGCAAGCCTGGCGCCAAGGCGCGGTTGAACGAGCTGGTATAGATGACGCGCCCTTGCGTGTCAGCGGCGAAGAGCGGCGGCTGCGCTTGTCCGGACCAGCGGATCTCGCTGTTGAAATCGTCCTCCAGCACCCAGCCGCCATGAGCTTGCGCCCAGGCGAGCAGAGCCTGGCACCGCGCGGACGGCATCGAGGATCCAAACGGGAACTGCTCGACCGGGGAGACGACGACCAGTTTCGGCAACGCGCCTCCGTCCGCCGGCGTCGGCAGCGCAGCGGCATCGAGCCCCATCTCATCCACCGGAACGGGAAGGATGCGCAAGCCGCTGAGCTCGAAGGTGGCGAGTTCGGCGAGATGGCCGGGATCCTCGACCGCGACGGTGTCGCCGACATCGAGCAGGACATGGGCAACGAGCGCTGCCGCCTGGAGGGTGCTGCCGATGACGATAACCTGTTCCGGCACGCAGGCCAGGCCGCGCGCTTCGGCCAGATAGGTCGCGATCTGCTGCGTCAGCCCGGCGCCGGGGCGACCGACACCGTAGCCGGTCTGTGAGATCGCTCGCGAGCGCCAGTGCCGGGCCGCGAGCCGGCTGAAGATCTCGTAGGGAAACTCGTCGAGAGCCGGCACGCCGGGGCTGAGGCCCAGCGTCTCCGAGCGCTCGGACGGCAGGCCGAATCCGAGGAGCCGCGTCGCGCGTTCCGACAGCGCGGCCTGGCCTGGCAGCGGCGCGGGCGAACTCGGCTTGGCGCGCGCTTGGTGATCCTCGGGCAGGACTTTGTCGACGAAGGTGCCGGAACCATGGGCGCGCCGGACATAGCCCTCCGCCTCCAGCCGGTCATAGGCCTGCACCACCGTGTTGCGGGCAAGCGACAATTCCTTGGCCAGGGTGCGGCTCGGGGGCAGACGCGTCCCGCGCGGCAGCATGCCCTCGATGATGCTTGTCCGGAACTGGGCGAAGATCTGCTCATAGAGCGGTGTGTCGCTGTCGCGCGCGAGCCTGATCAGGTTCCAGACGGGATAGTTGAACTGGTTGGCCATTCGCCCTCGTCAGGCTGACACGCCCTTCCGAATGAACTCATGTGCCGTGTTCTCCGCGCGGATTTCCAACAGATTCCATAGCTATACGTATCTTCCCCACATGTTGTCCCGGCAGAAGGCGGGAAGGCTCAGCGGGATGGGGTGAAATCCGTCGAAGGCCTCGCACACATCTGTTCGCGCAGTGTCGCCGCTTATGCGGCAGCACTGCGCCGGAGCGATCTTTCGCGAGATGTGCGACCGTTGCGGCACTCCTGGGCGCCGAGGGCGCCCGAGGAGATCTCTCAGCCTCCAGTTGGAGACGAACAGGCCTATTTGGTCGCCGTAGCGTAGGAAGTCCACCGCTTGAGGAACTCGTCGCGCTTGGCGGCGGCTTCGTCCTCGTCGATGGCGAAGACCTTGACGCTCTCCATGGCCGGGAGCTCGACATATTTGGAGACGTCGATGTCGCTGCGGCTCGGGCGGCGGAAGGCGTTCTCCAGCAGCGCGATCTGGGCTTCCTTCGAGAGCATCAGGTCATAGGCCGCCTTGGCGGCGGCGCCGGCCGGCGCGCCCTTGACCAGGACCTGGAACTCCGGCGTCGAGAAGGTGCCCTCAGTCGGATAGAGCAGCGATATCTCGCGCTGGCCGCCGGCGACATAGGCATAGGCGTTCGACTCGAAGGTCAGGCCCATCGCGTATTCGCCCTGGCCGACGGCGCGCAGCACGGTCGAGGCAGCGCTTGAGACGGTCAGGTTCGCGGCGAGCGCCTTGAGACCCTCCGGTCCCATCAGCTTGTCGACGCCCCAGAGGATGGTGAAGGCGGTCGAGCTGTTGGTAGGGTCGGCGATGATGATCTTGCCCTTGAAGGCGGGGTCGATCAGATCCTTCCAGGTCTTCGGCGCCGGCTTCCCGCCGAGCTGGTTCTTGTTGATCATCGCCACGACGAGATGGACGTTCGAGGCCGCCCAAAGGTTCTCCGGATGGCGCAAGGCCGCCGGAATGGCCGATGCGGCCGGCGAGGCATAGGGCTCGAAGAGCTGCTTGAAGGCACCCAGCGTGTTGGCGCTGGAGCTCCAGAAGATGTCGGCCTGCGGCTTGGCGGCCTCGGCCTCGATGCGGCGCAGCAGCTGGCCCGAACCGCCGGTGATCGTGCTGATCTTGAGGTTCGGCTGCTTCTCCTTGGCGACGCCGAGCACGGCATCGACGGACTGGGCGTTGTTGGAGGTGTAGAGCACGACGGTGCCCGAGGCGCTCTGCGCGAATGCGGGCGCGGCGGCCATGCCGGCGAGGCCGGCGAGCACGGTGCGGCGGTCGATCAGGTGGGTCATGTGGTCGTTCCTTTCATTCCGCCTTCCCCTCCGAGCGCGGGCGGCAGGCGGAGCCGGCCCGGCTTTGTCCGGTTCGGTTCGTTCAGCTCTTCGACGAGAACAGGTCGATCTTGAAGACGCGGGTCGCGACGATGATCGGAATCAGGATCACCGCGACCAGCACGAGGCCATAGGCCGAGGCCGGGGCCATCAGGTTGGAGTCGATCAGTTTGTAGATCTGGATCGGCATGGTCTCGCGGCCGCCGGAATAGACGATGATCGAGGCCGAGAGCTCGGCGACTGTCGTCGTCCAGGTCAGCACTGCGGCGGCGGCGACGGCCGGCAGCATCAACGGCAGCACGACCTTGAAGAAGGTCGCGACCGGCGGCACGCCGAGGCTGATCGAGGCCTCCTCGATCGAGTTCGGGATGTTGTAGAGCGTCGAGGACGAGTTGCGGATGCCGAAGGGCAGACGGCGGACGATATAGGCGAGCACGATGATGCTAGCCGTGCCGGTGAGCGGCAGGAAGCCGGTGTTGAAGGACATGATCAGCCCGATGCCGATGATCGTGCCAGACAGGGCCAGCGGCAGCGCCGTCAGGTAATCGAGCGCAGGCGTCAGGATGTTGCGCTTCTTGACGATGAGATAGCTGACGATGGCCGAGAAGGTGATGCCGATCGCGGTCGCGACCGCCGAGTAGATCAGTGTGTTGGTCACCGGGTCGGGCGCGATCTTCACGAGGCGCTCAACATGGGCCGTGGTCCATTCGCCCCAGCGCATCACCGGGCCGCGCGAGACGGTGAAGGCGCCGATCACGATCGATCCGAGCGGCAAGAGCGACACGATGACGAGGAGACCGGCCGAGAGGCCGATGACGAGGCCGGGCAGGCCGCGCAGCTTCTCGGCCCGCGCGCCGCGGCCCTGCGTCACCTCGTGGCGGCCGCGCGAGACGATCCAGCGCTGGACGAAGAGCACGATCATGACGAGCGCGATCGAGACGGTGGCGAGCGTCGACTGCATCACCGGGTCGGAGCCGCCCTCGGCGACGGCGGCCTGATAGGTCAGGACGGAGAGCAGCGGCACGCGGCTGCCGAGGATGGTCGCGGTGGCGAAATTGCCGACGACCAGCGTGAAGACCAGCAGCGCGCTCGCCAGCACGGAGGGCAGGACCACCGGCAGCATGACCTTGAGGCGCGACTGCGCCGGTGAGGTGCCGAGGCTCTGAGCGGCCTCCTCGAGCTGGACGTCGAAGCCACGGATGGCCGCGAGCGTGCCGATATAGATGTAGGTGTAGTAGGTGAAGGTCATCACCGTGATCAGGCCGGGCCAGCCGTAGAAGCTCGGCATGTCGATGCCGTGCCCGCCGAGCCAGCGGGTGATGAAGCCGTTATTGCCCAGCATCATCAGCCAGGTCTGCGCGGCGATGACCTCGGGGATGACCAGCGTGATCAGCGGCAACACCGCGACGATCGACTTGCCGGGAAAGTCGAAGCGCGCCGTGAAATAGGCGAGCGGCACGCCGATCAGCGTCGTGGTCAGCGTCACCGCGATGCCGAGGACGACGGTGTTGACGATGGCGGCCAAGTACTTGGGATCGCCGGCCAGCGTCACCCAGCCATTGCGGCCGCCGCTGCCGATCGAGCCCGTCAGGACGTTGAGTAGCGGATAGAGCAAAAAGACGGCCAGGATCGCCAGCGCCAGCGCGGAGAACCAGAACCAGACCGAGCGGAATTGCTGGCTCATGATGCGAGCACCAGCGTAAGGGCGGGATCGAATCCGAGGCCGACGGTCGCGCCGGGCTCGAAGCGGTCATGCGCGCCGCTTTGCAAATCGACCGCAAGCACGCGGCCGCTGTCGAGCGCGACCTTGTAGCTGGTCTTGCCGCCGAGATACTGGCGATGCGCGATCCGGCCGGGCAGCGTGCCAGCGGTGCCGGGCTCGGCCAGAACGATGTCTTCTGGGCGGGCGACGAGCGTCGCCTTGCCAGCGGCGAGGGCGGCCGGTGCGCGCGCCGCAATCGCGATGCCGTCGAGCGCGATGGCCGCGGTCTCGCCGGCCTGGCGGGCCGCGGTCTCGATCGCGATAATATTGGCGCCGCCGACGAAATCCGCGACATAGCCGGTGCGCGGCTCGCGATAGATTTGCGCGGGCGTGCCGACCTGCTCCAGCCGGCCCTGGTTCATCACGCCGATCCGGTCGGACATGGCGAGCGCCTCCTCCCGGTCATGGGTGACGAAGACGGTGGTGATCCTCGCCTCGCGCTGGAGCTCGACGATGGTTTCGCGCACCTGGAGGCGCAGCTTGGCGTCGAGATTGGAGAGCGGCTCGTCCATCAGCAGCACCTTCGGCTGGATGACGAGGGCACGCGCCAGGGCCACGCGCTGGCGCTGACCGCCGGAGAGCGCGGCCGGATGGCGGCCCCCGAGATGGCCGAGGCCGACGCGCTCCAGCGCCGCCTGGACCTTGGGCTTGATCGCGCTCTCCGCCTGTTTGCGGGCGCGCAGGCCATAGGCGACGTTGTCGAACACGGTCTTGTCGGGGAAGAGCGCATAGTCCTGGAAGCACATGCCGATATCGCGCTTGTGCGGCGGCAGATGCGTTACTTCCGTGCCGCCGAAGCGCATATGGCCGCGCTGGGCCGGGACGAAGCCGGCGATGGTACGCAGGAGCGTGGTCTTGCCGCAGCCGGAGGGGCCGAGCAGCGTAAAGAACGAGCCGGGCTCGATCGTCAACGCCAGCCTGTCGATCACGCGCTGCCCGCCATAGGCGACGGCCAGATCCTCAATCTCAATGCCCATCTCATCGTCCCCTCTCAACTGAAAGCTCCGGCGGATCGGCGCCGTCTCGGAGCAGATGTTCGGTGGCCAGCTCAGCGTGTCATGGTTTTCTCGACGAGGCGCAGCATCTCCCGATGGCGGGTGGGATCGCCGGCGGCCATGATGCGCTTGCCCGTCTTGTGGTCGACCGGCCGCCCTTCCCAGTCGGTGACGACGCCGCCGGCCCCTTCGATGATCGGGCGGAAGGGCGCGAAATCCCATAGCTTCAGGCGCGTGTCGAAAGCGGCATCGGTGCGCCCGCTCGCCAGCAGGCCGAAGCTCATGCAGGCGCCGCCCCAGATGCGCCATGCGGTCGCGGCGCGCATCGCATCGAGCGCGGGCGCCTCCTCAGCGTCGAAGAAATCGGGATTGCTGGCGGAGAGGATGGCCTCACTCAGGGCGCCGCAGGTGCGGGTGCGGCAGGGGCGGCCGTTATGCGTGGTGGGGCTGCCCTTGACGCCGATCCAGCGATCGCCGGTGATCGGATGGTCGATGATCCCCAGGATCGGTTCCCCCTCCTGCATCAGCGCGATCAGCGATCCGTAGACCGGTAGACCGGCGATGAAGGCGGCGGTGCCGTCGATCGGATCGAGCACCCAGACCAGATCGGCATCGCCATCGCCATCGGAGGGAGCTTCCTCTTCGCCGATGATGCCATGGCCCGGGAAACGATCGGCCAGCATCTCGCGCATGCGGCGTTCGATGCGGGCGTCGAGTGCCGTGACGAAGCTTTTGTCGGGCTTGACCTCGACATCCGGGCGGACACTGGCCGCGTCCCGCAGGATCGCACCGCTTTCCGTCGCGAGCTGGATGGCAAAGGCCAGCCACTCAGCCTGGTTGTTCCCGGTATGCATCCGCTATCCCCACCATCTGTAGAGGCGGCTTAGCATTTGTGGATATATGTGGCAATGTGGATTTATGACCGATTTATGGTGATCGCTGTTGCGCCCCCTGGGCTGGCGGTGCAATGAACCGATTCGCAGGAGGCGACAGCGCATGTGGCAGGGCGAGAGAAGGCAGCGAATCCGTGCGCTTCTGGAGACATTCGGCAGCGTTTCGGTCGAGCGGCTCGCCCAGGAATTCAGCGTTTCCCACGAATCGATCCGGCGTGATCTCGTCGCGATGGAGCAGGATGGCTCGTTGCGCCGGGTGCATGGCGGGGCCGTCGGCCTGACGGCGGAGCAGGATGCATCCTACGGCGCCCGCTCGACCGTCCGCCTGAAGGAGAAGCGCGCGATCGCGCAGGCCGCTATGGCGCTGATCAAGAGCGGTCAAACCCTGTTCCTCGACGGAGGGACAACGACGGCAGCCCTGGCGGAAGAGCTCAAGAGCGTTCCCGAGCTGAACATCCTGACCAATTCCCTGGACGTCGCGACCACCATGGCGTCGACGCAGCAGAGGATGGGCAGCCGCGTGTTCCTCCTGGGCGGCGTGATCGTCCACGAGCCGCCGGAGACCGGCGGCCCCTCGACGATCAACGACATCTACCGGTTCAAGGCGGACCTCGCCCTTCTGTCGCCTTTCGGGGTCGACATCAACGGTGGGGCGACCAACTTCTTCGAGCACACCGCCGAGATCGCACGCGCCATGGTCGCCAACGCGGCCTGCGTCGTCCTGATCGCCGATCATTCCAAGATCGGCGTGACCAGCCGCTTCCGCTTCTGCGAGCTCGATCGCGTTTCCGCAATCGTCACGGACAGGAAGGCGAAAACGCTGCCTGCGCTGGCAGCGCTTTCGAGCACCGTCGAGCGCGTGATCGTTGCCCATACCTAGCTTGACGATGTTTTCTGACTCGGCGCAGCTCAGACCCGTTTGATCCTGCGCACTTGGGTCCGCTTTCAGGCAACCCGTCTATTTCCGCTCCTGGCGCTAACTGCTTCAGCTGAAGCTTGCGCACGGCGAAGGCGCCGAGGTGGCCTCAACCTGGGACGCCGGCTATCTTGGGAAGAGCTTCGCAGCGGGTTGAAAACAGGCGTTCTCCGATAAAATCGACGAAGACGCGGACCTTCGGCGAGAGATTGCGGCTGGAAGGCCAGATCAGGCTGAAATGGCCGGGGGCATCGATTCGTTCGTCGAGCAGGGTGTGGAGTTCGCCCTTCGCCAGCGGATCACGCGCCAGAAAATCCGGCATGCAGCCGATACCGAGGCCGGCGATGGTAGCGCCGCGCAGCGCCTCCATGTTGTTGCAGGTCAAGACCGTGCGTGGGCGAAACTCCGGTTCTCCAGCCGGCAACGTGAGTGGCCACGCTTGAATCTTGCCGCTGTTGGGAAAACGGAAGCGGACACCGAGATGCCTGTCGAGATCGCACGGCCACTCTGGCTTCCCGTGGCGCTCCAGATAGGATGGCGCGGCGCAGAGCAGCAGCTGGAATGGGCGCAGGCGCCGCACCATCAGGCGCGAATCCGGGAGATCCCCGCTACGAAT
The DNA here is from genome assembly GCF_016428755.1 of Allobosea sp. ASV33. Classification (GTDB taxonomy): domain Bacteria; phylum Pseudomonadota; class Alphaproteobacteria; order Rhizobiales; family Beijerinckiaceae; genus Allobosea. Next base: position 140,181 of record NZ_JAELTI010000002.1, read on the forward strand.
CGCGACATCGACGCCCTCGTCGATCAGATCGACGAGGCGATCGTTGAAATCGAGGTCTACCTCGACTTCAGGATAGCGCGCCATGAACTCCGGCAGAACCGGCAAGAGCAGGTGATAGCTCACGATCGGTGCGCTGACCCGCAAGCGTCCACGCGGCACATCCATCGCGCGAGCGAGCATCGCGCGAGCGTCGTCGAGATCATCCAGAATGCGCCGGCAGCGCTCGTGGAAAACGCGCCCCTCCTCGGTCAGCCGCAGGCTGCGGGTCGAACGCTGGAACAGGCGGATGCCGAGCTGCTGTTCGAGCTTGGTCACGGCCTTGCCGACCGCCGACGCGGAAAGCCCGAGCACGCGCCCCGCCGCGACGAAGCTGCCGAGATCGGCGGTCCGTACAAAGGCCGTCAGGCCGGTCAGCGAATCCAAGCTGCTCCTCCTGATATGAAATCATTCGAGCGTTTTCTTCCGATATGATCGGATCATGCAGCCACTTGGCTTCGATTGCATCAATAATATCCTGCTCCGACACAAAGGCGAGCGCCGACTGGGTAGCAGCGCCGTCATCGGACGGGACATTCCATTCATGACACAAACCATCACGCGGCCGAGCGCGACCGGGCAAGCGCTCGTGCTCCTCTCCGTCTGCCTTGCCGCTGCCGCGATGCCGCTAACCTTCACAGGGCCGGCTGTCGCGCTTCCTGCCATCGGCAAGACGCTGGGCGGCAGCCCGATCGCGCTCAACTGGGTCACTAACGCCTTCATGCTGACCTTCGGATCGAGCCTGATGGCAGCGGGCGGACTCGCGGATGCCTACGGCCGCAAGCGCGTCTTCCTTATCGGTGTCGGCGCATTCGGCATGCTTTCCATGGCACTGGCCGTTGCACCTGACATATTCTGGTTCGATCTGGGGCGGGCGGCCCAGGGCATCGCTGCGGCGGCCGCTTTTTCCGGCGGCATGGCGGCGCTCGCGCAGGAATTCGACGGGCGCGCGCGCATCCGTGCTTTCAGCATCGTCGGCACGAGTTTTGGTGTCGGCCTTTCCTTCGGACCAATTGCGTCGGGATTGATGATTGACGCCTTCGGCTGGCGTAGCATTTTTGGGCTCGTGGTCGTTCTGGCGGCGCTGGCGCTGGCGCTCGGCGCGCGCTTCCTGCGCGAAACGCGCGACCCGGGCGCCGCCGGCCTCGATTGGCCCGGCGCGCTCAGCTTCACCCTGGCCCTGGCGCTCTTTACTTATGGTGTCCTGCTGGCGCCGGAGCGCGGCTGGACCGAGCCAACCGTGATGAGCCTTTTGGCGGGTTCCGCCGCGCTGTTTATCACCTTTGGGGTGATCGAACGGCGTGTCGCTCGGCCGATGCTTGACCTCACCTTGTTCCGCTACCCCCGCTTCGTCGGCGTGCAGTTACTCGCTGCGGCGCCTGCCTACGCCTTCGTCGTGCTGCTGATCCTGCTGCCGGTGCGCTTCATCGGAATCGAGGGCCTGAGCGAGATCGCTGCCGGCCAGCTGATGATCGCACTCTCCGCGCCGTTGCTGGCTCTCCCTTTCGCGGCTGGCCTGCTGACGCGCTGGTTCGCTTCGGCGACGATCTGTGGCGTCGGCCTGTTGATCTGCGCTGTCGGCTTGTTCTGGCTGAGCTGCGTGCCGCTTGGAGGCCAGTCGATGGATATCGTCCTGCCAATGGCATTGATCGGCATCGGTATCAGCCTACCCTGGGGACTGATGGATGGGCTTGCTGTCAGCGTCGTGCCCAAAGAGCGCGCCGGCATGGCGACCGGCATTTTCAGTACGACCCGTGTCGCCGGCGAAGGTGTGGCGCTGGCCGTGGTCAGCGCCGTGTTATCCGCCTTGACGGCAGGGCATCTGGCGGCTGGTGCGGCGGCAGCACATGCGGGCCCGGCAGCCCAGTTGCTCATCACCGGCGATATCGAGGCCGCGACCGCGTTGCCGCTGATGAGTCGCGCGGCGCTTTTGCAGAGCTATGGCGACGCCTTCGCGACATTACTCCTGATCCTCTGCGCCATCACAATCCTTACCGCTATCGTCGTCTTCGCTTTCCTCGGCCGAAGGGCGGAACAAGGAACCGAGCCAGTGGTGGTGGAGGAAGACCGTCTCTGCACATCGGAAGCCTGACTCGGAAATGGCGCAAAGCGATATCGCACGGAATCCGCATCAAGACCGTTTCTCTTGGCGATGACGAAGGCTTCAAGGAGCGTCAGACTTCGCATGGCGGTCGCCAGAGCCAGGGTACTGACGCGAGAGAGGCAACTCCGTACCGCCGCCGCGATAAAGTATAGACATTTGAACTCCGCGATGCCAAACAGGCCGCCGTCACGCGCATCGGCCGAGGGCCTGTAGGCAAATTGAGGAACCGATCATGCAACTAACGATCGGAAGCGCCGAGCCGAGGGATGAGCAAGCGGTCTGCGCCTTATGGCGGGCCTGCGATCTGGTCGCGAACTACAACGACCCGAAGGCGGACTTTGAGTTCGCCAAAGCCGGAGAGTGCTCCGACGTCCTCGTCGGCCGGAATTCAGAGGGCTCGATCTGCGGCAGTGTGATGGTGGGGCACGACGGTCATCGGGGATGGCTGTATTATGTAGCCTCTGATCCCACTCGTCGTGGCGCTGGTTTCGGTCGGCAGATGGTTGCAGCCGGCGAAGATTGGCTTCGCCAAAGAGGTGTCGTAAAGGTCCAGCTCCTTGTCAGAGAGACGAATACGAAGGTGATTTCCTTCTATGAGCATCTCGGCTTCGAAGTCGCGCCGCGAACCGTTATGGCAAAGTGGCTGATCGAAACCCCTTAGGTCTGCAGCTTTCCGCCTTTTGGTTCGAAGCCGATACCCGACCTGGCATCCATGCGCGCGATTCTGAAGCGGTTTTTCCCTGGCGGGCCATCGGGTTGGATTGTTTTTCGAAACAGGGATTTCCGGCTGTTCGCGGCCAGCCGCGTGCTCTCGGGCATCGCATTCCAGATGCAGGCCGTAGCAATTGGTTGGTTCATCTATGATGTGACGCGATCGCCATTCGCCCTTGGCCTGGCTGGGCTCGCCAGCTTCCTGCCGGTGATCTTGTGTGCTCCGATCACCGGCTACGTTGCCGATACGTTCGATCGCCGGATCGTCGCCGCAGTCGCCTACGGCATTCAGACTGCGGCAAGCCTGCTCCTTCTTGCACTCGCGAAATGGGGTTCCGGCGCAATCTGGCCGATTTATCTCCTGGTCGTCATGATTGGGACGGCCCGCGCTTTCGCCACTCCGGCGATTCAGGCGCTGCTGCCGACATTGGTTCCTCGCGAACTCTTCAGCGCCGCCATCGCCGGCAACGCGTCCCTGGCGCAGGGCGCTGCGGTGATGGGCCCTGCATTCGGAGGACTCCTATATGCCCTGGGGCCGTCGACGGTCTTTGGCATTGCCGGATTGGGCTACGCGCTGGCCAGCCTTTTGATCGCCGCGACGCATTCGCGATCCGAGCCGCATGCCGTGCGGCCGCCGCTGACCTGGGCGGTCTTCACCGCGGGGTTGTCGTTCATCTGGTCACAGCCGGTCATGCTGGGTGCGATCAGCCTGGATCTGCTCGCGGTTCTGTTCGGCGGAGCGGTTGCGCTGTTGCCGATCTTCGCCGCGGAGATTCTGCATGTCGGGCCCTTGGGGCTTGGCGCGCTGAGAAGCATGCCTGCGGCCGGGGCCGTCGTGATGGCGATCATGCTCGCCACCTGGCCGCTTCAACATCACGTCGGCCGGCGCATGCTGCTGGCTGTCGCGGTGTTCGGCCTAGCCACAATCATCTTCGGATTGTCGACGTCGCTCCCGCTGTCGATGGCCTGCCTGTTCGTCGCCGGATCGGCCGACATGGTCAGCGTCTACGTCCGTCAAAGCCTCGTCCAAGGCGAGACGCCGGATGCATTGCGCGGCCGCGTTTCCGCCGTGAACAGCGTTTTCATCGGCGCTTCGAACGAACTGGGAGAGTTCGAGTCCGGGATGCTGGCTGGGCTTATAGGCACCATGCCGGCGGTGGTGTTCGGAGGGTTGGCCACCATCTGCATTGCAGCCGCCTGGGCGCGTCTCTTCCCTGCGCTGAGGGAGCGAGACAAGCTCATCTAGGGGGTGAATTTGATGCCAGGGCTTACCGGCTTAGGTTTTCTTCTGGAGCAAACTTAAAGCTAGCTTCTGCGAGCGCTCGGGACGGCGGTTTTCGTCTCTTAGCTGACCGACATAGAGAACCATTCTCCCCGGCCCCGATGTCATAACGCGCATCGATCGGCTCGGCCGGGTCTGAAACTGGTACACGGGGTTGTGGCATGATCGATCGCAGAACGCTGCTTGCCCTCGCAACCGTCGCGACTGCGGGCATCAGGCCGGCTCTTGCCCAGAACGCCCCGTTGCGGGTTGGCTATGTGCCGGTCATCGGGGCGAGCGCGCTGTTCGTTCTTGCCGGCGACGGATCGGCGAAGGAGGCGGGCCTCGACCTCAAGCTGAGCAAGTTCGATTCAGGTCCCAACGCGATTCAGGCTTTCGCGTCCGGTACCATCGACATCCTGGTGATCGGCGTCGCTCCGGTTGCGGTTGCCCGGTCTCGCGGCCTCGCGGCCTCGGTCGTTTCTGCAGGCGCGGTCGGGGGCACGGCTTTCCTCGCAGGGCCCAGCCTTGCCAAGGCGTTCGCCGACAATGGCAGCGATCCTGCGAAGGCCTTCGCTGCGTTTCGCTCTGCGGCCGGCCGAAAGGCGAAGCTGGGTACCCTTCCACCGGGAGGCGTCCCAACCGTTGCGCTGCATCACTGGCTCTGGAAGGTTGGGAATGTCGATCGCGCCGATGTCGAGATCGTCAACATGGGCATCGAGGTGGTGCAGCAGGCCATGCTGACCGGCGCCATCGACGGCGGCACGCTGCTGGAGCCCTCGGCCACGCTGGTCCCGGAGCGCGACCCGCGGGTCAAGCGCATCGTCAACTCGCCCGATATGTTTCCGAACATTCCGGGGGTCGTGGTGGCGGCCTCGGGCGAACTTCAGAAAACCCGCCCGGAAGTGGTTGATCGCTTCGTCGCGCTGTTCCACCGCGCGACCGAGCTGGTTCGCGCCGATCCGAAGAAGGCGGCCCCGTTCGTCCTCGCCGCGCTCGGGGGAGACCTCGTCTCCGAGACGACCATCGCCAACGCGCTGGTGTCGCCAGCCGTGAGCTTCGTCAACGATCCCGCCAAAATCCGGCAGGCGACTGAGGCGCTGCTCGCCTATCAGGTCGAGCTCGGCGATTTCCAGAAGGCGCCGCCACTGGACGGGCTCTTCGACCAGGCCGCCTATGAGCGCGGCATCCGCACGCCGCTCGGACGCTGACACCGCAACGAAGGCGTTCGCCTGCAGCTTACACCCCACTCATCTGGCTCGCACCGATGTGCTGCGCCCCGGAGCAAAAATTGCTCCGGGGCCGTTCTTGGAAAGAGCATCCGCATCCAAAGAGCGAGGTATTTGAAGACCTTTTCCAATATTGCCGCGATAACTTGGCGCCAATCCCGATATTCGACACATAGGGCGCTATTTTCATGAGTATTTCTGGCTTGCCGCGTTGGCCCGCTTTAGCCATTGCGGCTGCATTGAGCTTCTCTGGCCCTCAGACCTCCTCTGCTGCACAAATGCTGACCATCGCGCAGGGCAACGACATCCTGTCGCTCGATCCGGCCAATCATGGCAACAACAGCACCGAGTCGGCGCTGGTGAATCTCTACGACTACCTGGTCAACAAGGATTTCAGCCAAGGGCAACTCCGCTTCACGCCGCGCCTCGCAGTGTCCTGGAGCAGCGACGACAATATCCACTGGACGTTCAAGCTGCGCGACGACGTCTACTGGCATAACGGCGACAAGTTCACGGCGCAGGACGTCAAGTTCACCATCGAGCGGTCCCAGCAGGACAAGAAGCTGATCAGCGCGGCCAAGTTTCGCCGCATCAAGGCGGTGGAAGCTCCGGACGAAACCACGCTCAGGATCGAGACCGACGGCCCGGACACGCTGCTGCTCCATGCCTTCGTCGGCAACGGCGCCGGCATCCTGCCCAAGGCCGCCTTCGAGAAGGCCGGCGGCCGGGAAGAGTTTTTCAAGCAGCCGGTCGGCACCGGCCCCTATGCCTTCAAGCGCTGGGTTAAATCGGACCGCCTCGTCCTGGCGAAGAACCCGCGCTGGTGGGGCGGCACGCCGAAATGGGACGACGTCGTCATCCGCGCCATTCCGGAGACGACGACCCGCGTGGCCGAGCTGCTCACCGGCGGCGTCGACATCGCCGTCAACATTCCACCGGAAGACATCGCGCGCCTGAACGACAACAAGGGCACGCGCGCCATCACCTTCGACATCGCGCGCAACCTCGCCCTGCATGTCCGCACCGGCAAGGACCGCGTCACCGGCGATCCGCGTATCCGCGAGGCGATCGACCTTGCCATCGACCGCGATGCGATCGTTAAGCAGGTTCTGGAAGGGCATGGGGCGCCGACGCGAGGTTTCTTCCCGCCAGCGATCCCCGGCTTCGCGCCGGACCTCAGCCGCGCGATCCGCTTCGATCCCGAGCGGGCGAAGGCGCTGGTGCGCGAGGCCGGCTTCAGCGGCAACAAGCGCCCGGCGATCAGGATTAGCACGCCCAGCGGCCGCTATGTGAAGGACCGCGAGATCGTCGAGGCAGTGGCCGGCTATCTCGATGACGTCGGCTTCCGGACACAGGTCGAGGTCCTCGACTGGACCGTCTACAACAACAAGCTGGTTGGGGACGGTTTCGGCGAGCTTTATCTCTGGGGCATGGGTTCCTACACGGACGCCTCAACCCTGTTCGTCGACAATTTCAAGCGACACTACGACTGGTCGGACGAGAGGTTCGAGGGGCTCGCGGCCTCGGTCCGGCAGGCGAAAAGCGAGGCCGAGCGCATCGCGATCTCGCAGAAGGGCCAGGAGATCGTCGCCGAGCAGCGCGTCCGCATCGGCCTGCTCTTTCCCCAGTCGATCTACGGGGTCAGCGACCGCGTCGTCTATAATGGGCGCTTCGATGAGATGATCGCGGCCGAAGACGTCGCGCGCCCATGATCGCGCGCTCTCCCCTCAAGGCGCTGCTGCAGTTCCTGCCGGTTCTCTACATCGTCTCGGTGATCGTCTTCGTCCTCGTCTACCTGACGGGCGACCCGTCCGCGCTTTTGATCCCGGAAGATGCGAGCGAGGAGGACCGGCTCGCGCTCGTCGCCGCCTGGGGGCTCGATCAGCCCTTTTACATTCAGTACCTGCGCTACATGGGGAATATCCTGACCGGGGATTTCGGCGTGTCCTACCGCTACGGGACGGATGCGCTGCCGGTCGTGCTCGAACGCATTCCAGCGACCCTTCAGCTCACGGCCGGCGGCCTCATCGTCGCCATCCTGATCGCGCTCCCGACCGGGATATTCGCTGCGCTCAGGCGCAACAGTCTGCCCGATTTCGCGATCTCGGCCGTGACGGTTCTGGGTAAGGCTATGCCGAACTTCTGGGTCGGGATCATGCTGATCCTGATCTTCGGCGTCTGGCTCCGGCTGGTGCCCGTCTCGGGCAGTGGCGGCCTGTCCCATCTCATCCTGCCCGCGATCACGCTCGGGACTGGCTTCGCGGCTGAGCTGACCAAGCTCATCCGCTCCAGCTTGCTCGAAGTCATGGGGCAAGACTATGTCCGCACCGCCCGCGCCAAGGGGCTCTCCGAGTTTCGCGTGGTGCTGCGCCACGGCCTGAGGAACGCCCTGATCCCAGCGGTGACGATGACCTCGCTCCATGCCATCGCATTGCTCGGCGGCGCGCTCGTGACCGAGACCGTGTTCTCCTGGCCGGGCCTCGGTCAGCTCGTGGTGCAGGCGATCTACACGAAGGACATGGCGGTCATCCAAATCGCCGTCTTCGTCATCACCATCATGGCCCTCACGATCAACCTCGCGACCGATGCCCTCTACCGGCTGATCGATCCGCGCCTTGCGCGATAGGCTCAGCAGCATCGCATGTCCGAAACCTCGCTCATCAGCAGCCCTCCGCCGCAGCCGCGCCGCTTGCTGCCTTCGCTCCTGCGCAACAAGGCTGGTCTCGCCGGCATCGTCATCGTCGCCCTGATCGTTCTCACGGCGCTGGCTGCCGACCAGCTCGCGCCGCTCGATCCGCTGCGGCGCAACCTGTCACTCAAGCTGCTGCCCCCGGCCTGGCTGGAAGGCGGAAACCCGCGCTACCTGCTGGGGACCGACAGCCAGGGGCGCGACCTGCTCAGCCGCATCATCTTCGGCGCGCGGACGTCGCTCTCGGTCGGCCTCGCGGCCGTCGCCCTCTCCAGCCTGATCGGGCTGGCACTCGGCCTGCTGGCCGGCATGGCGGGCGGCCGCGTCGACCTGCTGATCATGCGCGTCATCGACGCCATGCTGGCGATCCCCACCATGCTGTTCATGCTGGTCGTCGCCCTCGTCGCGGGCTCCGGCCTGCTGCCGCTCGTCGTCGTCATCGCTGCAACCAATTGGGTGGGCTGCGCCCGGATCGTGCGGGCCGACGTGCTCGGGATCAAGGAAATGGACTATGTCGCGGCAGCCCGCGCCAGCGGCGCAAGCCCGCTTGGGCTGATTCTGCGGCATGTCCTGCCCAACATCCTGTCGTCCTTCGTCGTGGTCTCCACCCTGAATGTCGGCACCGTCATCCTTGCCGAATCCTCGCTGAGCTTCCTCGGCTTCGGCATCCAACCACCAGAGATTTCCTGGGGCCAGATGCTCAGCGAGGGCCGGCAATATCTGGCGACGAGCTGGTGGGTAGCGACCTTCCCCGGCATCGCGATAACGCTGACCGTGCTCGGGGTCATCCTGCTCGGCGACTGGCTGCGCGACCATCTCGATCCGCGACTGGCGTAGACTCCTCACGCCCGCGACCCAACTCCCTTCAGGAAAGACCCGATGTCGGCCGTTTCACAGGTTCAGAAGTCCCGCACAATCCATCTGGGGCTGTTCCATCAGCCGCTTGGGCGCCATCCGGCTGCGTGGCGGCAGGAGGCTGCGCAGGGGCATCCGGAGGATATCGACTGGGTCATCCGCATCGCCCGGAAGGCCGAGGAAGGGCTGTTCGACATGTTCTTCGTGGCCGACAATCTGGCCGGGCCGGAGCCCGGCGCACAGGGCAAGGCAGGCGGTCTGGAGCCGGTGACGCTGCTTTCGGCGCTGGCGGTCGCGACCTCGAAGATCGGGCTCGTCGGCACGATCTCGACCAGCTTCTCGGAGCCTTACAATGTCGCGCGTGCACTGGCCTCGCTCGACCATATCAGCCGCGGCCGGGCGGGCTGGAACGTGGTGACGACCCAATCCGACCGGTCCGCCGAGAATTTCAACCTGAGCGCCCTGCCCGATCACGCCGCCCGCTATGCCCGCGCCGACGAGTTCGTCCGGGTCGTGCGCGGCCTTTGGGACAGCTGGGCTGACGACGCGCTCGTCATGGACAAGCGCTCCGGCAAATTCCTGGATACGGACCGCGTCCGCCTGCTCGACCACAAGGGCGAGCATTTCTCCGTCCGGGGGCCGCTCAACGTCTCCCGTCCACCGCAGGGCCATCCCGTCATCGTGCAGGCCGGCTCCTCGCGCGACGGCATCGGGCTCGCCGCGACACAGGCCGACCTCGCCTTCACCGCGCAGGACACGATCGAGGATGCGCTCGCCTATCGCGCCGCCCTCAAGGAAGCGGCCGAGGCTGGCGGCCGCTCCGGCTATCTGAAGGTGCTGCCGGGTATCATGCCGATCGTCGGCCGGACGGATGCCGAGGCCCGCGAGAAATTTGCGGCGCTGCAAGAGCATACCGATATCGCAGCCGGCATTCGGCAATTGTCCGGGCGCTGGGGCTACGATCTCTCGACCCATCCGCTCGACGGGCCGGTGCCGGAGCCGGGCGAGCGCATCCATGGCGAAAGCCGGGTGCGGCTGCTGCTCAACAAGGCCCGCGCCGAGAACTACACGCTGCGCGAGCTCGCGGCGCTTGCAATCGCATCCCATGGCCACCGCATCATAATCGGCTCGCCGGAGACGATCGCGGACGACCTGCAACGTTGGTTCGAGCAGGGCGCGGCCGACGGC
>NZ_JAELTI010000030.1 GCF_016428755.1 Allobosea sp. ASV33
ACCCCTATTGAGGGGCTGCCGGCTGTCAGCAGCGAACCCGCGGCCCGGAGACGTTGGCTGGGCGCATGCCATGCCGCCCTTCCATTCGTCGGCGAAACCCATCGGGCCCTCCGACCATGTCTAATGGAGAAGCCCGCATCGATCGCTCGATGCGGGCTTTTCTCGATAACTGACGTTCGCGCTTCGCTCAGCGGAACAGCGCCAGCGACTTCGACAGCGTGATCCAGACGCCCCAGGCGATCGGCAGGCCGACCACGGCCCAGGCCAGGAGGGCCGGACCATTGAAGCCGCCCTTGCCGATGCCGTGGGAGCCGTAATGCGCGGTCGCGCTGGCATTGGCGGTCCGGGCCTGCAGCGCCGCGACCTCGGCATCCTTCATGAACCACTTCGCCGCGACCGGGCGGATCAGCAGGTTGCAGAGGAAGCCGAGCACCAGCATGCCGGCGAGGATGTACATGGTGCGGTCATAGACCTGCGCGCGCGGCACGCCGGCATTGATCTGCGCCTCGCGGATATAGTTCACCACGACCGGGCCGATGATGCCGGCAGTCGACCACGCCGTCAGCAGGCGGCCATGGATGGCGCCGACGAACTGCGTGCCGAACATGTCGGCGAGATAGGCCGGCACCGTCGCGAAGCCGCCGCCATACATCGACAGGATGATGCAGAAGAAGCCGACGAAGAGCGCCAGCGACCCGGCATGCGCCGCCCAGGGCGAAAGCGCATAGAGCAGGATGCCGAGCCCGAAGAAGGTGGCATAGGTCAGCTTGCGGCCGAGCTTGTCCGAGAGCGAGGCCCAGAAGAAGCGCCCGACGATGTTGAACAGCGAGAGCAGGCCGACGAAGGCCGCCGCGATCGTGGCGATCTGCGTCTTCTGCCCGGCGTCGAGCGCGGCGAAGCCGATCTCCGGCTGGCCGATCAGCTTGCCCGCGAAGATCTCCTGCAACATCGGCGAGGCCATGCCGAGCACGCCGATGCCGGCGGAGACGTTGAGGCAGAGCACCGCCCAGATCAGCCAGAACTGCGGCGTCTTGTGCGCGTTCTGGAGATGGACATGGCCCGAGGTGATCATCGCGTTCTGCGTCGCCGGCGGGGTCCAGCCGTCGGGGCGCCAGTTCGCCGGGGGCACGCGATAGCCGAAGGTGCCGGCCATCATGAAGACGAAATAGATCGCGGCCATCGCGACGAAGGTCTGCCAGACGCCGACCGAGGCCGGAGTCTTGAAATAGTTCATCAGCATGTCCGCCAGCGGCGAGCCGATCATCGCGCCGCCGCCGAAGCCCATGATCGCCATGCCGGTCGCCATGCCGCGCCGGTCCGGGAACCATTTCACCAGGGTCGAGACCGGCGAGATATAGCCGAGGCCGAGCCCGATGCCGCCGATCACGCCGGAGCCCAGCCACATCAGCCAGAGCTGGTGCCAGTAGATGCCGAGCGCCGAGATCAGGAGGCCGCCGCACCAGCACAAGGTCGAGACGAAGGCCGCCTTGCGCGGGCCGACGCGCTCCAGCCAGCCGCCCCAGATCGCGGCGGAGGAACCGAGGAAGACGAAGAACAGCGTGTACATCCAGCCGAGATCGGCGACCTTCCAGTCGCAGGCCGTGGTGAACAGCGAGCCGATCAGGCCGACATCCGCGGCGCAGGCGACGGGCTTGGTGATGCCGATCGCCTGGCTCAGCGGCAGCCAGAACACCGAGAAGCCATAGGCCATGCCGATGCACAGATGGATGCAGAGCGCAGCCGGCGGCACCAGCCAGCGGTTGAAGCCGGCCTTGGCGATGGTCCGTTCACGATCGAGCAGGCCGACGCCGCCCCCGACCTGTCCGATATCCTGTGCGACACTCATTCCCCGGTTCCTTTCCCCATGGCTTCGCCGTTCGGGCCGGGTAGGGTCCCAGCTCGTTGTCATCTCTCGTCGCCGGCAGAGCCGGCGTCTGGCTGCTACCCTGCGCGCCCCGGCCTGATCAGCGGCATGGCATGCCGCAGCAGGGGCGTGAGGTCCTCCGGCCGGTCGGTGAAGGCGGCGAGGAAATCCCCGCGCATCCGTCCGGTCCAGAACTGGTTGATATGGTCGGCGACGGAGCGGGCGGCCTCCGCCTCCGGATAGGCCTTGAAGAAATCGGCGATCTGCCCGGCCATGCGCCGGAGCTTCTCGACGTTTTCGGCGTGGTGATCGATGGTCAGGCCGGCCTCCGTCATCGGGCGATCGTCTCAGGTTCGGGCGCGAGCGCACCGGTGAAGACGATGCAGCCGTCGCGCCGTGCGACCGCGGCGAGCGTCAGGCCGAGATGCCGGGCCCGCTCGATCGCGAGCGAGGTCGGCGCGGAGATCGCGACCAGCGTCCCCGCGCCGAAGATCGCGGCCTTCTCGACCATCTCGAAGGAGGCGCGGCTGGTGACGAGCAGGAAGCCTTCGCCGGCATCCGCCCCGGCGCGGAGCCGCGCGCCGATCAGCTTGTCGAGGGCGTTGTGCCGGCCGACATCCTCGCGCACGGCCAGGATCGCGCCGGAAGCATCGCACCAGGCGGCGGCATGGACGGCGCGGGTGAGCTGGTTCAGCGGCTGGTGCTTGTCGAGCGCGGTGAGCGCGGCCTCGATCGCCGAGGCGGAGACGGCGCGCGAAGCCCGCGTCGCCGCATCGGCCATCGGAATTTCTTCGATGGTCTCGACCCCGCAAAGCCCGCAGGAGGTCCGGCCCGAGAGATTGCGCCGCCGCGCCAGATGCTCGCGGAAGCGGCCCGGTGCGAGCTCGACGGTGACGATGACGCCCTCGTCCTTCGGCTCGACCGCGATGCCCCGGATTTCGTCCGCGCCGCGCACGATGCCTTCGGTCAGGCTGAAACCGGTAACGAAATCCTCGAGATCGGACGGGCTCGCCATCATCACCGCATAGGGCATGTTGCCATAGACGATGTTGATCGGCGTCTCGACCGCGACCTCGATCTCGCGCGCGTCGTCCTGCGGCGCGCCGAAGCGCAGCGGCCGGGCCGTGACGGCGGCCGAGGCCGGCGGCTGGGCTGGCGGATTATTCCGCGGCATCGGGCAGGCGCTCCGCGATCCGGCGCAAGGTCACGTCCTCTTCGAAATTCTTCTCCTGCCAGGCGGAATAAGCATTCGTGCGCCGGACGTCGACGGCGGTGACCTTGTATTCCGGGCAGTTCGTCGCCCAGTCCGAATAATCGCTGGTGATGACGTTGGCGCCGGTCTTGGCGTGGTGGAAGGTCGTATAGACCACGCCCGGCTGCATCCGCTCGGAAATCACAGCCCGGAGCGCGATATCGCCCGAGCGGCTGGCGAGCGCGACGAGATCGCCGTCACGGATGCCGCGGCTTTCGGCGTCGAAGGGATGGATCTCCAGCACGTCCTCGTCATGCCAGGCGCCGTTCTCGGTGCGCCGTGTCTGCGCGCCGACATTGTATTGCGAGAGGATGCGACCCGTGGTGAGCAGCAGCGGGAAGCGCGGCCCGGTCCGTTCGTCGGTCGGGACGTATTCGGTGATCATGAACTTGCCCTTGCCGCGCACGAAGCGGTCGACATGCATCAAGGGCGTCCCGGTCGGCGCCTTGTCGTTGCAGGGCCACTGCACCGAGCCGAGCTTGTCGAGCTTGTCGTAGGAGACGCCGGCGAAGCTCGGCGTCAACCGCGCGATCTCGTCCATGATTTCGCTGGGATGACCATAGGCCATCTCGTAGCCCAGCGCGCGGGCCAGATCGATCGTGACCTGCCACTCGTCCTTGCCGGCTAGCGGCGCCATCACCTGCCGCACGCGGTTGATGCGGCGCTCGGCATTGGTGAAGGTGCCGTCCTTCTCCAGGAAGGAGGCGCCCGGCAGGAAGACATGGGCGTATTTCGCCGTCTCGTTTAGGAAGATGTCCTGGATGACGACGCATTCCATCGAGGCGAGGCCCGCCGTGACATGCTTGGTATTGGGGTCCGACTGGGCGATGTCCTCGCCCTGGACGTAGAGCCCCTTGAAGGTGCCCTCGACCGCCTCGTCCAGCATGTTGTTGATGCGCAGGCCTTGCTCGGGATCGAGCGGCACGCCCCAGAGCATCTCGAAGACCTGCCGGGTCGAATCGTCGGAGACGTGGCGATAGCCCGAAAATTCGTGCGGGAAGGAGCCCATGTCGCAGGAGCCCTGGACATTGTTCTGCCCGCGCAGCGGATTGATGCCGACGCCGTCGCGCCCGATATTGCCGGTCGCCATGGCGAGGTTCGCCATCGCCATCACCGTGGTCGAGCCCTGGCTGTGCTCAGTGACGCCGAGCCCGTAATAGATCGCGCCATTGCCGCCGGTGGCATAGAGCCGCGCCGCGGCGCGCACATCCGCCGCCGGCACGCCGGTATAGGTCTCGCTCGCTTCCGGCGAGTTCTCCTCGCGGGCGACGAAGCGGGCCCAATGCTCGAAATCGCCGAGATCGCAGCGCTCGCGCACATAGGCCTCGTCGATCAGCCCCTCGGTGACGACGACATGGCTCAGCGCATTGAGCAGCGCGACATTGGTGCCGGGGCGCAGCGGCAGGTGGTAATCCGCCTTCACATGCGGCGACTGCACCATGTCGATCCGGCGGGGATCGGCGACGATCAGGCGGGCGCCCTGGCGGATGCGCTTCTTCATGCGCGAGGCGAAGACCGGGTGCCCGTCGGTCGGGTTCGCGCCGATGACCAGGATGACGTCGGACTTGGCGACGGACTTGAAGTCCTGCGTGCCGGCCGAGGTGCCGAGCGTCGTCCTGAGGCCATAGCCGGTCGGCGAGTGGCAGACGCGGGCGCAGGTATCGACATTGTTGTTGCGGAAGGCGGCGCGCACCAGCTTCTGGACGAGGAAGACCTCCTCGTTGGTGCAGCGCGACGAGGTGATGGCGCCGACCGATTCACGGCCGTACTTGGCCTGGATGCGCTTGAACTCGGAAGCCGCGTAATTGATCGCCTCTTCCCATGATACTTCGCGCCACGGGTCGGTGATCTTCGCCCGGATCATCGGCTTGGTCATGCGGTCGGTATGGGTCGCATAGCCCCAGGCGAAGCGGCCCTTGACGCAGGAATGGCCCTCGTTCGCCTTGCCGTCCTTGTAGGGCACCATGCGGATGACGCGGTCGCCCTGCATCTCCGCCTTGAACGAGCAGCCGACGCCGCAATAGGCGCAGGTCGTCACCACCGAATGCTCGGGCTGGCCGTGCTCGATGACCTTGTTCTCCATCAGCGTCGCTGTCGGGCAGGCCTGCACGCAGGCGCCGCAGGAAACGCATTCCGATCCCAGGAAATCGGTCGGCCCCGCCGCGACGCGGGAGTCGAAGCCGCGCCCGGTGATCGTCAGCGCGAAGGTGCCCTGGACCTCCTCGCAAGCCCGCACGCAGCGATTGCAGACGATGCATTTCGACGGGTCGTAGGTGAAGTACGGATTCGACGTATCCTTGGCGAGCCAGTTCTCGTTGGCGAGCCCGTCCTGGCCCTTGGCGAAGACGTGGTTCTCGCCCTCATAGCCATAGCGGACTTCGCGCAGGCCGACCGCGCCGGCCATGTCCTGCAATTCGCAATCGCCATTGGCCGAGCAGGTCAGGCAGTCCAGCGGATGATCGGAGATATAGAGCTCCATCACGCCCTTGCGCAGTCCGGAGAGATTCTCCGACTGGGTGCGGACGACCATGCCCTCTTCGGCCGGCGTGGTGCAGGAGGCCGGCGTGCCGCGCCGCCCCTCGATCTCGACGAGGCAGAGCCGGCAGGAGCCGAAGGGTTCGAGCGAGTCGGTGGCGCAGAGCTTCGGGATCTTGGTGCCGAGGCTCATGGCGGCGGCCATCACCGAGGTGCCCGCCGGGACCGTGACGCTCTGGCCGTCGATGGTCAGCGTCACCGTCTTCTCGGAGAGCCGGATCGGCGTGCCGTAGTCGATTTCCTTGATCAGGCTCATCGTGGCCTCCTCACTCGGCTGCCAGCGGCAGCGGAGGACGGTCGAAATCCTCGGGGAAATGGTTGAGCGCGCTCAGCACTGGCATCGGGGTCAGGCCGCCCATGGCGCAGAGCGAGGCGTCGGTCATCAGCTTCGAGAGATCGCGCAGCACGGCAATGTTCTTCGGCACCTCAGTGCCGGCGATGATGCGGTCCATCGTCTCGACGCCGCGCGTCGCCCCGATGCGGCAGGGCGTGCACTTGCCGCAGCTTTCCTTGGCGCAGAATTCGAAGGCGAAGCGCGCCTGTTTGGCCATGTCGACGCTGTCGTCGAACACGACGATGCCGCCATGGCCGAGCATCGCCCGCATCGCCGCGAGCGCCTCGTAATCCATCTGCACGTCGAGCTGCGCGGCGGTGAGATAGGCGCCGAGCGGGCCGCCGACCTGCACGGCCCGGATCGGCCGGCCCGACAGCGTGCCGCCGCCCATATCCTCGATGATCTCGCGCAAGCTGATGCCGAAGGCGAGTTCGATCAGCCCGCCGCGCCTGACATTGCCGCCGAGCTGGATCGGCAGCGTGCCGCGCGAGCGACCCATGCCGTAATCCGCATAGACCTGCGCGCCATGGTCGAGGATCCACGGCACGGCGGCGAAGGAGAGCACGTTGTTGACGACGGTCGGCTTGCCGAACAGTCCTTGCAAGGCCGGCAGCGGGGGCTTGGCCCGGACGATGGCGCGCTTGCCTTCGAGGCTTTCGAGCAGCGAGGTTTCCTCGCCGCAGATGTAGGCTCCGGCCCCGAGCCGCACTTCCAGATGGAATGAATGCTCCGAGCCCAGAACCGAGGCGCCGATCAGTCCGGCGGCTTCCGCCTTCAGGATCGCGCGCTGGAGCATGCGATGGGCATGCGGGTATTCCGAGCGCAGATAGATATAGCCGCGCGTCGCCCCGACCGCGATCGCGGCGATCGCCATGCCCTCGATGACGAGATAGGGGTCGCCCTCGAACAGCATCCGGTCGGCGAAGGTGCCGCTGTCGCCCTCGTCGGCATTGCAGACGATGTATTTCTGCTCCGCCTTGGCGTCGTGGACGGTCTTCCATTTGATGCCGGTCGGGAAGCCGGCGCCGCCGCGGCCGCGCAGGCCGGAGGCCTTCACCGCCTCGACGATCTCGCCGCCGGTGAGCGCCAGCGCCTTCTCCAGCCCCTTGAAGCCGCCATGGGCGCGGTATTCGGCAATCGAGAGCGGGTCGATGACGCCGACGCGCTCGAAGGTGAGGCGCTGCTGGCGCTTCATCCAGTTCAGCTCCTCGGTCTTGCCGAGGCGCAAGGCGTGAGCGCCGCCCGAAGCGAAGCCGGCATCGAACAGCGATGCGACGTCCTTCGCCGCGACCGGCCCGTAGGCGATGCGTCCCTCGGTCGTCTCGACCTCGACCAGCGGCTCCAGCCAGAGCATGCCGCGCGAGCCGTTGCGGACGATCTCGACGGAAAGCCCGCGCGTCGTCGCTTCGCTGGCGATGGCCTGCGCGACGGCTTCCGCGCCGACCGACAGGGCGGCGGCGTCGATGGGAACGAAGATGCGGACCGGTGCGGCGCTCATGAATGCGCCTTTCCGTGCTGGCAGAGCCCGGCGATGCGGGCGGCGTCAACGCGCCCGATCAACTCGCCATCGACCAGGGCCGAAGGCCCGAGCGCGCAATTGCCGAGACAATACACCGTTTCGACGATGGCGTCGCCGGCATGGTGGTCGTCGACCGCGATGCCATGCTTGCGGGCAAGCTCGTCGACCACGCTCTCACAGCCCAAAGCCTGGCAGGCCTCGGCCCGGCAGAGCTTGATGACGCGGGCCGGCTGCGGGGCGGTCTTGAAGTCGTGATAGAAGGAGATCGCGCCATGCACTTCGGCGCGCGACAGGTTAAGCGCTTCCGCGATCAAAGGCACGGCCTGCGGATCGACATAGCCGAACTCGTCCTGAAGGGCATGCAGCATCGGCAGCGTGGCGCCTTCCAGATGCGCCAGTCCCGCCACGATCATGCGCGCACTGTCCTGATCCCAGGCCGGATAAGCCGCCATCTTTCCTCCATAGGCCCGGTTCGCCGGACGCTCGTTAAGGGGAGGGTGGTTGAAACTAGAATGATTTCAAATCGTTTCTTTCGAATGCGTGATAGTTTTGAGCTATCAAAATACGCGATGAGGGTACGCTTCCGCCATGCGGCAGGTTTGCCAAGCTCCAAAAAATCTCCCGGAGGGCCGTTTTGCGCTGCACAATGCTGCGCTGCTTCTAAGACGATAGGCGAAGACTATCGAACGATGGGGCGGCGAGGCAGCCCGGCATCGGTGACCGGCTTCGTCATCATCAGCAGATTGCGCGCGAGCGGCGCCACCGGCTGCCGGTCCGCCACGATCAGCCCGATCGTGCGCTGCGCCTCCGGCTCCACCAGCGACAGCGCCCGCGTGCCGAGCGGTACGCCGAAGAATTCCAGCAATTGCAGCGAGACGATGCTGGCGATGCCCTGGATGCCGGCATGCGAGCAGAGGTTGAAGATCGAGTTGGTCTCGATCATCGGGCGCGGCGCCGTGCCGACCGAGCGGAAGATGCCGTCGATGATGCGCCGGTTCTGCATGTCGCCGGTCAGCAGGCAGAGCTTCTGCTCGGCGGCCTCGGCCCAGGTGATGGTGTCGCACGCGCCGAACGGCCCGTCCTCGCGGGTCAGCAGCACATAGGATTCCTGGTAGATCGGCTTCGAGATCACCCGGTCGAGCGGCTCGTTGTCGAGATAGGTCAGCCCGACATCGAGCTCGAAATCGTCGATGCCCTGCTGGATCTCCTGCGAGGTCAGCGAAAGCACGGTGAGCGACACCGCCGGATAGCGCTCCGAGAAGGGCGCGGTGATATGGGCGATCATCGGCAGCGCGGTCGGGATCGCGCCGAGCCTGATCCGGCCGGAGACGCCCTCGCGCAGTTCGGCGATCGAATCCTTCATCACCTCGGCCTCGGCCAGGATGCGCCGGGCATGGGCGAGCACGACCTCGCCCTCCTTGGTGAAGCCCTGGAAGCGCCGCCCGCGCTCGACGATCATCACGCCGAGCTCTTCCTCGAGCTGCACGATCGCGGCCGAAAGCGTCGGCTGCGAGACATGGCAGGCCTCGGCCGCGCGGCGGAAATGTTTTTCGCGCGCGAGCGCATCGAGATAGACCAATTGGCGAATGATCATGGCTTCGGCTCGGAGGCGGCCGAGAGCGCCGCGCGCCCGAGCATCGGCAGCTTGCGCGGGCGATGCAAGCGTGGCGGTTGCATTCCTGCAAACAGGCTGTTGCTGGCCGGGCAACGCCCCAAGAATTGCGCTGCGGCAATCTCGACCCTAACTGCGGGAGGCCGGGATGGCCGGCAGGCAAAGGGTCGCGTCGCGGCCTCGGGATGAACATGGCACAGGACCTGGAATTCGGACTCGACACCTTCGGCGACGTCACCAACGGGGCGGACGGCAAGCCGCTGTCGCACGCGCAGGTGATCCGCAATCTCGTCGAGGAAGCCGTCCTGGCCGATCAGGTCGGTATCGATTTCATCGGCGTCGGCGAGCATCACCGGGCCGATTTTGCGGTCTCCTCGCCGGAGACGGTGCTGGCCGGCATGGCCACGCGCACCAGCCGGATCAAGCTCGGCTCGGCCGTCACCGTGCTGAGCTCGGACGATCCGATCCGCGTCTTCCAGCGCTTTTCGACGGTCGATGCGCTCTCGAACGGGCGCGCCGAGGTCATTCTCGGTCGCGGCTCCTTCACGGAGTCCTTCCCGCTCTTCGGGCTCGACCTGCGCGATTACGAGAAGCTTTTCGAGGAGAAGCTCGATCTCTTCGTCGGCCTGCTGCCGCAGGAGCCGTTGACCTGGCAGGGCTCGATCCGGCCGCCGCTGAAGGACCAGCTCGTCTATCCGCCGGTCGAGAACGGCCCGCTCAAGACCTGGATCGGCGTCGGCGGCAGCCCGGAATCGGTGGTGCGCGCCGTGCGCTACGACCTGCCCCTGATGCTCGCCATCATCGGCGGCGACCCGCTGCGCTTCAAGCCGTTCGTCGACTTGTACCACCGCGCCTATGGCCAGATCGGCAAGCCGGCCAAGCCCGTCGGCGTGCATTCGCCGGGCTATGTCGCCGCGACCGACGAGCAGGCCAAGGAGGAGTTCTTCCCGGCCTACAAGCAGATGCGCGACCGCATCGGCGCCGAGCGCGGCTGGCCGCCGATGGGCCGCGACGAGTTCGAGCAGGAGGTCGCGCGCGGCTCGCTCTATCTCGGCTCGCCCGAGACGGTCGCCCGCAAGATCGCCTCAACGGCCAAGGGGCTGGGCATCGCCCGCTTCCAGCTCAAGTACAGCGCCGGCCCGCTGGCGCATGAGAAGGCGATGGAGTGCATCCGGCTCTACGGCGAGAAGGTCGTGCCGCTGGTGCGGGAGATGCTGGCCTGAGGACCTGACGCCGTCATTCCGGACAAGCGGCGAAGCCGCGCCGATCCGGAATCCATCGAAGGGCGTCGCGCTCCATGATGGATTCCGGGTCTCCGCTTCGCTGCGCCCGGAATGACGGCGTTTGAATGCTTACCCCACCACCTTCAGCGGATCGACCGACAGCGTCCGCTTCAGCGCCCGCAACCCGAAGGTCGTCCGCGTCTGGCGCACGCCGGGAATGCGGTAGATCGTTCCGCGCAGGAAGCGCTCGTAATGGTCGGTGCCGCTGACCACAACCTTGGCGAGGTAGTCGTATTCGCCGGTGACCAGATGCGCCTCGACCACCTCCGGCGCCCGGCTCAGTGCCTCGCCGCACTGGTCCAGCACCTTGTCGTCATGCTTGTCGAGCGTGATTTCGACGAAGACGATGTTGTTGTAGCCCAGCGCCTTGTGGTCGAGCAGGGCGACATATTTCTCGATCGCGCCGGATTCCTCCAGCCGCTTCACCCGCGTCCAGCAGGGCGAGGGCGAAAGCCCGACCTTTTCGGCCAGGGCCTGCGTCGTCAGCCGCCCGTCATCTCGCAACGCAGCGAGAATCTTGCGATCGATCAGATCGAGAGCAGGACCGTTCTGGCTCTTTTTGTTCATCGGACGATCATTCTGAAAATGATGACACGAGCGGGAATTTCTTCTGCCTGATTTCGCCGTTGCCGGCAAATTCGGAATGAACCTCCGAACCGTCCCCGCTAGCGTTGGTTGCAAGGGGAACGATTGCCGGCCGGCTGTGCGTCCTGCCGCATCTCTGAAGAGCGCCACAGGCGCTTGCGGGATGCGCGCGAAGGCGGAATGCTGGCGGCGTTAGGGATGGAGGCGCTCATGAGCAGCGACAAGTCGGGCCAGGCGCCGGCAGCAACCCAGCCGCTGCAGTTCCATGTCCCCAAACCGGCGAGCCGCCCCGGCGAGAAGCCGGACTTCTCCCATGTCGTGATCCCCAAGGCCGGCTCCGTGGCGCGCCCGCCGGTCGATGTCGACCCCAAGGATATCCGCGACCTCGCCTATTCGATCATCCGCGTGCTCGACCGCGAGGGCGAGGCGGTCGGCCCCTGGGTGCCCGATCTCTCGCAGGAGGACCTGATCCGCGGCCTGCGTCACATGATGACGTTGCGCACCTTCGACGGGCGCATGCAGATGGCGCAGCGCCAGGGCAAGACCTCGTTCTACATGCAGCACACCGGCGAGGAGGCGGTGTCTTGCGCCTTCCGCATCGCGCTGCAGCCCGGCGACATGAACTTTCCGACCTATCGCCAGGCGGGCCTGCTGATCGCAAACGATTATCCGCTCGTCGACATGATGAACCAGATCTACTCGAACGAGCGCGACCCGATGAAGGGCCGGCAATTGCCGGTGATGTACTCCTCCAAGGAGCACGGCTTCTTCTCGATCTCCGGCAACCTCGCGACGCAATATGTCCAGGCCGTCGGCTGGGCGATGGCCTCGGCGATCAAGAACGACACCCGCATCGCCGCCGCCTGGATCGGCGACGGCTCGACGGCGGAATCGGATTTCCACGCCGCGCTGGTCTTCGCCTCGACCTACAAGGCCCCCGTCGTCCTCAACGTCGTCAACAACCAATGGGCGATCTCGACCTTCCAGGGCATCGCGCGCGGCGGCTCCGGCACTTTCGCCGCACGCGGCCTCGGCTTCGGCATTCCGGCGCTGCGCGTCGACGGCAACGACTACCTCGCGGTCTATGCCGTGGCGCAATGGGCGGTCGAGCGTGCCCGCCGCAATCTCGGACCTACGCTGGTCGAATATGTCACCTACCGCGCCGGCGCCCATTCCACCTCGGACGACCCCTCCGCCTATCGCCCCAAGCACGAATCCGACGATTGGCCTCTGGGCGACCCGCTGATCCGGCTGAAGCAGCATCTGATCGCGGTCGGAGCCTGGTCGGAAGAGCGCCACAAGCAGGCGGAGGCCGAGATCCTCGCCACCGTCATTGCCGCGCAGAAGGAGGCCGAGAGCTTCGGCACCCTGCATTCCGGCGGCAAGCCCTCGGCGCGCGACATCTTCGAGGATGTCTATGCCGAGCTGCCGCCGCATCTGCGCCGCCAGCGCCAGCAGATCGGAGTCTGACCCGATGGCACGCATGACGATGATCGAGGCGATCCGCTCCGCCATGGACGTCTCCATGGGCCGCGACGACGATGTCGTGGTCTTCGGCGAGGATGTCGGCTTCTTCGGCGGCGTCTTCCGCTGCACCCATGGGCTGCAGCAGAAATACGGGGTGTCGCGCTGCTTCGACGCGCCGATCAGCGAGGCCGGCATCGTCGGCACCGCGATCGGCATGGCCTCCTACGGCCTCAAGCCCTGCGTCGAGATCCAGTTCGCGGATTACATGTACCCAGCCTATGACCAGATCGTCTCGGAGGCTGCCCGCCTGCGCTATCGCTCGGCCGGGGACTTCACCTGCCCGATGGTGATCCGCATGCCGACCGGCGGCGGCATCTTCGGCGGCCAGACCCATAGCCAGAGCCCGGAAGCGCTCTTCACCCATGTCTCCGGCCTGAAGACGATCGTCCCGTCCAACCCTTACGACGCCAAGGGCCTGCTGATCGCGGCGATCGAGGACCCCGATCCGGTGATCTTCCTGGAGCCGAAGCGGCTCTATAACGGCCCCTTCGACGGCCATCACGACCGCCCGGTCACCGCCTGGTCGAAGCATGAGCTCGCCGAGGTGCCGGAGGGCCATTACACCGTGCCGCTCGGCAAGGCGGTGACGCGGCGCGAGGGCTCGGCGGTCACCATCCTCGCCTATGGCACCATGGTTCATGTCGCGCTGGCCGCGGCCGAGGACACCGGCATCGACGCCGAGGTGATCGACCTGCGCACGCTCGTCCCGCTCGATCTCGAGGCGATCGTCGCCTCGGTCCAGAAGACCGGCCGCTGCATCGTGCTGCATGAGGCGACGCTCACTTCCGGGTTCGGCGGCGAGCTTGCGGCGCTGGTGCAGGAACACTGCTTCTACCATCTGGAGGCGCCGGTGATGCGCGTCACCGGCTGGGACACGCCCTATCCGCATGCGCAGGAATGGGACTATTTCCCCGGCCCCGCCCGCCTCGGACAGGCGCTGCGCGATATCATGGAGGCACGCTGATGGCCGAGCGCATCATCAAGCTGCCGGATGTCGGCGAGGGCATCGCCGAGGCCGAACTCGTCGAGTGGCACGTCAAGGTCGGCGACATCGTCCGCGAGGACGATCTGCTTGCCGCTGTTATGACCGACAAGGCGACGGTGGAAATTCCCTCGCCGGTCGAGGGCGAGGTCACCTGGGTCGGCGCCGAGGTCGGCGACACCGTCGCGATCGGCTCGGCCATCGTGAAGCTGAAGGTGGCGGGGGAGGGTGGCGCCGCGGCTGAAGAGCCTGCTGAGGAAGCGCTCGCCGAGAAGCCGGCCGCTGCTTCCGCGGCCCCAGCGCCCAAAGCGGAAAAGCCAGCCGCGCCGGCTGCCCCTGCCAAGCCGACAGCACCGCCTCAGCCGGCTCCCAAGCCCATGCGTGCGGACGCCGCCCCCATCCAGCGCCGCGCACCGGGCGAGAAGCCGCTGGCCTCGCCGGCCGTGCGCCTCAAGGCGCGCGAGGCCGGGGTCGATCTGCGTCAGGTCCAGGGCACGGGCCCTGCCGGCCGCATCAGCCATCAGGATATCGACGCCTTCCTGCTGCGCGGTCCGGAGCCGGCCCGTGGCGGCGGGCTCGTCGAGCAGAGCGCCATCACCGAGGTTAAGATTGTCGGCCTGCGCCGCCGCATCGCCGAGAAGATGGCGCTGTCGAAATCGCGCATCCCGCACATCACCATCGTCGAGGAGATCAACGTCTCGCCGCTGGAGGATTTGCGCGCGACGCTGAACAGAAAACCGACGCCGGAGCGGCCGAAGCTGACGCTTTTACCCTTCCTGATGCGCGCCATGGTCAAGGCGCTCGCCGAGCAGCCGGCGCTCAACGCGCTCTATGACGACGATGCCGGCATCGTGCGCCAGCATGCCGCGATCAATATCGGCATCGCCACGCAGACGCCGACCGGCCTGATCGTACCTGTGGTGAAACATGCCGAAGCGCGCGATCTCTGGGGCTGCGGCATCGAGCTTAATCGCCTTGCCGAGCGCGGCCGGCAGGGCACCGCGACGCGGGACGAGCTGACCGGCTCGACCATTACCATCACGTCGCTGGGCGCGCTCGGCGGCATCGCGACCACCCCGGTGATCAACTATCCGGAGGTCGCCATCGTCGGCGTCAACAAGATGGTCGTGCGCCCGGTATGGGACGGCACCACCTTCGTGCCACGCAAGATGATGAACCTCTCCTCCAGCTTCGACCATCGCGTCATCGACGGCTGGGACGCCGCCGTCTTCGTGCAGCGGCTGAAGGAGCTGCTGGAGAACCCGGCCACGCTCTTCGTGGACATCTGAGGAGCGCTGCCCATGACTGAAATCACCTGCAAGCTCCTCGTCATCGGCGCCGGCCCAGGAGGCTATGTCTGCGCCATTCGCGCCGGCCAGCTCGGCATCGACACCGTCATCGTCGAGAGCACAAAGCTCGGCGGCTCCTGCCTTAATGTCGGCTGCATCCCCTCCAAGGCGATGATCCATGTCGCCGAGGAGTTCGAGAAGGCGGCGGAAGCCGCCGCCGGCAAGACGCCCTTCGGCCTGACCGCAGCCGAGCCGAAGCTAGACCTGAAGCAGGCCGTGGCCTGGAAGGACGGCATCGTCCAGCGCCTCAACAACGGCGTCGCGGCGCTGCTGCGCAAGGCCAAGGTCAAGATCGTCCATGGCCGCGCCCATTTCCGCGACGGCAAGACGGTCGTCGTCGAGACCGAGACCGGCCCGAAGACGATCCAGGCCGAGGCCATCGTCATCGCCACCGGCTCCGCGCCCGTGGAACTGCCTTTCCTGCCCTTTGGCGGCAATGTCATCTCCTCGACTGGCGCGCTGGCGCTGACCGAGGTGCCGAAGCGCCTCGTCGTGGTCGGCGGCGGCTATATCGGGCTGGAACTGGGCACCGCCTTCGCCAAGCTCGGCGCCAAGGTCACGGTCGTCGAGGCGCAGGACAAGATCCTGCCGCTCTACGATGCCGAATTGACGGGCCCGATCTCCAAGCGCCTGACCGCGCTCGGTGTCGAGGTGCTGACCGGGGCCAAGGCGCTCGGCCCCACGCCCAAGGGCGATGGCCTGCGCATCGAGACGGCGGACGGCAAGGAGCGCGCGCTGCCGGCCGACAAGATCCTGGTCACGGTTGGCCGCAAGCCGGTCACCGAGGGCTTAAGCCTCGAAAACCTCGTGCTCGACATGGATGGCCGCTTCATCCGTATCGGCGAGCGCTGCGAGACGGCGATGCGCGGCATCTACGCCATCGGCGACGTCACCGGCGAGCCGATGCTGGCGCATCGCGCGATGGCGCAGGGCGAGATGGTGGCGGAGATCGTCGCCGGCTTACCCCGTGCCTGGGACAAGCGCGGCATCGCGGCGATCTGCTTCACCGATCCCGAGATCGTCTCGGTCGGCCTCTCGCCGGACGAGGCCAAGCGCGCCGGGCACGAGCTCAAGATCGGCCAGTTCCCCTTCGCCGCGAATGGCAGGGCCATGACCCGCCATGGCGAGGCCGGTTTCGTGCGCGTGGTCGCGCAGGCCGGCAGCGATCTCGTGCTTGGCATTCAGGCGGTGGGGCAGGGCGTTTCCGAGCTGTCGGCCGCCTTCGGGCTCGCGATCGAGATGGGCGCGACCTTGCAGGATATCGCCGGCACGATCCACGCTCATCCGACGCTGGGCGAAGCCTTCCCGGAAGCCGCGATGAAGGCGCTGGGCCACGCGCTGCATATCTGAGACGGGTTGGCGCAGCGCTCTCCCAATAGGCGCAAGTCATCACCGCCGGAGCGCCTCCGCCGTCATGCTTGGGCTTGACCCGAGCATCTCCTCCCGGAGGAGGCTCCTGTGCCTCATTTGCCGGAGATTCTCGGGTCAAGCCCGAGAATGACGCTCTTCATTGGCCTCGGCCTCCGGAGCTTTTCATTGACGCGAAGACCCGGGATGCCCCGCATTTGGTTGGATAGGAGGCGCCTCTGCCCCGCGACCGATCCGCGCAGGCAGCCGGCCACGATGCATACAATCTTGACATTGTCTGTATCGAGCGCGATCTGAAGGGCGACGCCGAACGAACGGCGCCATCCTGAGGAGACATTCCATGTCCGGCGAGCACTGGCCGCCACTCTCTCCGCTCAAGACCGGCCTGCGCGGCCGCTGCCCGCGCTGCGGGCAGGGCAAGATGTTCGAGGGCTTCCTGAAGCTGAAGCCGAAATGCGAGAATTGCGGCCTGGATTATTCCTTCGCCGATCCCGCCGACGGCCCGGCCTTCTTCGTGATGATGTTCGTCTGCATTCCGGCCGCGGCCTTCCCGCTCTGGCTGGAGCTGAATTACAACCCGCCGACCTGGGTGCATCTGGTCACGACGCTGCCGCTGATCCTGCTGACCTGCATCCCGCCCTTGCAGCCGCTCAAGGGCTGGCTGGTCGCCTCGCAATATTTCCACAAGGCCGAGGAGGGCCGGCTCGCCCGCCCGGTGCCGCAAGAGAAGCCGGTCGCCTCGAACTGACGCTGTCGGGCGCGCTCAGCCTCCGTCGCGGATCAATCCCGCGAGCAAGCCGAGGGCCTCCGTCAGCCGCGCCCGCTCGGGGATTGCCCCGAGCGCGATCCGGATCGCATCCGGCGCCCCACCGCCCGTACTGAACGCATCGGCGGCCATCACGCCGAGACCGGCCTCGCGGGCGCGTTCCATCAAACTGTTGCGCGCCCAATGCGCGGGCAGGGGCTGCCAGACATGCAGGGCATAGGGATGCCCCTGCATGGTCGCAGGCAGGATGCCCCGCGCCAGCGATTGCCGCTCGGCCGCCTCGCGTCGCACGCCCTCCAGCAGGTCTTTTGCCGTGCCGATCCTGATCCAGTGCGCAGCGAGCGCCGTCATCAGGGGGGCAGGCATGAGCGCCGTTGCGCGCAGGGCCGCGAGGAACGGAACGCCGTCCATCCCTTCCGGCATGACAACGAAAGCCGTGCGCAGGCCGGGCGTCAGCACCTTCGACAAGGTCGCGACGTGCCATGTCCGCTCCGGCGCCAGCACGGCCAGCGGCACGGGCGCGTCCCCGGCGAGCAGGCTGTAGGGGTCGTCCTCGATCAGGATGAGGTCGCGCTTCCGGGCGACCGCGACGAGGTCCCGCCGGCGCCGCTCGGGAATGGTGATGCAGGTCGGGTTCTGCAGCGTCGGCGTCAGCGCGAACAGTCGCGCTTCAGAGCGGTTGGCGGCCTCGTCAAGGGCGTCGGGCAGCGGGCCGTCGGCATCGCTCGCGACCGGAACCATTGCGAGCCCACGCTGCCGCGCTGCGCCAATGAGGCCGGGATAGGTCAGTGCTTCCGTCAGGATCGTGTCGCCGGGCTGGGCCAGCAGCGAGAGCAGGGCGTTGAGCCCTGTCTGGGCGCCGGGCACCACGGCAATGCGCTGCGGCTGGACCACACCCATAAGAGGCGCGAGCCATGCCGCGCCCGCTGCGCGTTCGGCGAGCGAACCCGCGCCGCCGTGATAGTTCATCAGCTGGTCCGCATCGCTTCGCGCGAGAATCTCGGCGATGCCGCGCTGCATCAGCTCGCCGAGCCGCAGGCCCTTCGGCGCCGGCGGGATCGTCATGCTGAGGTCGAGCGGTGGCCCTGCCTGCTCCTGCCGCGCCGAGATGAAGGAACCGCGCCCGGTCACGGCATCGATCAGCCCGCGCTCGCGCGCCTCGCCGAAGGCACGCGTCACCGTGGTGAGATCGACCGCGAGATGCTCGGCGAGGCGGCGCTGCGGCGGCAGGCGGTCACCCGGCCGCAGCAGCCCGGTCGCAACCGCCCGTTCGAGCTGCGCGACGATCTGGAGGTAGCGCGGGCCTGCCGCCGGATCGAGCCGGCTGGTCCAGGTGAGCGCCGCGTCGCTGTCGACCATCGCCAAATGCAATTCCATACATTCATTGGATTGTAGGTATCGCATAGCGCGGCCTGGCTCTCCGCGCCAGTGCCATGCCGTCGCTGCCATGTGCTTTCGCGGAGATGCCGGTGGTGGCAACCGATCGCTCCTGTCATAGAGCGATTTCAGCCGGGACCGGAGACAAGGCATGGCACGCCTGCGCCTCGATGCGCTCGACCGCAAGATCATTGGAGAACTGCAGATCAATTCGCGCCTGTCGGTGCAGGATCTGGCCGAGCGCGTGGGCCTCTCCGCCTCGCCCTGCGCGCGGCGCATCCGCATCCTGGAGGAAGCCGGCGTCATCACCGGCTATGCCGCGATCATCGACCAGACCAAGGTCGGCCTGCCGATCAGCGTCTTCGTCTCGATCAAGCTGGAGCGCCAGCGGGAGGATGAGCTCGACCGGTTCTCGCAGGCCGTGGCGCGCTGGCCCGAGGTGGTCGATTGCTACCTGATGACCGGCCAGCGCGACTATCTCATGCGCATCGTCGTGCGCGACCTGCCGGCCTATGAGCGCTTCCTCAAGGACAAGCTCACGCGCCTCGACGGCGTCGCCTCGATCGAGTCGAGCTTTGCGCTTGGACAGGTGAAACGCTCCAGCGCCCTGCCGATCGCGGCGGCGCCGGAGGAGGATTGACCAGTCGGCTCCAACGTCATTCTCGGGCGCCGCATAGCGGCGACCCGAGAAGCTCATGACGAGAAGGCGCTGGTTTCCGAGATGCTCGGGTCAAGCCCGAGCATGACGACGGTGGCGCGATGCCTCACGCCGCCGCGTAGCCGACCGTGCCCTTGATCTCCAGGAACTCCTCGAGACCGAAATCGGCGTACTCGCGGCCGTTGCCGGACTGTTTGTAGCCGCCGAAGGGCGCGCCGGCGTCCCAGGCCGGGTAGTTGATGTAGACATTGCCCGAGCGCATCTGCGCGGCGATCTTGCGGGCGCGCTCTTGCGAGCCGGACTGGACGTAAGAAGCCAGGCCATAGGGCGTGTCGTTAGCGCGCTCCACCACCTCGTCGTCGCTCTTGTAGGGCAGGATCGACAGCACGGGGCCGAAGATCTCCTCGCGGGCGATGGTCATCTCGTCGGTCACGCCGCCGAACACGGTCGGGCGGACATAGTAGCCGCGGTTGAGCCCTTCCGGACGGCCCGTGCCGCCGGTGACGAGCGTCGCGCCTTCCTTGATGCCGGCCTCGATCAGGCGCTGGATCTTCTCGTACTGGACCTCGCTGACGACCGGGCCGAGGAAGACGCCGTCCGCCGAGGGAGCGCCGACCTTGAGCGGCTCGGCCACCTGCTTGGCGATGGCGAGGGCCTCCTCATGCAGCTTCTCCGGCACGAACATCCGGGTCGGCGCGTTGCAGGACTGGCCGGAGTTGCGCATCACGCTCTCGACGCCGAGCTTCACCGACTTCTTCAGATCGGCATCGTCGAGGATGATGTTGGCCGACTTGCCGCCGAGTTCCTGGTGCACGCGCTTGACGGTATCCGCCGCCGCCTTGGCGACGAGGATGCCGGCCCGCGTCGAGCCGGTGAAGGAGACCATGTCGACGCCCGGATGGCGCGAAATGGCCTCGCCGACCGTCGGGCCGTCGCCGTTTACGAGGTTGAACACGCCCTTCGGCACGCCGGCCTCGTCCAGCGCCTCGGCGAATATGATGGCGTTCAGCGGCGCGATTTCGGAGGGCTTCAGCACCATGGTGCAGCCGGCGGCGAGCGCAGGCGCGACCTTGCACATGATCTGGTTGAGCGGCCAGTTCCACGGCGTGATCATGCCGACGACGCCGATCGGCTCCTTGGCGATCAGGGTGGTGCCGCGCAGCTCCTCGAACTCGAAGTTCTCGAGCGTCTCGATCATCTTGGCGAGATGGGCGGTGCCCATCGCGGCCTGCGCGCGGTGTGCCAGCTCCTTCGGCGCGCCCATCTCGCGCGACAGGACGTTCGCGATATCGTCGTAGCGCTTCTTGTAGGCCTCGGCGAGGCGGCGCATCAGGGCGAGGCGCTCGGCCTTCGAGGTCGCGGCGAAGGCGGGGAAGGCGGCACGGGCCGCGGCGACGGCCTTGTCGACATCGGCCTGCTCGCCGAGCGCGATCGTGGCGAAGACCTCCTCGTTCGACGGATCGATCACGCCGAGCGTGCGGTTGCCCGAGGGCTTCACCCACTGGCCGTCGATATAGAATTCGAGCTCATGCGCCATGGTCTGGTCTCCTGCCTTGGTCTCGGCTCGTGGCGCGGACAGCCTGCCGGAAGCGGCCGGTGGTCCATGCCCCGAGTGGGAACTGTGGGTGTCCGACGCGAACGGGCGGCCTTGCGCGATCATGCATCGCCGGCCGCCACCAACGCTGTATCTGACGGGACACAACGTTAGGGGGCGGAGGCGCGCCTGTCACGGGGCGCCACGCCGCGTTTGCGGATGGCCGCCATGCAGCGACGCTTCTTGCGGGGGCGGGCTGGGTGGTCAGGCGGTCGCCGAACCCTCCGCGTCATCCCGGGTCTACGCTTCGCTTCGCCCGGGATGATGGTGGAGGATGAGTTTGCTCAGAGCCGCGCTTTGACGCTGCGCGGTGTCGCGAGCAGCAGGCTGGTCTCGCTGTTGGTGACGCCGGGGATCATGCGGATGCGCCGGAGCACCTGGTCGAAGGCGATCAGGTCGGAGGTGCCGAGCTCTACCACGAGGTCCCAGTTGCCATTGGTGGTGTGGATGCTGGAGACCTCGGTGAAGCCCGAGAGCGCATCGATCACCGTATCCGCCGCCTGGCCGGCGATCTCGATCATGGTGATGCCGCGCACCGGCAGGTCGATCGCGTCCGAGCGCAGGATCACGGTGAAGCCGATGATCTCGCCGGATTGCTCCAGCTTCTCCAGCCTTGCGCGCACCGTCGCCCGCGTCAGGCCGAGATCGGCGGCGAGGTCCGAGATGCTCCGGCGCCCGTCATGGCGCAGCAGGGTGATGAGCTTGCGGTCGAGATCGTCCATCGTCCAAAATGGATAGACGGCTTTGCCAGATCGATCAATCTTGGCGCCGATCTGGTCGTTTTGGCTTCTTTCGCCTGCCGCCGAAAACAGGGACAATCGTTCCTTCAACGAGAACAGCGCGGGGACCCATGATTCAGCAGCTCAACGTCGTGCCTTTCGTCAGCGTCGACCACATGATGAAGCTGGTCCATGCGATCGGCATCGAGCGGATGCTGTCCGACATCGCCGCCTATATCGAGGATGATTTCCGGCGCTGGGAGATCTTCGACAAGACGCCGCGCATCGCCTCGCACAGCCTCGAAGGCGTGATCGAATTGATGCCGACCAGCGACGGCAAGCTCTACGGCTTCAAATACGTCAACGGCCATCCCAAGAACATGAAGGCCGGCCTGCAGACGGTCACCGCCTTCGGCCTGCTCTCGGATGTCGCGACCGGCTACCCCGTCCTGCTCTCGGAAATGACGATCCTGACCGCCTTGCGCACCGCGGCGATGTCGGCGGTGGCGGCCAGGCACCTCGCGCCGAAACACGCCGCGACCATGGCGATCATCGGCAACGGTGCGCAGTCCGAATTCCAGGCCTTCGCCTTCCGCGCGATCCTCGGCATCGAGAATCTCCGGCTCTACGACGTCGACCCGGCCGCGACCGAGAAATGCGCCCGCAACCTCGCGCGCCACGGCTTCAGGATCACCCGCTGCGCCACCGCGATGGAAGCGGTCGAGGGCGCCGAGATCGTCACCACCGTCACGGCTGACAAGCAATATGCGACGATCCTGACCGACAACATGGTCGGCGCCGGCATCCATATCAACGCGGTCGGCGGCGACTGCCCCGGCAAGACTGAGATCCACCGCGACGTGCTGTTGCGCTCCTCGATCTTCGTCGAGTATCCGCCGCAGACCCGCATCGAGGGCGATATCCAGCAGCTCGACGCCGATCATCCGGTCGAGGAACTCTGGAAGGTCATCACTGGCATGGCTCCGGGCCGCACCGATAACAGCCAGATCACGCTATTCGACTCGGTCGGCTTCGCGATCGAGGATTTCTCGGCGCTGCGCTATGTCTATGAGCGCATCCGCGAGGCCGGCACCTATGTCGATCTCGACCTTATCGCCGACCCCGACGATTCCCGCGATCTCTTCGGCATGCTGATGCGCGCCGCGCCGGGCGCTGCTGCGGCGGCGTGAGCTTCAGGCCGTCTCAGCAGCAGTTTTCAGCCACACAGTTGTCATTCCGGGGCGCGCCGAAGGCGCGAACCCGGAACCCACGACTGGGTGAAACATCACGTGTTCGGTCAAAAGCGGCTCGCCTCGTCGTGGATTCCGGGTTCTTCGCCGCGCGAAGCCCCGGAATGACAAGGGGCTCAGGCCGCCAGCTAGCCCGCCTGACAGAGCGCCAGGAAAGCCGCCGCCGCCTTGGCGAGGTAGCGTTCCTTGTGGCGCAGGGCGAGGAAGCGACGCTTCGGCAGCGGCAGCGCGACGGTGGCGAGCCGCCCGGCCGCGATCGCATTGGCGGCAACGAGCCGCGAGATCGCGGTTGCGCCCGCGCCCGCCGCGACGGCGGAGCAGATCGCCTCATTGGACGGCAATTCCAGCGCCACGGCGAGATCGTCGGCGCCGAGGCCGAACGCCGGCAGCGCCGCCTCGAACATCGCCCGCGTCCCCGATCCAGCCTCGCGCAGGACCCAGGCGCCTTGCGAGAGCTCTTTGGTCGAAGGGGCGTTCTCCGCCCAGGAATGGCCGGTCGGCACGACGATGACGAGCTCGTCCTCGTCGAGAGCCGTCATCGCCAGCGCCGGGTCGTCGATCTCGCCCTCGATGAAGCCGAGATCGGCCACGCCGTCATGGATGGCGGCGCTCACCGTCTCGGTGTTCCCGATCGCGAGCGAGACGGCGATGCCGGGATGCTCCCGGCGAAAGCGCTGGATCAGCGGCGGCAGCCAGTAATTCGCCACGGTCTGGCTCGCCATCAGCGCAAGCGAGCCCCGCGCCAGCCCAGAGAGATCGGACAGCACCGCTTCCGCCGCTGCGGCCCGCGCCAGCACGGCGCGTGCTTCGACCAGGAAGAGCTTGCCGGCGTCGGTCAGGGCGATCCGCCGGCCGATCCGGTCGAACAGCTTCGTCGCATAGCGCGCCTCCAGCGTCGTGATCGCGGAGCTCACCGCCGATTGCGTGAGGTTGAGCGCGCGCGCGCCTTGCGTCAGGTGCTCCCGTTCGGCGACGGCGACGAAGATGCGAAGCTGGTCGAGCGTCATGCTTCCACCTTAAGCCAATTCACGGCGCCGGCATCTCAGCGAGGAACGACAGATAAGCCGGGTTGTCGCTCTCGCTCCAATAGGGATAGCCGAGCGCGTCGAGCCGCTTTGTAAGCTGGCCGCGCTGGGCCGGCGGGATCTGGATGCCGGCGAGGATGCGGCCGTAATCGGCGCCGTGGTTGCGGTAATGGAACAGCGAGATGTTCCAGTCGGCCGAGAGGCTGTTGAGGAACTTGAGCAGCGCACCGGGCCGCTCCGGAAACTGGAAGCGGAAGATCAGCTCGTCGCCGAGCCCGGGCGCCTTGCCGCCGACCATGTAGCGGATATGCAGCTTGGCGAGTTCGTTGTCGCTCATGTCGAGCACGGGATAGCCGTGCTCGGAGAGCATCGCGATGATCTGGCGCTTTTCGGCATCGCCCTCCGAGAGCTGCACGCCGACGAAGATGCGCGCGGCCTTGGGGTCGGAATAGCGGTAGTTGAATTCGGTGATCGCGCGCCGGCCGAGCAGTTCGATGAAGGCGCGGTAGGCTCCGGGCTTTTCGGGGATCGTCACCGCCAGCAGGGCCTCGCGGTGCTCGCCGATCTCGGCCCGCTCGGCGATATGGCGCAAACGGTCGAAATTCATGTTGGCGCCGCTGTTGATCGCGATCAGCGCGCCGGTGCGCTTGGCCCCACGCGCCGCATAGGCCTTCAAGCCCGCGAGGCTGACCGCGCCGGAGGGCTCGGCGATGGCGCGGGTATCCTCGAAGATATCCTTCACCGCCGCGCAGATCTCGTCGGTCGAGACGGTGATGACCTCGTCGAGCAATTCGCGGCAGAGCCTGAACGTCTCCTCGCCCGCCTGCCGCACCGCGACGCCGTCGGCGAAGAGCCCGACCTGGTCGAGCACGATGCGCTCGCCCGCCGCGATGGCGCCGGCCATGGAAGCGGCATCCTCCGGCTCGACGCCGATCACCTTGATCTCCGGCCGCAGGAATTTTGCGTAGACCGCGACGCCGGCCGCGAGCCCGCCGCCGCCGATCGGCACGAAGATCGCCTCGATCGGATCGGAATGCTGGCGCAGGATCTCCATGCCGACCGTGCCCTGGCCGGCGATGACGTCGGGATCGTCATAGGGGTGGACGAAGGTCAGGCCCTTCTCGGCTTCGAGCTTGCGGGCATGGCCATAGGCCTCGTCGAAATTCTCGCCATGGAGCACGACGCGCCCGCCCATGCTGCGCACCGCCTGCACCTTGATGTCCGGCGTGGTGCGCGGCATCACGATGGTCGCCCTGATGCCGAGCTTCTTCGCCGCCAGCGCCACGCCCTGCGCATGGTTCCCGGCCGAGGCGCAGATCACGCCGCGCTCGGCCTCAATTTGGGTGAGACCGGCGATCTTGTTGTAGGCGCCGCGCAATTTGAACGAGAAGACGGGCTGCAGGTCCTCGCGCTTCAGCAGGGCGCTGCCGCCGAGTCTCGCGGACAGGCGCGGCAGCGGATCGAGCGGGCTTTCGATCGCGACATCGTAGACGCGCGCCCCGATGATCTTGCGGATGTAGTCTTGCATGGCCGGCCCGTCCTTCGAGGCGGCGATAGTCCTCCATGCCGGGATGTCAACCGCCACAGTTGCGTGCGGCGAGGGACGGGCGATGTCGGCCATGCGCCGGGCGGGATTGCCAAGCCCCCGGCCGGCGCGCCAAAGCGGTGAGTGAAACAAGGCACCGCGCAGCAACGGCGCCGCAGAGGTGGAGACGACGCATGGCCTGGGGTAATCGCGATTTCATGGTGCCGGGCCGTCCGGTTGCGGTCGGCGATCGCGGCATGGCGGCGACCTCGCATCCGGCCTCGACGCTGGCGGCCGTCGAAATCCTGCGCAACGGCGGCAACGCCATCGACGCCGCCATCGCGGCGGTGGCCGTTCAAGCGGTGGTCGATCCGCACATGACCGGTATCGGCGGCGACTGCTTCGCGATCTACGCCCCGGCCAATGGCAAGATGGTCGCCATCAACGGCTCGGGCCGCTCGGCCGCCAAGGCCGAGCTCGGCTGGTTCCTCGGCCAGGGCATGACGTCGATCGCGGCGGATTCGCCCCATGCCGTCACCGTGCCCGGCGCCATCGACACCTGGTGCCGGCTCGTCGCCGACCATGGCAGCAAGAGCCTCGACGAGATCTTCGCAGCCGCGATCCGCGCAGCGGAAGAAGGTTTCGTGGTGACGCCGCGCGTCGCGCTCGACTGGGCCAAGGCCCGCGGCCGCATCGAGAAGCACGGCCTTGGCAATGCCGTGTACCTGCCGGGTGGCAATCCCCCGGCCGTCGGCGACAAGATGGTCCACCCGGCGCTGGGCAATATGCTGCGCCGCGTAGCCCGCGAGGGCCGCTCGGCCTTCTACGAGGGCGAACTCGCCGCCGACATGGTCTCCGTGCTGAACGCGGCCGGCAGCCTGATCAGCCTCGAGGATTTCGCGGCCTCAAAGCCGGATTATGTCGACCCGATCGGCGCCGATTATCGTGGCCACCGCCTCTGGGAATGCCCGCCGAACGGCCAGGGCATCGCGGCGCTCTTGATCGCGCGCATCCTCGAAGGCTTCGACATGAAGGACGGGAAGCTGAGCGAGTCCGACCGCATCCATCTCCTCGCCGAGGCCAGCAAGGCCGCCTATCGCCAGCGCGACGCGCTGGTCGCCGATCCCGCCGTCAGCCCCTTCGACACCGAGGCCTTCCTGTCCGACCAGTTCGTCGGCCGCATCCGCCGGCAGATCAGCCTGGAGAAGGCGGCGGCGCCCGAAGCCTTCGACATGCCCCTGCACAAGGATACGATCTATCTCTGCGTCGTCGACGGCCAGGGCAACATGGTGTCCTTCATCAACTCGCTGTTCTCCGCCTTCGGCAGCGGCATCTATGCGGCCAAGGCCGGCGTCATGCTGCAGAACCGCGGTTCGGGCTTCCGCCTGATCGAGGGCCATCCCAACGCGATTGCGCCGCGCAAGCGCCCCTTCCACACGATCATTCCGGGCATGCTGGCCAAGGACGGCAAGCCGATCATGCCGTTCGGCGTGATGGGCGGCCAGTATCAGTCGACCGGCCATGCCCATTTCCTCTCCGGCATCCTCGACCGCGGCCTCGACCCGCAGCAGGCCTCGGATGCGCCGCGCAGCTTCGCCTATGACGGCAAGCTCTCGCTGGAGACGACGATTCCCGCGACCGTCGCCGCCGACCTGAAGGCGCGGGGCCATGACGTGGTCTGGTCCGAGGAGCCGCTCGGCGGCTGCCAGGCGATCTGGGTCGATCACAAGCGCGGCGTGATGTTCGGCGCCTCCGACCACCGCAAGGACGGTTTCGCGCTCGCGGTGTGAACGCTGCCGGATTCGCTTGGAACCACACCGTCATCCCGGACGGAGCGAAGCGGAGATCCGGGATCCATCGTAGAGCTCCGAAGCCCTTCGATGGATCCCGGGGCAAGCCCGGGATGACGGCGTGGTTCTACGGTCCGCGAGCGGGGCAAATGCTGCGGAGCACACGGCGTCTTAACGCCCATCCGCTATCGCGATCAGGCGATCGGGAGAGCGAAGCAGCATGGCGCAGCAGAATTCATTCGGCTGGGGGATCATGGGCACCGGCGCCATCGCCGGGCTCTTCGCCGCCGATCTCGGCCTGCTGCCGCAGGCGCGCATTGCTGCCGTGCAGTCTCGCTCGCTGGAGAAGGCGCAGGGCTTTGCCGCGCGCTTCGGCGGGGCGACGGCTTATGATGACGAAGCCGCCTTCCTCGCAGACCCGGCCATCGAGGCGGTCTATATCGCGACGCCCAACCATCTCCACGCCGCACAGGCTTTGAAGGCCATCGCGGCCGGCAAGCCGGTCTTGATCGAGAAACCGATAGCGCTGGCCAGCGCCGATGTCGAAAAGATCGCGCAGGCGGCAAGCGAGCGCGGCGTCTTCGCGATGGAAGCCCTGTGGAGCCGCTTCCTGCCGGCGGTACGCCGGGCGCGCGAGCAGATCGCCGCCAGCCGCATCGGCAAGGTCAGGTGCATCCGCGCCGATCTCTCCTATCTCCATCCCGAAGAGCCCGGCAGCCGCTTCTTCGATCCGGCTCTTGGCGGAGGAGCTGCTTTCGACCTTGGCGTCTATCCGCTCTCGCTTGCCCAGCATCTGCTGGGCGAGCCGCTGGCCGTGAGCGGGAGCTGGCTCGCCGCCGGAACCGGGGTCGACCGGCGCAGCTTCTTCCGGCTGGACTATCCGGCGGCCGTCGCGGAACTCTCCTGCGGCTTCGATCGAGACGGGGCGAACCGGCTGCTTGTCGAGGGCGAGCGCGGTGGCCTCATCTTCGAGGCACCGTTCCTGAAGGTGCAGCGATTGAGCTGGTATGCCGATGCCAGTCGCGCGGTCGCAGCTTACGAGCGCGGGATTGGCGGCATGGCGCGCCTGCTCGACCGTCTGCCTCAGTCGGGGCGGGCTAGCGAGAGCTGCGCCTTCCCAG
This sequence comes from Allobosea sp. ASV33, assembly GCF_016428755.1. Classification (GTDB taxonomy): domain Bacteria; phylum Pseudomonadota; class Alphaproteobacteria; order Rhizobiales; family Beijerinckiaceae; genus Allobosea. Next base: position 28,036 of record NZ_JAELTI010000030.1, read on the forward strand.
GCAGCGGCCTTCAATTCCAGGCGGAAGCGGCGATGGCGGCGATTCGGGCCGGGAAGAGCGGTTGCCCGGAGATGCCGCTCGGCGAAAGCGCAGCCGTTCTGCGGATCATCGAAGCGATAAGGGCGCAGCCGGGCACGGCGCCCTGACCAACCTGATCAGTGGCGCGTGCCGCAGGTGAAGGCGCCGCAGCGCACCTTGTCGGCCAGCGTGTCGGCGAAGGTCGCGGTCGCGTCCTCGCCATAGGTCTCGACCAGCGTCCGCAGCGCCGCGAACAGGGCGGCATGCGCCATGGCGTCGGGATCGAGCCCGTCTTGCTGCGCCTCGTTGAAGGCGTCCTCGACATAGCCATAGGCCACGCGACGGATGTCGCCGTGGTCGTCCTCGGCGAGATTCGGGTCGAGCATCGTGTCGTCTGGCTGGATCGGCATCGAAACGGGACTCTTGAGCCTTCTGTCTGACGCGAATCGCGGCGCTTCTGCTCCGGATCGCGACGTTTGGGCGATGCTCAAGACATAAGCCGTGCCAGAGCGGCACGCTACCGTGGCCTTTAAGAAAGGTTAACGCGACCGGGAAAATCCGGTGGAAGAAGCCTTACGGCAACAGCTGTTGCCTATCCGCCATAGCGCCCGGCGAGCGCCCGCGAAAGCACCTCACCCTCCGCGGCAAGCCTGGAGGAGGCTTCCTGGCTGGCTTCGGTACAGGAGCGATGCGTCAGGGAATAGGCCTTGAAGCCGCGATTGAAGGCTGCGGTTAACCTGTCGCGCCGCTGCGGCGTCCGGCCCTCGGCATCGATCAGCGCGGCCATCCGCGCGCGCCAGTCCTGCGCTTCCCGGCCGCCGCAGAGCGTTCTGAGATAGGCGAGCGATCCCATGATCTCGGAGAGCTGCAGGAGCTGCGGCTCATAGGGCGGGCCGGCCGGCTCCGTGGCAGGCTGCTCGGCAGGCTTGGCTGCCGGAGGTTTCGCGGCCGGCTGGGGCCTCTGCTGCGCCTCCGCCGCCATCGGCAGCAGCATGAGCGCGATCAGAATCGCCGGGTAGCGAAGCCTCGTCGTCATGCGGGTACACCCGCCGTGACGATCTGATGCGCGCGGCGCAGCACGTCGCCGAGTTCGCGCGTGGTCGCGAGCCCGCCGAGCTTGAGCGGATCGGCCCACATCACAGCCCCGGCTTCCGGCCCCGTCCGGGGCTCCCCGGAGAGCCATTCGCCGACGAAGGAGGCGACGACGAAATGGTGGGTCACGGCGCCCTTGGCGTCGCGCCCGAAGATCTCGACATGCCGGTTGAAGCCGAGGATGCGGGCGGTGACGCCGACCTCTTCCTCCAGCTCGCGCAGGGCCGCTTCCTCAAGCGTCTCGCCGGCCTCGACCTTGCCGCCCGGCAGCGACCAGAGCTGGTCGGCCGGCGGCTTCGTCCGTGTCGCCAGCAGCACCTTGCCCTCGCGGAAGACCGCGACGGAGGCCGCCAGCACCGGCCGCGCGGCCGCCCGGCCGGGCGTGGGGAAGCGGATGACCTGGCCGCCGTCCTCGCTCATCTTGCCGACGCGCGGGTCAAACGTGCTGCCCGCCATTGATGTGCAGTTCCGAGCCGGTGACGTAGCTCGAGGCGTCCGTGCACAGGAAATAGATCGCCTTGGCGACCTCGTCGGTCTTGCCCAGGCGCTTCATCGGCAGGGTCGCGACGATCTTCTCGGTGCCGGGCGAGAGGATGGCGGTATCGATCTCGCCCGGCGAAATCGAGTTCACGCGGATGCCGAACGGCCCGAAATCGGCCGCCATCTCGCGCGTCAGGCTGGCGAGCGCCGCCTTCGAGGTCGCATAGGCTGCCCCGGCGAAGGGGTGCACGCGCGAGCCGGCGATCGAGGTGACGTTGACGATCGCGCCCTTCGCCACGGTGAGCTCGTCGAGCAGGCCGCGCGCCAGCATGATCGGCGCGAAGAAATTGACCTGGAAGACCTTGTGCCAGTCGTTGAACGAGGTGGTGGCGGCGCCGAGCCGCTCGCCATTGCGCCCCTTCGGCGAGATGCCGGCATTGTTGACCAGCGCATTGAGCTTGCCGCCTTCGACGGCGAGCCGCTTCTTGATCTCGGCGATGCCGCGCATCGTGTCCTCGGGGTCGCCGAGATCGATCTGGACATGGTCGTCGGCGCCCGACGGCCAGGGGCACTTGTCGGAAAAGGCCTGGCGCGAGCAGGACAGGATGCGCCAGCCCGCCATGGCGAACTGCATCACCGTGGCGTGGCCGATGCCGCGGCTCGCCCCAGTCAGCAGCATGACCGGGCGCTTGCCGGCTTCAGTCTTCGGGAAATCGAACTTGGGCATCGCCATGGGGCAGGTGTCCTCAGGGGTAAAAGCGCGTCTTCGTCCAGGGCGTCTCGGTCGAGTCCCGGCGGAAGATGATGCGGTCATGCAGGCGGAAGGCGCCGTCGCGCCAGAACTCGATATAAGTCGGCGTGATGCGAAAGCCGCGCCAGTAGGGCGGGCGCGGAATCTCGCCGATGCCGAATTTCAGCGTATAGCTCGCCACCGCCTTTTCCAGCGCGAAGCGGCTTTCCAGCGGGCGCGATTGCTGCGAGGCCCAGGCGCCGATCCGGCTGTCGCGCGGGCGGGAATGAAAATAGGCATCCGATTCGGCGTCGCTGACGAGCGCGACCGTGCCGCGGATGCGGATCTGCCGGCGCAGGCTCTTCCAGTGGAACAGGGCGGCCGCCTTGGGCTGGCCGATCAGCTCCTGGCCCTTCTGGCTCTCGGTATTGGTGTAGAACACGAAGCCGTCGGGCCCATGGCCCTTCAGCAGAACCATCCGGCTGTTCGGCATGCCCTCGGCGTCGACGGTCGACAGCGCCATGCCGGTCGGGTCGTTCGGCTCGGATTTCGTCGCCTCGTCCAACCACTTCTGGAACAACGCGAAAGGCTCGTTTTCCTCGGTGAAGTCACCGCTCGTTAACGGTTGCACGTTCTAATCCTCGGTCAGTGGAAATGGGCGTTGGGCGAGCGCGAAAAGTGATCCGGGTTCAGTCGGTCGGTCTATATAGGGCAGGGGCAGGGGCGTTCCAAAGCCTCAACCGTTGCGCAGCCCCCATGCGCCCGCTGGCTGCCGCCGCGTTGCTGGCCGTGTTCAGCGCCGGCTGCTCGGTTTCCTTCCCGATTCTCGGCCTGTCCAGCAAGAGCGAGGACGAGGTCGCCGCGACCTCGGCGATGACGACCTCCTCGGTCCTGCCGGCACGCGGTGGCGACCGCTCCGGTCCCTTCCAAGGCCTGGCATCCGAGCTCGGGCCGGAAGACATGCGCCGGGCCGACGGCGCGATGGGCGTGGCGCTCGACCCCCAGGGCAATGGCGCCGCCGTCTCCTGGGACAATCCCCAGAGCGGTATCAAGGGCTCCTTCATCCCGGTCGGCGGCCCGTTCCTGCGTTCCGACGAGATCTGCCGGGCCTTCATCGCCAGCGTGCAGACGCAAACCCAGCCGCTTAAGCTGCAGGGCACCGCCTGCCGTCCCTCGGGCGGCGATTGGGTGGTCAAGGATATGGGCCCCTGGAAGGGGCTGGGCTAGGGCCCTTCCACGCCGCTTGCCTTGCCGTGAAGCCGGGTGCAGAACGGCCCCGAAGAGGTGTTGCGCACACGCCACACCGCCCCCACATAGGGTGAGACGGACGGCCGGCGGCTTCGGCGCTGGCCGTTTGGTTTTGCGTGGAAACGAGGTTTTGATGCGCGATCCCTATCAGGTTCTGGGCGTCGCCCGCGGCGCGAGCGATGCGGAAATCAAGAAGGCTTTCCGCAAGCGTGCCAAGGAGCTGCACCCGGACCGCAACCGCGACGATCCCAAGGCCCAGGACAGGTTCTCCGAGCTCAACGCCGCCTATGAGATCGTCGGCGACGAGACCAAGCGCAAGCAGTTCGACCGCGGCGAGATCGATGCCGAGGGCAAGCCGCGCTTCCAGGGCTTCGAGGGCATGGGTGCCGGCCGCGGCGGGCGCAGCGGCGGCTTCGAGTTCAATTTCGGCCAGGGCGGCGGCCATCCCTTCGGCGGCCGGGCCGGCTCGGGCGGCGATGCCGGCTTCGACGCCTCCGACATCTTCTCCTCGCTCTTCGGCGAGGCCGGCCGGCGCGCCCGCGGCAAGCCCGAGCCGCAGAAGCCGCCGGAGCAGAGTTTCACGCTCGAGGTCTCGCTGGCGCAGGCCGCGACCGGCGGCACGCGCCGGGTCAAGCTGCCGGGCGGTCGCGAGGTCGAGATCACCATCCCCGAGGGGGTGAGCGACGGCAAGGTCATGCGCCTGCGCGGGCTCGGCCAGACCGATCCGTTCTCCGGCGAGGCCGGCGACGTGATGATGACCATCAAGGTCAAACCGGATTCCCGCTTCACGGTCGACGGCAACGACCTGCGCACCCGCGTCGCGGTGCCGCTCGCCAAGGCGGTGCTCGGCGGCCCGCTGCATGTGCCGACGCTGACCGGCGCGGTCGAGATGAACATCCCGCCGCTGACCGGCACGGCCCGGCAGTTCCGCCTGCGTGGCAAGGGCCTCAAGGGCGAGAAGGGCGTGCTCGGCGATCTCTTCGTCGCCATCGATATCGAGATGCCGGCGAGCGATGCCGAGCTGACGGCGCTGATGAAGGCGCGGGACGAAGCGAAGTAAGCCGGCTCAGGCGCCCGCACGGCCGAAAATCGGGTCGTGCAGGCTGCCGATGGCGCTTCCATGCGTGATTCTGCCGTGGAGGCGGGCATCAAAGCGGTTCCCGTTTCCCTGCGACTGTTCTAAGAGACCTGCTCGTCATTCATCTGCGGGTCTCCCATGCCTGATTCCAACGCCGTTTCGCCGACCGCCAATCTCCTCAAGGGCAAGCGCGGCCTCGTGATGGGCGTCGCGAACAACCGGTCCATCGCCTGGGGCATCGCGAAGGCGGCGGCGGACGCGGGCGCGGAACTCGCCTTCACTTATCAGGGCGACGCGCTGAAGAAGCGCGTCGAGCCGCTCGCCAAGGAGCTCGGCGGCCATGTCGTCGGCCATTGCGACGTCACCGACGGCGCCACGATCGACGCGGTCTTTGCCGAGGTCGAGAAGCTCTGGGGCAAGCTGGATTTCGTCGTCCACTGCATCGCCTTCTCGGACAAGGACGAACTGACCGGCCGCTATGTCGAGACCACCGAGGCGAACTTCTCCAAGTCGCTGCTGATCTCCTGCTATTCCTTCACGGCGATCACCCAGCGCGCCGAGAAGCTGATGCCGGATGGCGGCTCGCTTTTGACGCTGACCTATTACGGCGCCGAGAAGTGGATGCCGCATTACAACGTCATGGGTATCGCCAAGGCCGCGCTGGAATCGAGCGTGCAGTATCTCGCCGCCGATCTCGGACCCTCGAAGATCCGCGTCAACGCGATCTCGGCCGGCCCGATCAAGACGTTGGCTGCGTCGGGCATCGGCGATTTCCGCTACATCCTGCGCTGGAACGAGTACAATTCCCCGCTGCGCCGCACGGTCACCATCGAGGAGGTCGGCGAGACCGCGGTCTTCCTCGTCTCCGACATGTCGCGCGGCATCACCGGCGAGATCATGCATGTCGACGCCGGCTACCACGTCGTCGGCATGAAGGTGCCGACCGCGCCGGACATCTCCCTAGACAAGGGCGAGTAATCTCGCTCATCGGATCGATCGGCCAGTCAGCCTGACCGATCTGACGATCTGACACAGTGAGCTAGCTGGCCAGCAAGTCCGTCAACCGATCCGTCGCGGCCTCGTCGCGGCGGATCGTTTCGTCTGTGGCTGCCGCCAGCAGCTCTGTAACGCTGCGGCCGCCGATCCGGCGCTGAGGCATGATCTCGGCCAGCGGCGTCAATACGAAGGCGCGTTCGGGAATGCGCGGATGCGGGATCTGCAACCGGGCCTGGTCGATGATCGCGTCGCCATAGGTCAGGATGTCGATATCGAGCGTGCGCGGCCCCCAGCGTTCGCGGCGCTCGCGGCCGCCGGCGCGCTCCAGCTCGAGACAGAAGGCGAGCAGGTCCGCCGGTTGCAGCGAGGTCTCGATCAGCGCGGCCATGTTGAGGAATTCCGGCTGGTCGGTCTTGCCCCAGGGCGGCGTCCGATAGATCGAGGACAGACGGCTGAGCGCCACCTTGGAATGCCCGCGCAGGCCCTTCAGCGCCGCGGCGAAGGCCGCGACGGGGTCGCCGATGTTGCCGCCGAAGGCGAGTGCGGCCTCAACCTTCACGCTGGAACCTCAATTGGATGCCGACCGAGCCGAGCGTCGCCGGGATCGGCGGCGCGGGCTTGCGCAGCGTGACCTCGACGCTCGTGATCGGCGGGAAGGCGTCGAACAGCGCGAGCGCGACGGCCCGCGCCGCGCCTTCCAGCAGATGATACCGGCTGGCCGTGAAGACCTCCGCGACGATCGCGACGGCGCGGCCGTAATCGACCGTGTCGGCCAGGCGGTCGCTGGCGGCGGCGGCGCGCAGGTCGGCGTCGAGCACCAAGTCGAGCACGAAGCGCTGGCCGAGCCGTTCCTCTTCCGAGAAGAAGCCGTGATAGGCGTAGATATCGAGTTTCTCGATCAGGATGCGGCCGGTTTCGCTCACGGGTCTGCTTTCATGCTGTCTTCGATGGCCGCCCAGGTCTTCAGCGCGTCGATATGCGGGGCGACGTCATGGGCGCGGATGATGGCGGCGCCGCGGCTCGCGCCATAGAGATGCGCGGCGATGCTGGCGGCGAGCCGTTCGGCCGGAACCTCCCGGCCGGTGATGCGCCCGAGCGTCGATTTTCGGGAGGCGCCGAGCAGGACCGGGCAGCCGAGCACGGCGAGCCGGTCGAGATGGCGGATCAGGTCGAGATTCTGCCTGATCGTCTTGCCGAAGCCGATGCCGGGGTCGACGACGATCTGGCTTCGCGCCACGCCGGCTTGCGTCGCGATCGTGATCGAGCGTTCGAGGAAGCGCAGCACGTCGTCGAAGATGTCGAGCGCGGGGTCGATGCTCTCGCGGTTATGCATCAGGATGATCGGCGCGCCGGCCCGCGCCGCGACTGCGGCGATGCGCGGATCGCGCTGGGCACCCCAGACGTCGTTGACGATCGAGGCGCCGACCGCGAGCGCCGCTTCCGCGACCTCCGCCTTGTAGCTGTCGATCGAGATCGGCGTATCGACCCTGGCCTTCAGCCCGGTGATGACCGGCAGCACGCGCCCCATCTCGGTCGCGGCATCGACGGCGGCATGGCCGGGCCGGGTCGATTCGCCACCGATATCGACGATGGCCGCGCCCTCGGCCGCAAGGCGTGCGCCATGCCCGACGGCAGCCTCGGCGTTCTTTAGCAGCCCCCCATCCGAGAACGAATCGGGCGTGATGTTGACGATGCCCATGACGAGCGGCGTCGCGGAAAGCGCGAGGCTGCGGCCGTCTGGCAAGGTGAGGGCAGGGGGCATGGGGTTCCGCCGGTGATCGAGCAAGGGCGCTATACACAGCCCGTGTGGAATCGGCCACAGAAAGCGGCTGATTGTCGCCATCGCCGGAAAGCGCCCGGAAGGGCTTTGACCCTGCCGGTGCCGGCGTGCAGAAGCGGGCCATGGTCCCGCTCTCGCTGCCTCACCGTCTGATCCTCGTCCGCCATGGCGAAACCGACTGGAATCGGGAGGGCCGTCTGCAGGGCGGGCAGGATATCCCGCTTAACGATCTCGGCCGCCGTCAGGCCGCCGAAGCCGCCGGCCGGCTGAAGATGCTCGAGCCGGCCTATGCCGATCTCGCCTATATCTGCTCGCCGATGCAGCGGGCGCGCGAGACCATGGACATCCTCCGGCGCGAGCTCGCCTTGCCTGAGGGCGCCTACACGGTCGACGATCGGTTGCGCGAACTCACCTTCGGCGAGTGGGAAGGTTTCACCTGGCGCGACATCCGCAAGGCCGAGCGCGAGCAGGCGCATCTGCGCGAACGCGACAAATGGGGTTTCGTGCCGCCGGGTGGAGAGAGCTACCGCATGCTGGCGGAGCGCGTCCGGCCGGTGCTCGAAGCGCTCACGCGCGAGACGGTCATCGTCAGCCATGGCGGCGTGGCGCGCGCAGTGCTGGCGCTGATCGGCGCGGTGGCGCCGCGCGAGGCCTCGATGGTCGAGATCTGGCAGGGCAAGCTGCTCGTCGTCACCGGGAACAAGGCGGACTGGCTCTGAGTTGGCCTGGGTGCCGGCGGCATTCATCGCCGGTTCACGGGTGATCTTGCAGGGAGAATATGCTAGCGAGATTGCGTGATGCGGCGGCCTGCCCGGCCGGGGGGCTCACGCGGATGTCGCGACGCTGGAGCGGCTATTCCGGTTTTATTCACGAGGTGCGTGATAAGGCGCCATATGGCCGGAGGCAGGCTCTGCCGCGGCATCGGCGGCGGGCCTTTCAACGCAGCGGGGCGCGATGAACGATATGACGAAGCTGCCGGCGGCGTCTGATGCGGCCGGCGCCAACCCTCTCGCCATGCTGGCCGGCGAGAAGCGTCCAGATTTGATTCGCGACGAGGTCCTGGCCGAGATTTTCGCGGCGACCGTCGCTGCTCGCCCCGATCATCCGGCGCTGATCGATACAGAACATCGCCTGAGCTATGCCGATGTCTGGGCCAGGGCCGGGCGCCAGGCGCGCGGTCTCCAGCTGGCGGGCGTTGGCCCCGGCGACATGGTCGGCCTGTGGATGCCGCGCGGCATCGACCTGCTGGTCGCGCAGATCGCGATCACCCGTGCGGGCGCCGCCTGGGTGCCCTTCGACGCCGAGGCGCCGGTCGAGCGTATCGCAACCTGCCTGAACGACGCGGATGCCAAGGGCATCGTCACCTGCGCCGGTTGGACCGTGCGTGCCGAGGATACCGGCCGCAAGGTCTGGACGCCGGACACGCTTGCCGCCGGTGCGGACGAAACCGAGCCGCCGGTGCGTCCCGCCGGCCTGACCAAGGATCACCCGGCCTATCTGATCTACACCTCCGGCTCGACGGGCACGCCCAAGGCGATCGTCATCAGCCATCGCAACATCTGCCATTTCCTGCGCTCCGGGAACGCGGTCTACGGCTTCGGGCCGGACGATGTCGCGTTCCAGGGCGCTTCCGTCGCCTTTGACCTGTCGATGGAGGAAATCTGGACGCCCTATCTCGTCGGCGCGACGCTGTTCGTCGCCTCGCCCGAGATGATGGGCGATGCCGAGAAGCTGCCGGCCATCCTCAACGACGCCGGCGTCACCATCATCGACACCGTGCCGACGCTGCTCGGAATCCTGCCGGCCGACGTGCCTTCGCTGAAGCTGATCCTCCTCGGCGGCGAGGCGCTGCCGCCTGCGATCGTGCAGAAATGGTCGAAGCCGGGCCGGCGCATCCTCAATACCTATGGGCCCACCGAGGCGACCGTGGTTGCGACTGCGGCCGAGGTCGTTCCAGGCGAGATCGTGACCATCGGCAAGCCGATCCCGAATTACACGGCCTATGTCGTCGGCGAGGACATGCGCCTCGTTCATCCCGGCGAGCAGGGCGAATTGCTGATCGGCGGGCCCGGCGTCGCCAAGGGCTATCACGGCCGGCCGGAGCTGACGGCCGAGAAGTTCATCGCCAATCCCTTCGCCGGCGTCGCCGGCGGGGACGATCCGATCCTCTACCGCTCGGGCGACGCGGTCAGCCTCGATGCGAACGGCAATATCGTCTTTCACGGCCGCATCGACGACCAGATCAAGATCCGCGGCTTCCGCGTCGAGCTTGGCGAGATCGAATCCAAGCTCGCCGACGAGCCGGGCGTGGCCCAGGCGGCGGTCGTGCTGCGCAGCGATGACGGCATCGAGCGGCTCGTCGCCTTCGTCGTGCCCGAGCCCGGCGTCGCCGTCGACGGCCCGGTGCTGAGGGCGGCTTTGCGCGAGAAGTTGCCGCCCTACATGGTCCCGGCGCATTTCGAGGCGGTGGGCTCGCTGCCGCGCATGGTCTCCGGCAAGGTCGACCGCAAGATGCTCAAGGCGGCGCCATTGACGGCGCCGAGCGCCGAGGGCGAGCAGGAGCCGCCGCGCAACGCGACGGAAGCCGCGCTGCTGGAAGCGGCCAAGCGCGTGCTCGGCACGGCAAGCCTGCCGCTGGAGGCGGATTTCTTCGTCGATCTCGGCGGCCATTCCCTGCTGGCGGCCCGCTTCATCTCGATCGTGCGCGAGACCCCGGCCTATGCCGGCATCACGCTGCAGGACGTCTATGCCGCGCGCACGCTGCGGGCGATGGCGGCACTCCTCGACGAGCGCGGCGTCGCCGTTGCCGAGGACCTGTCCTTCACGCCGCCGCCCCTGCTGCGCCGCTTCCTCTGCGGTCTCGCCCAGGCGATCGCGCTGCCGGTCATCATCGGCCTGGCGACGGCGCAATGGCTCGGCGTCTTCGTCACTTACATGATCCTCTCGGGCGAGGACCTCTCGCTGCCGGGCCAGATCGCCGCGCTGCTCGGCGTCTATGTCGCGATCATCGTCGTCACCGGCCTGATCGGCATCGCGCTGAAATGGCTGGTGCTGGGCCGGACCAAGCCCGGCGTCTATCCGCTCTGGGGCGTCTATTACTTCCGCTGGTGGTTTGCCGCCCGCGTCGCCGGCCTCGTCCATATCAAGTGGCTGCAGGGCACGCCGGTGATGCGCTTCTACTGGCGCCTGCTCGGCGCCAAGGTCGGTCGTGACGTCATCATCTCCGATTACGAGGCCGGCGCGATCGACCTGATCGAGATCGGCGACTTCACGACCTTCGGCTCCAAGACCACCTTCGCCAATGGCGAGGCGATCGGCAACAAGCTGGTGATCGGCCGCATCACCATCGGCAAGGACGTCTCTGCCGGCGCCTCCGTCGTGCTCGGTCATGGCGCGGTGATCGGCGACCACGCCGAAATCGGCGACCTCACCGCGATTCCTCCCGGCGTCCATGTCGGCGATGCCGAGATCTGGGACGGCACGCCCGGCCGCAAGATCGGCACGGTCGATCTCGCGGCCCTGCCGCCGCAGGCCGAGGCTTCGCCGGGCCGGCGCGCGCTGATGACCTGCTTCTACATCCTGATGCTGGTGGTGCTGCCGCCGGTCAGCCTGCTGCCGATCTTCCCGGCCTTCTGGCTGTTCGACAAGATCGACTACTTCATCGCCGGCTGGACCGACATCAGCTATCTCTGGTTCCTGCCGCTCCTGACCTGGCCGACCTCGATCGGCCTGATCGCCTTCACCGTGCTGCTGATGGCCGCCTTGCGCTGGGCGATCCTGCCGCGCGTGACCTCCGGCTCCTGGTCGATCCATTCCGGCTTCTACGCGCGCAAATGGACGGTGGCGCTGGCGACCGAAGTCACGCTGGAAACGCTCTCATCGCTCTTCGCGACCATCTACATGCGCGCCTGGTACAGGCTGATGGGCGCCAGCATCGGCAAGGGCGCAGAGATCTCCACCAACCTCTCCGGCCGCTACGACCTCACCGGCATCGGCGCCGGCAACTTCATCGCCGACGAGGTCGTCTTCGGCGACGAGGACATGCGGCGCGGCTATATGCGCCTCGATGCGACGCGCACCGGCGATCAGGTCTTCGTCGGCAACGATGCCGTCGTGCCGCCCGGCGCCGTCATTCCCGACCGCGTGCTGATCGGCATCAAGTCGAAGCCGCCTGCCAACGACCGCATGCAGCCGGGCGACACCTGGTTCGGCTCGCCGCCGATCCGCCTGCCGACGCGGCAGAAGGTCGATCTCGGCGCCGACTGGACCTACAAGCCCTCCTTCGCCAAGCAGTTCGGGCGCGGTGTCTTCGAGGCGCTGCACACCTCCTTCCCGGCGATGCTGTTCATCACCTTCGGCACTGTCGCGGTCGACATGGTGCTGCAGCAGAAGATCAACGACGGCGACTGGACCGGGCTCGTCCTCTCCTTCATGGCTGTCGCCATGGCGATCGCCATCGTGCAGGCGCTGATCTGCGCCGCCGTGAAATGGCTGATGATGGGCGTCTACAAGCCCGTGATGAAGCCGATGTGGTCGTGGTGGGCGATGCGCACCGAGGCGGTGGCGGTGATGTACTGGGGCCTCGGCGGCAAGGTGCTGTTCGACTATCTGCGCGGCACGCCGTTCCTGCCCTGGTTCCTGATGCTGTTCGGCGCGAAATACGGCAAGGGCGTCTGGCTCGACTCGACGGATATCACCGAGTTCGACTGCATCCGCGTCGGCGATTTCTGCACGGTCAACGCCCATTCGGCGCTGCAGACCCATCTCTACGAGGATCGGGTGATGAAGGTCGGCCGCGTGCGCCTGGGCAAGGGCGTCTGCGTCGGCGCGGGCGCGACCGTGCTCTACGACACGCATGTCGGCGACTACGCCCAGATCGGCCAGCTCACCGTGATCATGAAGGGCGAGAACCTGCCGGCGCATACGCGCTGGGAAGGCGCTCCCGCGGCGCCCGCGAAGGGGCCGGCGCACTGACGAAACCGGCCGGTCGTTTGACCGGCGGTCCCGGCCCGGACTAAGACCCTGCACGTATCTCGCGCAGGCTCCCATGTCGCATAACAGTTTCGGCCATCTCTTCCGCGTCACCACCTTCGGCGAGAGCCATGGCCCGGCCATCGGCTGCGTCGTCGACGGCTGCCCGCCGCTGCTTCCGTTGACCGAGGCCGACATCCAGGGCGATCTCGACCGCCGTCGTCCCGGCCAGTCGCGTTTCACCACGCAGCGCCAGGAGCCGGACCAGGTCCGCATCGTCTCCGGCGTCTTCGCACGCGAGAGCGACGGCGTGCAGGTCACCACCGGCACATCGATCGGGCTCATGATCGACAATGTCGACCAGCGCTCGAAGGATTATTCCGACATCAAGGACAAGTACCGGCCGGGCCATGCCGACTACACCTATGACGTCAAATACGGCATCCGCGACTATCGCGGCGGCGGCCGCTCCTCCGCGCGCGAGACGGCGATGCGCGTCGCCGCAGGCGCCATCGCCCGCAAGGTCGTGCCCGGTATGATCGTGCGCGGCGCCCTCGTCCAGATGGGGCCGCACAAGATCGACCGCGCCAATTGGGACTGGGACGAGGTCGGCCGCAACCCGTTCTTCTGCCCCGATGCCAAGGCCGCCGCCTTCTTCGAGGGTTATCTCGACGGCATCAGGAAGTCCGGTTCCTCGATCGGCGCCGTGCTGGAGATCGTCGCCGAGGGCGTGCCGGCGGGTCTGGGCGCGCCGATCTACGCCAAGCTCGATTCCGAGATCGCGGCGGCGCTGATGAGCATCAACGCGGTCAAGGGCGTCGAGATCGGCGAAGGATTCGGCGCGGCCGAGCTTTCGGGCGAGGAGAATGCCGACGAGATGCGCGCCGGCAATGACGGGCGCCCGCTCTTCCTCTCCAACCATGCCGGCGGCATTCTGGGGGGTATCTCGACCGGCCAGCCGATCGTCGCGCGGTTCGCGGTGAAGCCGACTTCTTCGATCCTGGCGACGCGCGCGACCGTGACACGCACCGGCGGCGAGGCCGAGATGTTCACCAAGGGCCGACACGACCCTTGCGTCGGCATCCGCGCCGTGCCGGTCGGCGAGGCTATGGTCGCCTGCGTGCTGGCCGACCAGTATCTGCGCCATCGCGCGCAGGTCGGCGTCGTCGAGCCGCGCTGGCCGTTTCAGGAGTGACATCGCCGTCATTCTCGGGCGGAAATGGGCTCTGGTACGAGAGCCTTCCTCGTCATGAGATGCTCGGGGCAAGCCCGAGCATGACGCGCCAAAGAGCTTGCATTTCAGCAATACTGAAAATGCATTGATCATTCATTGCGGATGAAGTGGCGACGTACTAGCTTGCCGGCATGAAGCTCGATATCTGGCTCCGGCAGAACAAGATCGCACGCAGCGCCTTCGCGAAACAGGTTGGCCTCTCGCCGGCCAGTGTGACCGCCTTGTGCAACGATCCCGCCGCCTGGATTTCCCGCGAAAGCGCCGAGCGCATCACCGCCGCCACCGGCGGCGCCGTCACCCCCAATGATTTCCTCGGCCTGTCCGGGCCACGCGAGGCTGCCATGTCCAACAATGTCGCAGAGACCATCGAAGCCTTCGCCCGCGGCGAGATCGTCATCGTCACCGATGACGACGATCGCGAGAACGAGGGCGATCTCATCGTTGCAGCCTCCCTCTGCACGCCGGAGAAGATGGCCTTCATCATCCGCAACACCTGCGGCATCGTCTGCGCGCCTTTGACGGCGAGCGAGGCCCGGCGCCTGCGTCTCGATCCGATGGTCTCGTCGAACGACGCCCCGCTCGGCACCGCCTTCACCATCACGGTCGACGTCAAGCACGGGCTGACCACGGGCATCTCGGCCGAGCAGCGCACCAACACGGTCCGCGCGCTCGCCAACGGCAATATGGGCGCCGCCGATTTCGTCCGCCCCGGCCATGTCTTCCCGCTCATCGCCAAAGATGGCGGCGTGCTGATGCGCTCCGGCCATACCGAAGCGGCCGTCGATCTCTGCAAGCTCGCCGAATTGCCGCCGGTCGGCGTCATCTGCGAGCTCGCCAATGACGACGGCACGGTGATGAAGGGCGCGCAGATCGCCGCTTTCGCCGAGAAGCATGGCCTCAAGCAGATCACGGTCGCGGACCTGATCGCCTATCGCCAGTCGCGCGAGAAGCTGGTCGAGCGGGTGCATTCCTTCCCGGTCAAGACCGCGTTCGGCGACGTCACCGGCCATGTCTATGTCACGCCCTTCGACAGCACCCAGCACTTCGCCTTCGTGATGGGCAAGCTCGGCGACGGCGACAAGGTGCCGGCCCGCCTGCACCGCGCCGACGTGGTCGCCGACGTGCTCGGCGGCGCCAGCTCGATCCAGTGCGCGCTCCGCCGCTTCCAGCAGGAAGGCAAGGGCGTGCTGATCTATCTGCGCGACGGCAGCGCCGGCGTGCCGATCAAGCCCGTCGACGACGAGAACTCCGACGCTCTGCGCAGCCAGCAATGGCGCGAGGTCGGCCTGGGCGCACAGATCCTGCGCGATCTCGGCGTCCGCTCGATCATCAATCTCGCCTCCTCGCCCCGCTCCTTCGTCGGGCTCAGCGGCTTCGGCATCGAGATCGCCGAGACGGCGCCGCTGGAATAGGCGAGCGTCCGCAACTCAGCGGGGAGCTTCCCGAACAAAAACGCGGGTCATCCCGGGCGACCGAAGGGAGACCCGGGATCCATGCCGGAACCTTCCTCGGAAACGCTCAGGCATGGATCCCGGATCTTCGCTTCGCTCCGTCCGGGATGACGGTGGGGTTGTTGTCGGGGCCGCGGGTTGGCCTTCCTCACCCCTCCATCAGCGCCGCGACATGGGCGGCTGTCGATTTCGCGAGAGCGTCGAGGTCGTAGCCCCCCTCCAGCACCGAGACGATGCGGCCGCTGGCATGGCGGTCGGCCACCTCCATCAGCTTTTGCGTTGCCCAGGCGAAATCGGCCTCGCGCAGGTTGAGGCTGGCGAGCGGGTCGCGCCAATGCGCGTCGAACCCCGCCGAGATCACCACGAGATCGGGGCGGAAGGCATCGAGCCGCGGCAGGATGGTGGTCTCGAAAGCGTCACGAAACGCGTCCGATCCCGCTCCGGACTGCAAGGGCACATTGACGATCGTGCCTTGCGTGCCGCGCTCCGAGGCCGCACCGGTGCCAGGATAGAGCGGCATCTCGTGGGTCGAGGCGTAGAGCACGCTCGCATCGTCCCAGAAGATGTCCTGCGTGCCGTTGCCGTGATGCACGTCCCAGTCGACGATGGCGACGCGCGCGGCCCCATGCGCCTTCTGCGCGTGGCGTGCGGCGATCGCGGCATGATTGAAGAAGCAGAAGCCCATGGCGCGCTCGCGTTCGGCATGGTGGCCGGGCGGGCGCATCGCGACGAAGGCGTTGCGCGCCTTGCCGGCCATGACCTCGTCCACGGCGGCGACGGCTCCGCCGACGCCCCTGAGCGCCGCTTCGATCGTGCCGGGCGAGATCAGCGTGTCGGCATCGACCTGGACGAAGCCGGTCGCGGGCGCGGAAGCGATCAGCGCCCGCGCATAGGATTCGGGATGGCAGAGCGCCACCTGCTGGAGCGTGCCGAGCGGCGCCTCCAGCCGAATCAGTGCCACGAAACGCTCGGCTTCCAGCGCCTGATCGACCGCCTTGATCCTGTCCGCGCATTCGGGATGGCCCGGCGGCATCGCATGTGCGAGGCTGGCCGGGTGGGTGAAGAGCAAGGTCGTCAAGGCCGGTTATCCCCGTATCCGTGGCCGGTTTGCCACGCCAGACGGCCTTCTGGCGCTCATTTTGGGAACCGGATTGCACCATGGCCGTTTGAGGCCTAGTGCTTCGCCGGACCGCCGCTTTTGGGGAAGCGCGCGGGCGATACGAAGCCTTAACGTTCGATTCATCATAAAGGCTGCCTTCGGGTCGGCTGGGGTGGGGCTATGAAGAAGACCGTTTTCGTTGCGCTGGCGCTGTCCGCCCTCCTGGGCGCCTGCCAGTATAAGAGCGTGGCCGCTCCGGAGCTGTCAGCCCGTGACGCGGAATATATCGCGCTCGTCCCCAAGTTCGACACCTACCTGCCTTACCTGCCCTACGAGATAGCCGATCCGACCGGGCAGCCGCCGGGCACGATCTATATCGATACCAAGGCGAAGTTCCTCTACCTCGTCCTGCCGAACAAGAAGGCGATCCGCTACGGCGTCGCCACCGGCGAGGAAGCCTATGGCTGGACCGGCGAGGCCGTGATCCAGCGCAAGGCGGAATGGCCGCGCTGGACGCCGCCGGCCGAGATGATCAAGCGCTGGCCGCATCTGAAGCCGGTCGCCGGCGGCCTCGCCGGCGGCCCGGACAACCCGCTCGGGGCGCGCGCGCTCTATCTCTACCAGAACGGCCAGGACACGCTCTATCGCATCCACGGCACCAACGAGCCGGAGACGATCGGCCGTTCGGCCTCATCGGGCTGCATCCGCATGCGCAATATCGACGTGATCGACCTGTTCAACCGCGTTCCCGCGGGCGCGAAGGTCATCGTTGTCTGATCGGACGGACGATCCGGAGAATTTAGCGGGCGGCCTTCGGGCCGCCCGTTTTCGTTTCGGCGGCTTCGATGGAAGCACGCCGTCATTCCGGGGCTTCGCGTTAGCGAAGAGCCCGGAACCCAGAACCGATGCCGTTTCAGAAAAGAGCCCTCGGGTCGGCGCCCAGTTCATGGCGGCAGCGGTTCTGGGTTCCGGGCTCAGGCCTTTGGCCTGCCCCGGAATGACGGCGAGCCTCATGGAAATTGTGCGCCGGCATGCGCTCTGAGCCGCCCAAGAAAAAGGCCGGTGGGAGCAAGCTCCGCACCGGCCAAGTGATGGGTCTCGAAGGGGAGGTTTCAGTCGTAGAAACCGTGGCGGAGAACACCGGGCAACTCGGCCTTGCGCTCTTCGTGCTGTTTCAACGCGGGTGGTGCCTGTCGGGTTCCTGCGGCGACCGCGCGAATTGCGATCGGGCGGAAGCGGGAGGCATAGGTCGCCCGCGCCGTGGCGTCGTGGAAACCCTTGCGGGCCGGTGCCGGGGAATGGGCGTCGCGTTGAAGCATGGTTCCTGACTCGTCTGAAGCGACCTCGTGCCGGCGGCTCGCGCCTGCCGACCTGATCTGTCTGGCGGCGGATCGGGACCGCGCCGGGGCGCCTCTGTGATCTGTTCGTGGCGTTTTCGGGCGTTCCCCGAGCTTTTGCCATATTGCTGAACAGGAAAAGGCCGGGCGTCGCCGCCCGGCCTTTCATGGTTCCGCCGTGCCGGCGATGTCAGGCCAGCAGGCCTTCGGCCTTGGCCCAGTTCAGGGTCTTGTCGAGGGCGCGTTCGCAGCGGTTGAACATTTCCTCGATCTCGGCCTCGTTGATCACGAGCGGCGGGCAGAAGGCGAGGCGGTCGCCCATGGCGCGGGTGATGAAGCCCTCTTCCAGCGCATAGGCCACGGCCTTGGCGCCGACGCCCTTCTTGGTCTCGAAGGAGGCCTTGGTCTGCTTGTCCTTGACCAGCTCGGCGCCGCCGATCAGGCCGACACCCTTGGCCTCGCCGACCAGCGGGTGCTCGTTCAGCTTGGTCAGGCGGCGCAGGAAGGTCGGCGAGACCTTCTGGACGTGCTCGACGATCTTGTCGCGCTGGTAGATCTCCAGCGTCTTCACCGCGACGGCGCAGCCGACCGGATGGCCGGCATAGGTGTTGCCGTGGCCGAAGGTACCGATCTTGCGGCTCTGGTCGACCAGAACGTCATAGATCTTGTCGTTCATCATCACGGCGCTAAGCGGGAAATAGGCCGAGGTGATCTGCTTGGCGAGCGAGATCGAATCGGCGGCGAGCCCGTAGGTCTCGGTGCCGAACATCTTGCCGGTGCGGCCGAAGCCGGTGATGACCTCGTCCGAGATGAACAGCACGTCGTACTTGGCGAGCACGGCGTTGATCTTCTCGAAATAGCCCTCCGGCGGGATGATCGCGCCGCCGGCGCCCATCACCGGCTCGGCGATGAAGGCGGCGACCGTGTCCGGCCCCTCGCGCAGGATCATCTCTTCCAGTTCGGCGGCGAGGCGCGACGAGAAGTCCTGCTCGCTCTCGCCCGGCTCCGCGAAGCGGTAATGATGCGGGCAGGAGGTGTGCAGGATGCCCGGCAGCGGCAGGTCGAAATCGATATGGTTGTTCGGCAGGCCGGTCAGCGAGGCCGAGGCGACAGTGACGCCGTGATAGCCCTTCAGCCGCGAGATGATCTTCTTCTTCTGCGGGCGGCCAAGCGCGTTGTTGAGATACCAGACGATCTTGACCTGGGTGTCGTTCGCGTCGGAGCCGGAGGCGCCGTAGAACACCTTGGAGATCGGAACCGGGGCGATCTCCTTCAGCTTCTCCGCGAGCTCGATCGCCGGGTCATGGCTGCGCCCGCCGAAGATATGGGTGAAGGGCAGCTTCTTCATCTGCTCATAGGCGGTCTCGACCAGTTCCTGGTTCGAGTAGCCGAGCGAGGTGCACCAGAGCCCGGCCATGCCCTCGATATATTCCTTGCCGGCGGCATCGTAGACATAGATGCCCTTGCCGCTTTCCAGCACGAGCGGGCCCGTCTGCCGATGCGTGGCGAGGTTGGTATAGGGATGGACGAGGGTCTCGATATCCCTGACGGCGACATTCGACAGCATGATGGGCTCCCGGTTCTGTTTAATATTCTTGCCAGTGTAAGCTGAAATGGTCGCAAATGTTGAGCGATTTTGGCGCAGGGGACGGTAGACTCTGCCGCAGGGCGAGCGAAACGCAAAGGGTTCGCGCGGAGCGGGCGTAGCGGTCCTTCCGGGCTGTCGGATTTTCGTGAGAACGGGCGTCATCCCGGACGCAGCGAAGCGGAGATCCGGGATCCATCGTAGAATTCGACACCCTGCGATGGATCCCGGGGCAAGCCCGGGATGACGGCGGTGTTTCCGCGCGAAGTCACGATCGCGGAAGTGGCGGCGGCGTGAAACGCCCGCCCAGCTCTTCCAGCATCGCGCCGACGGCGATGGCGGTCCTGTCCTCGCCGAAGGGCGCGATGATCTGGACGCCGAGCGGCAGGCCCTCGCGCGACCGCATGACTGGCGCCGACAGCGCAGGCAGGTCGGCGCCCGTCGCGAGCGAAGCCCAGAGCAGGAAATCGAGATAGGGCCGCGGCTCGCCGTTCACGATCAGGCGTCGCGCATGGATATCCGGGCCATGGTCATGCGGGATCGCGGCGACGGGCGCAGGCGGGCAGAGCACCACGTCGTATCGCGCAAAGAAGCTGGCCCATTGCCGCTTCTGGGTGCGGCGGCGCTGGTCGATCTGCTGGTAGAGGCCGGGCGTCATCCGGGCGCCGCGCGCCTGCAAGGCCTGGTGCGAAAGGTCGTTCGGACTGAAGCGCGAGGCCTGCGCCTGGATGCGGGCGCGCACCTTGGGCGGCAGGCCGTAGGCGACGACGGCATGGTTCAGGAGTGCGTAGACCTCGAAGGCATCGGCGAAGCGGAGAGAGGGCCTAGCGGTCTCGTCGACGATCGCGCCGGCCTCGGCCAATCGGCGCGCCGCCTCGCGCACGGCATCGGATACCTCCCGATCGACCGGGGCGAAGGGATCGTCGGCCCAGAGCGCGACGCGCAAGCCCTTGGCATCGATCCGGCGCGGTTCCGCCAACGGCGAGGCGGGCAGGGCGGTATCGCGCGGCCCGGCAATGACCGGCAGGATCAGGTCGAGGTCTTCGGCCGCGCGGGTGATGGGACCGGCAACCATCAGGTCGACATTGCGCAGCGTGCGTCGCTCGGGCGGCGGTGGGATCGCGCCCCAGGTCGAGACCAGCCCCCAGCTCGTCTTGAGCCCGAAGACGCCGCAGGCATGGGCCGGCCAGCGGATCGAACTGCCGAGATCGGAGCCGAGCTCGAAGGTGCTCATGCCCGTTGCGACCGCGACCGCGGCGCCGCCCGAGGAGCCGCCGGGCGAGCGCGTCTCGTCCCAGGGATTGTTGGTCACGCCATGGGCGGGGTTGTAGCTCTGGAAATCGCCGGAGAAGACCGGGACATTGGTCTTCCCGACGATCACCGCGCCGGCGGCGCGCAATCTGGCAACGGCAGCGGCGTCCTCGGTCGGCACGCGCTCGCGATAGGCCGGGAGGCCGCCGGAGGAGGGCAGGCCGGCAACGTCGAAGGCGTCCTTGATCGTGATCGGCAGCCCTTCGAGCGGGCGGGCGGTGCCATTGGCGATGCGCGCGTCCGAAGCCTTCGCCATCGCGCGGGCGGCCTCGCGGTCCTGCGCCACGATGGCGTTGAGGCGCGGGTTCAGCGCATCGATGCGGGCGAAGGTCGCTTCGAGCAGGTCGGTGGCGCTGAAGCGGCGGGCCAATAACCCCGCGCGCAAGGCCGTGGCGGAGGCGGTCAGGTCGATGCCGTCAGCCATGCCCGCTCACTCGGCATCGGCGGCGCGGGCGAGATCGCGCCAGGCCAGCACGAGCCGGTCGAGTTCGGCGAGGTCGTCCGGCCCGAGCTTGCCGAGCGTGCTGGCGACGAACTCGCGCTGGGCGGCGATGCCGGCTTCGGCGAGACGGCGGCCTTCCGGCGTCAGATGCATCGCATAGGAGCGCCGGTCGCCGGCGATGGCGCGGCGCTCGACCAGCCCGGCCTGCACCAGCCGGTCGACCAGCCCGGAGACATTGCCCTTGGTGACATAGAGCCGCTCGGCCAGCTCGCTCTGGCTGATGCCTTCCTGCTCGGTCAGCGTCGAGAGCAGGTCGAATTGCGGGATCGAGAGGCCAAGCGTCCGGATGCGTCCCGTCATCTGCATCAGCATGCGCTGGTGCAATCGCATGAAGCGGAACCAGACCCGGTCCGGCTCGGTTGCGGCGTGCGGCACGATCTTCGGTGCGGACATGGCGTTTCCCCCGCTCTTGAATGATCAGACCTAAACCATCTCGCGCGCGCAGGCGAGCCTTCGATGGGATGACTTCCCTTTCGCGGAAACCCGTCGCTATCCTCCGTGATAAAACGATCTCGGGAGGATAAGCGCATGCTCGGCCTGATGCAGGACTGGCCCCTTCTGCTCCACCGCATCATCGACCACGCCGCCGTCCAGCACGGCACCCGCGAGGTGGTGAGTCGCGCCGTCGAGGATGGCGCGCTCAGACGACGCAGCTATGTCGAGATCCGCAGCCGCGCGCTGAAGGTGGCGAAGCGCCTGCAGCGTGAGGGCGTCGCGCTGGGCGACCGGATCGCGACGCTCGCCTGGAACACCGACCGCCATCTCGAGCTCTGGTACGGCATCAGCGGCATCGGCGCGATCACGCATACGGTCAATCCGCGGCTGTTCCCGGAGCAGATCGCCTGGATCGTCAATCACGCCGAAGACCGTCTGCTCTTCCTCGACCTGACGTTCGTGCCGATGATTCAGGCAATCCAGGACAAGCTGCCGACGGTCGAGCGCTACGTCATCCTGACCGATGCCGCGCATCTCCAGCCATGCGGCCTGAAGAACGCCGTCGCCTATGAGGATTGGCTCGCGGAGGTGGACGACGATTTCACCTGGGGCCGCTTCGACGAGAACACCGCGGCGGGGCTCTGCTACACCTCGGGCACGACGGGCGGGCCGAAGGGCGTGCTCTACTCGCATCGCTCGAACGTTCTGCACGCGCTCGCCTGCGCCGCGCCGGATTTCATGGGCCTGTCGTCCCGCGACACGGTGCTACCGGTGGTCCCTCTCTTCCATGCCAATAGCTGGTCGCTGGCCTATTCCGCCCCGATGACCGGCGCCAAGCTGGTCATGCCCGGCGCCAAGCTCGACGGCCCCTCGCTGCACCAGTTGCTGGAGGAGGAGGGCGTGACCATGACGGCCGCGGTGCCGACCGTCTGGCTCGGCCTCCTCCAGCATCTGGAGGCGACGGATGGCAAGCTCTCGACGCTGAAGCGCGTCGTCATCGGCGGCTCGGCCTGCCCGCGTGCGATGACCGAGGTCTTCGAGCGCAAATACGGCGTCGATGTCGCCCATGCCTGGGGCATGACCGAGATGAGCCCGCTCGGCTCCTTCTGCTCGATGAAGCCGGTCTATCACGGGTTGGAAGGCGATGCGCTCTACGATCTCAAGGTGAAGCAGGGCCATCCGCCCTTCACGGTCGAGTTCCGCCTCACCGACGATGCCGGCGCGGACCTGCCCTGGGACGGCAAGACTTTCGGCCGGCTCAAGGTGCGCGGCCCGGCTGTCGCGGGCGCCTATTACCGCAGCGAGGACGACATTCTCGACGATCACGGCTTCTTCGACACCGGCGACGTCGCGACCATCGATCCCGCCGGCTACATGCAGATCACCGACCGCTCGAAGGACGTGATCAAGTCCGGCGGCGAATGGATCTCCTCGATCGACCTCGAAAATCTCGCCGTCGGCCACCCCGATGTCGCGGAAGCCGCGGTGATCGGTGTCGCACATCCGAAATGGGACGAGCGGCCGCTGCTGGTAATCGTGCCGAAGCCCGGCCGTACGCCGGGCAAGGACGAGATGCTCGCCTTCATGACCGGCAAGATCGCGAAATGGTGGCTGCCGGACGATGTCGTTCTGGTCGAAGCCATTCCCCACACAGCGACCGGCAAGATCCAGAAGACCAAGCTGCGCGAGATGTTCAGGGATTACCGGCTGCCGGTGTGAGGCAGGGATAGAGGCTCTCCCAAGGATTCAGAAAGACCCACGTCCTCCCGGACGGAGCGCAGCGGAGATCCGGGATCCATCGGAGAGCGCGCCGTCTTACGATGGATCCCGGGTCAAGCCCGGGATGACGGTGCTGTTTCGCGGTGAAATCAGCGAGCCCTGGCCGACGCCTGAAACGCCAGCGGCGCCCTTTCGGGCGCCGCGCGTGTCTTGATCGAGGACGGTTCGGAGGCTGTTTGCCTCAGAACTCCTCCCATCCGGAATCGCTGGCCCGGCCGCCGCCGCCATTGGCGACCTTGCGCGGGGCGGGCATGGCCTTGGACTGGACGAAGGCGGCCTCCGCGAGCTGGCGCAGGCGCGCCGGTTCGCCGGCGGGAGCTGCCCGCATCGGCGCCTTGACCGCGCGCGGGGCCGTCGCGGCCGGCTGGGCATAAGCCGCCTGGCCTGCAGGCTCGCGCCGGGTCTTGAACGCCGCGACCAGCGCGTTGAGCTGCTCGATCCGGCCCGACAGCGAGTTGGCCGAGGCCGCACTCTGCTCGGAGAGGGCCGCATTCTGCTGGGTCATCTCGTCGAGATGGGCGACGGCCTGGCTCATCTCGTCGATGCCATTGGCCTGCTCGCCCGACGCCGCCGAGATGTCGGCGATGGTCGCCGCGACCTTCTGCGAGGCCGCGAGGATGCGGGCGAGCTGGTCGCCGGCCTGCCGCACCAGCTTCACGCCGTCGCCGACCTCGA
>NZ_JAELTI010000031.1 GCF_016428755.1 Allobosea sp. ASV33
CCCATGCGCCGCAGCCGGCACGCGGCCCGCAGCCGCAGCATCAGCGTTGCCAGCCCAACCAGCCGTTCTGCCGTTAGGCGAGTGCCTGGATGCCGATGAAGATATCCCGGCGGCACAACCATGCGCCGTCGGCGAATAGCGGTTGCCTGACGGGCGGAAGATTCGGAAGGTGGCGCAGAGAAAGGCGCCCGTTCCCGTCCTTTCGGCAACCTGAGATTCGGTGCTCAGCCGCATGCGGATATTGCTGGTCGAGGATAATCGCGAACTTGCGGACTGGCTGACGCGGCTGCTGCGGAAGAGCCGTTATGTCGTGGATTGCGTCCATGACGGTATCGATGCCGATGCGGCGCTGGCGACGCAGAGCTACGATCTCGTCATTCTCGATATCGGCCTGCCCAACATGACCGGCCTTGAATTGCTGCGCCGCTTTCGGCAGCGCCGGGGCCTGACCCCGGTCATTATCCTGACGGCCAACGATGCCGTGTCGAGCCGCGTCGCCGGGCTCGATGCCGGCGCCGACGATTATCTGGTCAAGCCGTTCGAGCCCGATGAGCTCGAGGCCCGGATCCGGGCCCAACTGCGGCGCCGGCAGGACAGCCGCACGGTGCGGGTCGCGTTCGGTCCATTGGTGATGGCGACGGACGCGCGCCAGTTCACGCTGGACGACATTCCGCTCGACCTGACGGCGCGGGAGTACAGCGTGCTCGAAGCGCTTCTCCTCGCCGGCGGCCGTGTCGTCTCGAAGGCGGCCCTGACCGGGACGGTGTTCGGCCTCGACGACGACGCCACCGACAATGCGCTGGAGATCTACGTCCATCGCGTCCGCAAGAAGCTCAGCGGCAGCAGCGTCTCGATCGGCACGCTGCGCGGCCTCGGCTATGCGCTGAGGCTGGCCGCGTGAGCCGGAGCCTGCGCGCCGAGTTGCTGGCCTGGCTGCTGCTGCCCCTGGTGGCGGTCGTCGCCTTCAACGGCTGGAGCCTGCACCGCGACGCCTTGCGGATGGCCGACCTGATCACGGACCGCACGCTGCTCGCCTCGGCCCGGGTCATCGCCGAGCAGGTGAAGGAGGCCGACGGGCGGATCGAGGCCCTGATCCCGCCGTCGGCGCTGGAGATGTTCGCCTCCCCCGACCGCGACAAGGTGATCTACCGGGTGCTGTCGCCTTCGGGCGAGCTGATCGCCGGCTTTCCCGACGTGGTCGCGCCACCTGCCCAGCCGCGCGGATTGGAGCCGGCCTATTACGAAGGCACCTTCCGCACCGAGGCGATGCGTGCGGTCGCACTCGCTCAGCCGGTGATCTCGAAACTGGCCGGCGGCGACGCGCTGGTGATCGTAGCGACGACGCTCCATGGCCGCGACCGGCTCGTCGACGAGATCTGGCAGGCCTCGCTCCGGGACCAGTTCCTGCTCGTCGGCATCGCGGCGCTGCTGGCCTTGCTGGGCTTGCGCCGCGGCCTCGCCCCGCTGCTGCGGCTTCGCGACGAATTGCGCAATCGCGATCCGGAATCCCTAACGGCGCTCGACCGCAACGGCGTGCAGGGCGAACTCAGGCCCGTCATCGACGCGCTCAACCATGCGCTCGAGCGCGTGCAGGCCTATATCGCCCTGCAACGGCGTTTCGTCGCCGACGCCTCGCATCAGCTCAGGACGCCGCTCGCCGTCCTGAAGACGCAGATCGCGTTGGCGCGCCGCGACGACGACCCGCAGACCCGGGATGAAGCGCTCGCGGCCATCGACGGCGGCGTCGACGGCATGGCCCGGCTGGTGAATCAGCTGCTGACCCTCGCCAGGGCCGAACCCGGCGGCGCCGCCCTGCGCAAGGACATGCTCGATTTCAACGAGGTTACGCGCGCCGCCTTGGAAAGCCTCGCCGGCATCGCCTTCGATCGTGCGATCGACCTGTCCTTCGAGGCCGCTCCCGCGACATTGCCGATCCACGGGCATGTCACGCTGCTGCGCGAGCTGGTGCTCAACCTCGTCGAGAATGCGCTGCGCCATATTCCGCAACGCGGTACCGTCGCAGTGAAGCTTGAGCAAAGCGAGGCCGGCATCCTGCTCGTCGTCGAGGATAACGGCCCCGGCATTCCCGAGGCGGATCGCGAGCGGGTATTCCAGCGCTTCCATCGCCTCGCCCCCGCGGCCGTCGACGGGACCGGGCTCGGGCTCGCCATCGTCAGGGAGATCGTCGTCGCCCATGACGGGACCATCGCACTGATGGAAACGCAGCCACCACCGGGGCTGCGCGTCGAGGTCAGGCTGCCGGCAGCGCCCGGAGAGGCGCCGACAGCATAAGGCTGCGATCGCTACGCCTCGTTCCGAAGGCGCAGCGATCGATGTTTTGTCTTATCGCACTTTCGTCACGCGAACCGCTCCCCACTTCGCGCGAAAATGCTTCAATGCTGGTCCTGCAGCGGCGCGGGGCGCCAGGTCGCGAGCCGGCCTTCGACCCAGGTCATCAGGTATTCGGCGGCGAGCGCCACGATCATGATGACCACGATCGCGGCATACATGCCGGCCGAGTCGAAGGTGCCCTTGGCGATGTTGATCAACAGGCCGATGCCGTGGCGCGAGCCGACGAACTCGCCGACGATGGCGCCGATGATGGCGAAGCCGAAGCTCACATGCAGCGAGGCGAAGATCCAGCTCATCGCCGAGGGGATGACCACCGAGCGGGTGAGCTGCCAGCCGCGCGCGCCGAGGATCTGCGCATTGGCCATCAGGTTCCGGTCGGCCTCGCGCACGCCCTGGAAGGCGTTGGCGAAGACGACGAAGAACACCATGATGAAGGCCAGCGCCACCTTGGAGCCGATGCCCAGCCCGAAGACCATGATGAAGATCGGCGCCAGCACGACGCGCGGGATCGAGTTGAACACCTTGATGTAGATCGAGAAGATGTCCGACAGCATCCGGTTGCGACCGAGCGCGATGCCGACGACGATGCCCGCCGCGGAGCCGATCACGAAGCCGAGCATGGCCTCTTCCATGGTGACGTAGAGATGGAGCCAGAGCGGGCCTTCCGAGGTTCCCTCGGTCGTCCATTCGACGAGCCGGCTCCAGATCGCGCTCGGGCTGGAGAAGAAGAACTCGTCGATAATGCCGAAGCGGGAGGCGAGCTCCCACCCGCCGAGGATGGCGACCAGGATGGCCCAGCGCCAGAACAGCACCTTGTAGTGCCGGTTGCGGGCGGCCCTGGCAGCGGCGGCCTCGATTTCGGCATCGGATGTCCCCGGCGCGAAGGCGATGGGAGCGGTGAGAGTTGCATCGGTCATGGCGGCGCTCCTCAAGCTGCGCGGGCTTCGTCGCGGGCACTGCCGCGCTCGACCTCGGCGCGCAGGTCGTCCCAGATGCGGCGGGAGAGCGCGATGAAGTCGTCCTGGTAGCGGATCTCGCTGACGACGCGCGGGCGTGGCAGCTCGACCGGATACACCGCCCGCACCGTGCCGGGGCCGGCCGTCAGCACATAGACCTTGTCTGCCAGCGCGATCGCCTCCTCGAGATCGTGCGTGACGAAGATCACCGAGGCCTTAGCTTCCGACCAGAGGTTGAGCAGCACCTCGTGCATCACGACGCGGGTCTGGACGTCGAGCGCCGAGAAGGGCTCGTCCATCAGCAGCACCTGCGGCTCGTTGATGAAGGTTTGCGCCAGCGAGACGCGCTTCCTCATGCCGCCGGAGAGCTGGTGCGGATACTTGGTCTCGTGGCCGCTGAGATGGACGCGGGCGAGCCATTCGCGGGCCTTGGCATAGGCCTCGTCGCGCGGCCTTCCGCGGAAGAGCGGGCCGGCGACGACATTGTCGATGACGCTGCGCCAGGGGAACAGCGCATCGGTCTGGAAGGCGAAGCCGATGCGCGGATCGATATCGGTGACCGGCTGGCCGAAGAGGCGGACCTCGCCGCTCGACGGCCGTGCGAGGCCGGTGACGAGGTTCAATGTCGTCGACTTGCCGCAACCGGTCGGGCCGACCACGGCGACGAACTCGCCGCGCGCCACGCTCATGTTGAAATCCCGGATCGCCGTCATCGACTTGCCGTCCGGCGTGATGAAGCGGCGCGAGACGTTGATCAGTTCGACGACCGGGCTGCCGGCCGCATCGGTTGCAGGCATGGGACCTCCTTCGCCGCGATGGCGGCGTCACGGATGGGCGCTTGGTGGACAGCGGGAAGGGAAGCGGCCGGGCTGGGCCCGGCCGCCTCGGCGCGACTTACTTCGCGGCCTTGACGAACTCGGTCGTGTAGGTCTTCGACAGGTCGATCTGCTTGCCCTTGATGTTCTTCGAGAAGCCGGAGAGCACTGCGAGAACCGTCTCGGGGCCGCCCTGCGGCATCACGCCATCGGCGGTGAACATCGCCTTGCCGTCGGCCAGCGCCTTCACGTAGCCGGCCTTGTCGCCGACATAGTAGTCCTTCGGCATCTTGTCGGCGATGTCTTCGGCGCTGTGGGTGTTGATGTACTTGAGCGTCTTGACGAAGGCGTTCGCCAGCTTCTGCACGGTCGGCCTGTTCTTCTCGACCCAGGCCGTCGTCATGTACAGCGAGGCGGCCGGATAGGTGCCGCCGAGCGCAGCCTTGGTCTGCTCGATCGTGCGCATGTCGACGAGGATGCGCGCCTCGCCGGTCTTCAGCAGGCGCGAGATCGTCGGCTCCGTGGTCATGCCGGCCTGGATCTTGTCCTGCTGCATGGCCGCGATGAAGGTGGCGCCGGCACCGACGGGAACGGAGGTGAATTCGGCGAGCTGCACGCCCGACTTCACCATCAGGTACTGGCTGAGGAAATTGGTGGACGAGCCGAGCCCGGTGACGCCGAGATTCTTGCCCTTCAGATCGGCCATCGACTTCACGTCGGGATACTTGCTCGAAACGAGCTCGACCTCGCCGGGCGCCTGGCTGAACTGCACGACGGACTCGACGAATTTGCCTTTGGCCTGCAGGTCGACGCAGTGGTCGTAAAAGCCGACCACGCCATGGACTACGCCGGCGAGCATCTCGTTCTCGGCATCGACGCCGGCGGCTTCATTGAGCAGCTCGACATCGAGCCCCTCGTCCTTGAAGTAACCGAGGCTCTCGGCCAGCTTGGCGGGCAGGTAGATCTGCTTCTCGTAGCCGCCGACCATGATGGTCACCTTGTCGGCGGCGAGGGCGGCGGTCGAACCGGCCAGCGCCGAGGCGAAGGCAAGCGAATAGATGGCGGCACGGATGCGCATGGGCAGGCTCCTTGGTTTCACGTCCTCTCGCCCGGGTACCGCTCTCGGGGGCGGCTTGGTGGCGATGGCCATGCCTTAGCCCGCCAAGCTTTCGCCAACCTTTCGCCAAGGCTGAGCCGCCATCGGCATCTGCGATAGCCGAAGCTGCCGGCCTCGGGATTGCGATGCAACCGGAGGCGAGGGTCATGCGGTCGATGCGAAAGAGAGATCGTCAGAATTTGGGCGGCCCGATTTCCAGCAGATCGGCGGGTGGGGCGATCTCCCGCAATCGCCGCGTCACTTCCGCATCGGACGGCGCTGCGACGGTCGGGGCGGGCGAGCGCCCGCCATGCGTCAGGCCCGGCCAGCAGATGACGGCCGCGGTCACCGCGAGTTGCACGAGAATGAAAGGCAGGAGCGCCTTCATCACGCTGCCCAGCGCCGCGCGTCGGGTGGCGGCAGCCCGGGTCATGGTCAGCGCATAGCCCAGCGGTGGAAGCAGGAAGCTCGTCTGCAGCACGAGCAGGGTCAGGACCGCGACCCATTGCGCATCCTCAACCCGCATCAGGATGGGCGGCAGCAGGATCGGCACGAGCACGAAGATGATCTCGAAGGCGTCGAGGACGAAAGCGGCCAGGAAGATCAGGCCAAGCCCGGCACCGAGGATTCCCAGCGGGCCGCCGGGCACCGCCTCCATCCAGCTGGCGACGAGCCGGTCGCTTCCAAGCACGCGGAAGACGAGGGTGAAGGTCGTGGCCGCCACCAGCAGGGCCATCAGCGCGCCGGTCATCGACAGGGTATCGTCGAGCGCGGCCTTGAGGCGCGGGAGATCGAGCTGCCGGCTCAGGAGCCCCGCGACCAGGAGGCCGACGGCACCCATGGCGGCCGCCTCCACCGCGTAGAAATAGCCGAGCGCGACGCCGACGAGCAGTCCGCCGATGAAGCCGACGGTGATGACGGCGACTGCCGCCTCTCCCAGGGTCGGTTTCGGCAGGCGCCGGCCAGGCTCCCGGCGCAGGAACGCCAGGAGCAGGCAGGCGGCCAGAAACAGCCCGGCCGGCAGCATCGCACCGCGGAAGACATCCTGCGTGTTGATGATGCGACCGGCCCGGCCGGTCGCGTTCAGGGCGATCGTATGCGCCGCCATCATCGCATCGCCGAGCAGGATCAGGACCAGAGACGGCGGGACGAGCACGCCGAGCGTGCTGGCGACGCTCAGCAAGGCGACGCTTTCGGCGGGCGCAATCTCATGTTCGGCCAGGGCTGGCTCGATCGCGCGGGTCAGCGCGATGGCATTGGCGCTGACCGAGCCGTTCATCGGCCCCAGGATGGCGCCGAGCGCCAGTGTCGCGCCGCGCGCGCCACCGAAGGGGTGCAGCGCCGCCCGGAACAGGATGCGGGCGAGCGGCAGGCGGTTCAGCAGCGCGCCCATGAAGACGAAAAGCGGCAGCGCCTGCAACAGGTCCGATTCCAGCAGACCGACGAGCCGGCTCGGCAGCGCGGCCAGCACGCCCGCGCTCGATGGGTCCAGCACGACCGAGGCGGCGGCGCCCATGGCGGCGAGGCTGATGAGGACGCCCCAGACGGGCAAGCCCGTCGCCATCGCGCCCAGCGCGACGCCGACAAGCATGACAAGGCCGATCCACTGGCTCATGCTCGGCTCCGTAGCAAGCCGAGGAGGCCGGAGGCGAAGACGAGGGCCGCCAGGACGAAGCCCGAGGCGCGGATCAGGAAATAGCCGGGGTTTCCGGTATCCGGAAACGACTCGAGCACGCGCAGGCTGCCCAGCACCGCCGGCCAGCCGATGATCAGCAGGAAGAGGGACCAGGGCAGGATTCCGAGCAGGATCAGGCCGATATCCAGCGCCCGCCGCAGCCGTTGCCCGTGCCGGTGCGCCAGGGCATCGCTGGCCAGATGAGCGCCGCTGCGTGTCGCCGCCGTCAGCGAGACCGCGACATAGAGAGCGAAGACGCATTGCCCGAGATCGTTCGCTTCCCGCGACCAGCCCTTGAACAGATCCCGCAAGGGCCATTGCAGGAAGAGCAGGAGCACCAGCGGCAAGGCGAGCCACCGGGCTGCGCGGCACAGCGCCCCGAGGCTCCGGTCGAGCGTGTCAACGACAGGCTGCATCAGTCGCTCCGCAGGCCATATCGCCCCCCTCCTTTTCCCGGCGCAAACCGCTCATGGGCCGGATTGCCAGTCGAGCTCGACCGTGCCGCGCCCCTGGCCGGCGTTGTAGCGGGCGGCGGAGGCGATGGAGGCTTCAACGGCCGCGCGGTCGGACCCGCGCGGACATCCTGTCGTCTCGTATCGCACGGGCTGCCGCCCCAGCCAGGCGATCCATTGCCGCTCGACCGCATCCGGGGAGCCGGAGCTCGAAAACGGCTGCGAGACGTAGAAGCGGCGGCTCTGCTCGGAACCGGCATAGCAGTAACGCCATTCAGCCGAAGGCCCTGCGAATACCGGCCGAGCCGAGGTCCAAAGCAGCAAGACCGCAACCGTCGTGAGGCCGCGTGCCACGGTCCGCCTGGAGTGTTTCGGATGGATAGTCATGGGAGCGAGGCTGTCCCGTGACATGGGCATCAGGCGAGCCAGCCGGTCGCGACGGCCCAGAGCAGGAAGATACCCATTCCCGCGCGATAGACCACGAAGACCCAGCTCGACATCCGTTCGAGATAGCGCATCAGCCCCGCGATCGCGGCAAAGGAGGCGAGGGAGCCGGCGATCAGGCCGACGATCAGAAGCGCCATGGCGTGAGCGTCGATCCCGGCTCGCGCGATCTCCCAGGCCTCCTTCAGCCCGGCGAGCGCGATGGCCGGCAGGCCCAGCAGGAACGACAATCGCGCCGCTTCCGCGCGCCTGAAGCCGAGCCCCATCGCCGCCGTCAGGGTGGAGCCGGAGCGGGACACGCCCGGGATCAGCGCCCCGACCTGAGCCAGGCCGATCAGCAGGAAATCCCGGAAGCCCGCTTGCTCGGCCGTCCGCCTGTGGCTGGCGAGCCATTCCGTCGCCGCGAGCAGCAGCGCCATCACCAGCGACGCCGCGCCGATGACGCCGAGCGAGCGCAAGGGGGAGCCGCAGCGATTGAGCAGCGGGGCCAGGGCTACGCCCGCGATGACGATCGGGATCGTCGCGAGCACGACGCCCAACGCCAGCCGGCTCGGCCCTTTCGTGAATTGCCGCGTCCTCAATCCATCGAGCGCGCCGCCGGCCATCTCGCCGATGTCACGCCTGAAATAGCTGATCACCGCCGCCAGCGCCGCAAGCTGCATCAAAGCCGAGAAGGCCGAGCCCGGATCGGGCCAGCCCAGCAAGGCCGGCACCACCCGCATATGGGCGGTCGAGGAAATCGGCAGCAGCTCGGTAACGCCCTGGACCAGCCCAAGGATGATGACCTGCCCGAAATCGAGCGTGGCGAACCCGGTATCGAGTCCAGTGGAGCAAGCGGTGGCCATGGCGTGTGGTCTCGTGAAAAACGGCTTGGCGCCAAGCACAAAGCGTTCCGACACGAGATGATCGATGCGACGCGTGCGCCGATGCGATCGATCGGGTAATTTGTCGTTTTAAAGCAAAATGTTAAGCGAAATGCCAGATGTAGGCGATCCGGCCGTCACACTTGGGTTTCGCTCCAAAATTTGCTGCTTTCGTCAATTTTACGAGGCGCGCCACCAAGCGCGCCCACGGCTTGCGACCATCGTGGCCTTTGCAGTCTTCATACATCGACCACGAAAGCGAAACGGTTACATCAGGCGGCTGGTGACCACGAAGAACAACACGAAGACCACGCCGAGGCCCCAGACCACCGGCGTGACCTCCGCCCGCCGGTTCAGCGCGAGGCAGAGCAGGATATAGGCGAAGGTGCCGATCGCCATGCCGTTGATCAGGTTGTTGCTGAGCACGGTGACCAGCAGCATCAGCACCACCGGGACCGCGTTGGCGAGATCGCCGAGGTCGATCCGCGCCAGGCCCTGAAGCATGAAGATGCCGACCAGAACCAGCGCCGGCGCCGTGGCCTGCGGCGGGATGATGACGAAGACCGGCCAGATGAACAGGGCCAGGACAAAGCCGAGCGCGACCACGACCGAGGTCAGGCCGGTGCGGCCGCCGGCCTGCACGCCGGTGACGGATTCGATGAAGGCTGTAACCACCGAGGTGCCGAGCAGCGGCCCGACGATGGTCGCCGTCGCATCGGTCGAGAAAGCGGCCGTGGCATTGGGGATCGAGCCGTCCGGCTTGCGCAGGTTGGCCGCACCGGTGACACCGATCAGCGTCGCCAGCGTCGAGAAGAACTCGCCGCAGAGGAAATAGAACAGCAGCGGCAGGGCCACCAGGAAATGCGAGACGAGATAGCCGAAATCCAGCGCCAGGAAGGTGCTGTGTGGCCATTTCGGCAGGGCGAAGATCGCGGCCGGCAGGCTGGTCACCATGGTGCCGTCGGGCTTCAGCGGCACGAAGAGGCCGACCAGCGTGATCGCCGCGATCGACAGGATGAGCGCACCGGGGATGCCGCGCGCCACCAGGATCGGCGTGATCAGGATGCCGGCGAGCGTCAGCAGCACGGGCGGGCTGGCGAGCGAGCCCATCGCGACATAGGTGCTGGGATTGGCGACGATGAAGCCGGCCCCGCGCAGTCCGATGAAGACGATCAGCGTGCCGACCGCGGCCTGGATGCCGACCTTCAGAACCTCCGGCACCTCCTTGGCGACCTTCTCGCGGACCTTGGACAGGCTGAGCGCAAGGAAGATCACGCCGGAAACGAACACCATCGCGAGCGCAGCCTGCCACGGAATGCCCATCTGCTTCACCATCACATAGGCAAAGACGATGTTGGAGCCCATGGCCGGCGCCACGGCCAGTGGCAGGTTCGCGGTCAACCCCATCATCAGGCTGCCGAAGATCGCTGCGAGCGCCGTCGCGATCACGAGATCGCCGCGGTCCATCCCGGCCGCCGACATGATCGCTGGATTGACCGCGACGATATAGGCCATGGCTGCGAAGGTGGTGATGCCGGCGATCACTTCCTGCGGCACGGAGCTGCCGCGTTCGGTGAGCTTGAAGCGGCGGTCGAGCCAGCCGCCCCCAGGATTGTCGCTTGGCCTGTCCGGCGCGGATGCGGGTGCCGTCATGAATCCCCCCTTACAGCCTCTGCGCCCGGCGTCCCGGCCGGGTCGGATCAATTCAGGACGATGCCGTCTACCAGACGACGGGATGCGTCTGGCCGTTCTGTACGTTGACGAAGCCCTGGGGCGCCTGCTCGCAGGGCGCGACCAAAACCCAGCGCCAGGGCGCGCAGGTCAGCGTCGCGAAGATCAATCGCTCCGGGAAGCCCGGGAACCAGCGCGGATGGAAGGTCGGCTCGTACATCCACTCGATCGTCCCGGCCGCGACATAGAGAGCCTGCATCTCGGCATCGAGCGCCTCGGGCGAACGGCAGCTCATCAGTCCGCCGATCTCATAGCTGACCGTCGCCAGCACCTTGCCGTCGCGCACCAGCGCCCAGCCGCCCTGCAGCGCGTTCAAGGTGTTGACCGCGAGCGCCATCGCCGCATCGGAGGAGCCGACGGCCCAGATATTGTGCTTGTCATGCGCCACCGAGCAGGCAAGCGCCGTGTCGGGCGTGCGCGGGCCGCAGCCGAGCCAGAACATCTTCGCCACCTTGCCCTGGCCGGAGAAACGGTCGACGATCGCGAATTTGGTGATGTTGCGGGCGGAGTCGCGCTGCACGTCGCCGTCCTGCACCGGCAGTTCGGCGGTGATGAAGTCGTCGGCCCAATGGAAGGGGCGCAGCAGCGCCGCCTGCATCGCCTCCCGCCCCGGCTCGGCCGGAATTGCGAAGTCGTCGGCGGTGAGGCTGCGCTGGATATTAACGGTCTTGCGCGCCCATTCCGGCCAATCGATGGTCGGTACCGGGCCGGTATAACGCATGCCGTCCGAGACGGGGCGGCCATCGGCCCAGACTTCGGCGATGGTGAGGTCTGCCACTTCTGACAACAGCACGATATCGGCGAAGCGCCCCGGCGCCAGGCTGCCCACCCAGGGCGTCAATCGCATGTGCCGTGCCGGGTTGATGGTGATGCACTGGATCGCGATCTCGGGCGCCAGCCCGTGCCGGATGGCGAGGCGGGCATTGTGGTCGGTGGCGCCGAGCTTGAAGGTGTCGGAGACGCTGCGGTCGTCGGTGGTGAAGGCGATCTGAGACCAGTCGGACAGGCCCTTTCCGATCAGCCAGGGGATCACCTCCGGCATCGAATAGGGCCGCAGTTCGACGAAGACGCCGTGTGCCAACTTCTCCCAGACCTCCTCCGGCAGCCAGGCCTCGTGATCGGAGGCGAGGCCGGCGGCGGCGAAGGCGCTGATCGTGGCGATGTCACGGAGGCCCGCACCATGCCCCTCGACCACGCCGCGCTGTTCGAAGGTGGCGCGGATCATGCCCCAGAGCCGCTGGTACGACGGGTTCGCGGGGTCGGAGAGGCCGGGCCAGTCCATGACCTCGTCGAGACCGGCGACCATCAGGCTTTCCTTGAGGAAACTTTTTTGCTCGTCGTAGCCGAACCAGCCGCCGCCCCATTCATAGGCGGTCGGCGGCACGGCCGAGCCCGGTAGCGGGAAGATCTTCAGCGGCGAGCCGTGACGGCGGGCCTCCAGCCAGAAGGCCAGGTTGTTTGGCCCGTCGACATTGGAGAATTCGTGGCTCGCCTCGCAGGTCCAGGTATTGCCGCGCGGCAGCACCAGCGCCGCTTCCCATTCCGGCGTCAGATGCGTGCTCTCGATATGCTTGTGGACCTCGCCGAAGCCGGGGACGGCAGCGAGGCCGGGCTTCTCGACGCGCTGCGCCGCGGTGCCGGGATAGGTCCCGGCCGGGCCGGTCCAGGCGATGCGCCGGCCCTTGATCGCGATCTCCTGGTCCTCGCGCCAGCTGCGCGTATGGACGTCGAAGAGCCGGCCGACCCGCAGCAACATATCGGCCGGGCGCTTGCCGAGCGCCGTCAGGACGAGATCCTGCCGGATCGCGACCTCGTCCGCGGCGCCGATCAGCAGGTCGTCGGGAAGAGCGGGCGCGGTCGCCATGGCGGATGTCTCCGGGAGGGGAAACCGCTCCTTAGGCCGGCTTGCGGACACCGCCAACCCCCGTGGGGCCATGGCCGGTCTTCGCTCGCTGGAGGACAACCCGGCGACTCGACCGCCCGGATCTGTCTTGAGGCCGGATCATGCAGCGTGCGTCTCTCGCACCTGTTTTCAGCCAGAGCACCGGCATCGATCATTGGCGCTTCGCGCTGTTGCGCTGGAGCCTTCAGGTCGATCAGGTCATTCTTTACAGAAGCAAGAGCGTTTGCCCGCCATGGGGCGCCCAGAAGCGCGTCCGCCAAGGTCTGGCCTTTGAGATCCCGCATCAGCCGGAAACGCCCGAGGTTTGCGAATATGAGGCGGTACGGCTCGTCCCGTCGCAGGGCGTGGCTTAAGGCGGCGATCAGGCTGTTGCCGTTCGGGAGATCCGAGACGAGGTCCGTTTCCGCGAGATATCGAATGCGCTCCTGCTGCTGTCGGCGTTCGGAGATATCGCGAGCACGACGCCGTATCGCCGGCCGGAGGGTGTCTCCCAGACCGACCAACTGCATTCGAGCGGATAAGCTCGCCGTTCGCGCGCTTCCCCGTCTCCTCGCGAACTTGGCCATTGGTTGTCGAAGGTGCGCCGGCGTCGCAGCCTGGCGTGCGCCTGCTCCCGACGGACGATCTCCACCTCTCGATCGGCATCACGAAGCCGGTCATGGTGAACTCGCCGTTCGCACCGAAGACGGATGCCCGCCTGCTCTTCTCGCTGTCGAACATACTCAGATTATGGCGCCGAACCGAGGCTCGAGCCTCGCGGCCGGCATCCGCGCAAGGACTACCGGAGCGGCCGGCATGACCGCCCCGGATCCGCGTCCCGGCCGGGCTCAGCCCTTCACGAAGGCAAGCAGGTCGGCGTTCAGCACCTCGGCATGGGTGGTCAGCATGCCGTGCGGATAGCCCGGATAGACCTTGAGCGTGCCGTTCTTGAGATGCTTGATCGATTCATGTGCGGAGGCACCGATCGGCACGATCTGGTCGTCGTCGCCATGAGCCACGAGCGTCGGCACCGTGATCGCCTTGAGGTCGCCGGTCTGGTCGGTCTCGGAGAAGGCCTTGATGCCGTCGTAATGGGCCTTGGCGCTGCCCATCATGCCCTGGCGCCACCAGTTCCAGATCACGCCCTGGTCGACCTTCGCGCCCGGCCGGTTGAAGCCGTAGAACGGCCCGGTCGGCACATCCAGGAAGAACTGCGCGCGGTTGTCGGCCAGCGCCTTGCGGAAACCGTCGAAGACCTCGATCGGCAGGCCGCCGGGATTGCCTGATGTCTTAACCATCAGCGGCGGGACGGCCGAGACCAGCACCGCCTTGGCGACGCGGCCCTGCGGCTCGCCGTGCTTCGCGACATAGCGCGCGACCTGGCCGCCGCCGGTCGAGTGGCCGATATGGACGGCATTGCGGAGATCGAGATGCTCGACGACGGCCGAGGCGTCGGCGGCATAATGGTCCATGTCATGGCCGTCCCAGACCTGGGCCGAGCGGCCATGGCCGCGCCGGTCGCTGGCGACGACGCGATAGCCCTTCGCCAGGAAGAACAGCATCTGGGCATCCCAGTCGTCGCTGCTCAGCGGCCAGCCATGGTGGAACATGATCGGCTGGGCGTCCTTCGGTCCCCAGTCCTTGTAGAAGATCTCGACGCCGTCCTTGGTCGTGACAAATGCCATGGTGAGTGCCCTTCCTGAGCGCCGAACAAGGGCTTCGCGCCGACGCCGCCCGGCCGCAGGTGGCTCCGGACATCGTCGTGATTCCCGTGGTCAGGTCCTGGGTTCCGATACGAGCCCGGTCGCTTGGGGCTCCCGCCGATATTGCAGCGTTGTCGCCCGCTGTACACCTGCGGAATCGTCAGGGAGGCCTATCCTAAAGCCGCAGGAAGCGCTTGGCGTTGTCGTGGAGCCAGAGCCTCTCCACCTCCGCGCCGATCGGGAGCGCCCTGATCTCGGCGATGGTGCGCGCGATCGGGCCGAGCGGATAGGCGCTGCCGAAGATGATGCGGTCCTTCAGCACCGTGCGGCCATATTGCAGCAGCGGCTCGTAGCCGGAGCCCGCGACCTGCAGGTATTTCGGCCTGATAGCGACGAGGCCGATGCTGACATTCGGATGGCGCCAGGCGACGCCGATTAGTTCATGCACCCAGGGAAAGCCCGGCGGCGACGCGCAGACCCGCAATTCCGGGAAGTCGACCATGACCTCGTCGAGCAGGGACGGGTGGCCGTAGCGCATCAAGGTCGAGGTGGCGAAATTGATCGAACAATGGATGTTCACGGGGATGTCGAGCTCGATGCATTTGGCATAGAGCGGGTACATCCGCCTGTCGTTGATCCCGAGATGGTGCTCGAAGCATTGCAGGTTGAGCCCGCGCAGGCCCAGGACGCGCACGGCATGGTCGAGCTCGCGCACCGCCGTCATGCCCTTGTTCGGGTCGACGCCCGCGAAGCCGATGAAGCGCGGCCCCTGCTCGCGGCAGAAGTCGGCGACGTCCTCGTTGCTGATGCGCCAGCCATAGGTCGTCTCCAGATCGCGCGCCTTGACGCAGACATGGCTGACGCCGGCCTTGTCGTATTCCGCGAGATAGCCGGCGAGATCCTGCTGGGGCTCGGCCGCGGTTTCGCTGGCGGCATAGACCTGCCGGTAGCGCTTGAGATGCTCGGCTCCCTTCGGGCCGAAGGCGGGAAGCGGCGGTCGGCTGCCGTAGTCGATGATCACGAATGCTGCTCCTTGCCGGAGAGGGCTGGCCAGTTCGCAGCCCAGGGCTTCAGCGCCTCGAT
The DNA here is from genome assembly GCF_016428755.1 of Allobosea sp. ASV33. GTDB lineage: Bacteria > Pseudomonadota > Alphaproteobacteria > Rhizobiales > Beijerinckiaceae > Allobosea. Next base: position 15,053 of record NZ_JAELTI010000031.1, read on the forward strand.
CGCAGCCGCGACCCCCAGAAGCCGGGCTTCCGAATGCCAGCGGCCGACGATCTGCAGGCCGATCGGCAGGCCGTCCGGGCTCATGCCGCAGGGTAGGGAGAGGGCAGGGTGTCCGCTGGCATTGTAGGGGATGGTGTAGGGGTACCAGGCATCGCGCAGCGGGCCGTGGTCGATGCCGTCGACGACGAGCGGGCCGTCCGATTGCTGGCCGATGGGTAGCGCCGGCGTCGCGACGGTGGGCGTGATGAACACGTCGGCACCGTCGAAGAGGCGTTCCACCTGTCGGTAGATCTCGGAGCGGGCACGTTGGGCATGGGCGAGGCGCGTATAGGTCTGCGCTTCCGGCTGAAAGGTCAGGCCGAGGCGGGCGGTGCGGTCCATGCGCTCGCCATGCTCCTCCAGCAGGGAGCCGAAACGGGCGTGCTGGTAGGCGCGCATCAGAACGAGGGCCGAGGGCGTATCGAAGGCGATGTCGTCCGGCATCGCCATGCGCTCGGCGCCGGCCGACAGCAGGCGTTCGACCGTCTCGCCGACAGCGGCTTCCACCGCAGGCGCGACCCAGTGGTTGAGGGTTCGGGGCGCGTAGCGGAAGCGCAGGCCCTTGAGAGCAGCGACGGGATCATCGGGGAGCCGGACGGGATCGGCCGAGCCGCCGAAGGAGAGCGGATCGCGCCGGTCGGGGCCTTTCATCGCGTTGAACATCAGCGCGACGTCGGCGACCGTACGGCCCATTTGGCCGAGGCAGGTCAGCGAGCCGAACAGGTCCGTCGTGGTTTCGTGTGGAACCGCTCCCCAACTCGGCTTCAGGCCGACGACGCCGCAGCAGGAGGCCGGGATGCGGCCGGAGCCGGCGCCGTCCGAGGTGAGATGGAGCGGGCCGAAGCCCATCGCTGCCGCGATCGCCGCGCCGCCGCTGGAGCCGCCGCAGCTATAATCGGTGTTCCAGGGGTTGCGGCTGATGCCCTGGCGCGGGGAATCGGTCAGCACCTTGTGGCCGAATTCCGGAGTGGTCGATTTCGCGAAGGGGATGGCTCCGGCGCGGCGCAGGCGCGCGACGGCCTCGGCATCCGCGTCGGCGACCTGCCCGGCGAAGGCGTGCGAAGCGTATTCGAGCGGCATCCCGGCGACGGCGACCAAGTCCTTGACGCTGAAGGGCAGGCCGTGGAGCGGGCCGGGCTCAGTGCCGGAAGAGAGCTTGCGATCGGCTTCGCGGGCGGCGTCGAGCGCGCTGTCCGTCGCGACATGGGAGAAGGCTTTGACCGGCGCGTTGCGTGCCTCGATCTGGCCGAGCACGGAGCGCATCAGCGTCTCGGCCTTGAGCGCGCCGGAGCGAAGTTCGGGCAGGAGTTCGGCCGCGCTGCGGCTCCAGAGGGGCATGCTCATCGCCAGATTCCTTCCACCCTGTCGAAGGCGCCGAGACGCAGGTCGGCGACGCCGGCCGTCAAGGCCGTCTTTGCGACTTTCTGCGAGGCGGTGCGCGGGATGTCGTCGACGAAGGCGATGTAGCGGGGGATCTTGAAGGCGGCGAGATTGGCCTCGCAATGCCTGGCGATCCGGCCGATCAGGTCGTCGCTGCCATTGATGCCGTTGGCGGGCAGGACATAAGCCTTGACCTCCTCGCCGCGCAGATCGTCCGGCACGGGGACGACAGCGACCTCCTCGATCTCGTCCATGTTGCGCAGCACCGTCTCGACCTCGCGCGCCGCGATGTTCTCGCCGGCCCGCCGCACCATGTCCTTGAGCCGGCCGACGATGTAGAAATATCCCTCCGCATCCTGCCGGAAGAGATCGCCGGTGCGGAACCATTCGCCGAAGAAGCTGTCACGATTGGCCTCCGGCCGGTTGTAGTAGCCGAGCATCAGGCCGGGGCCCTTCAGCATGAGCTCGCCGATCTCGCCGCGCGGGACATCCTTGCCCTCCTCGTCGACGACGCGCGCCTGCCGGAACGGGGCGGCGATGCCGCAGGAGCCGGAGCCGACCATTTGGAGCGCATCGAGCGGCATGTAGAGGCCGGGGCCGACCTCGGTCATGCCGAAGGCTTCCATCGCCGGTGCGTTGAAGCGCTTGCGCAAAGCGGCGTTCACCTCCTTGCGGTGGCCGTAGATGTTGGCGCGCATCAGCTCGGTCTTGCCGTCCTCGGGCGTCTCCGGCTGCTTGAAGACGATCTCCGGGAACAGGCAGAAATGGATGCGGTGTTCGCGCAGCCAGGCGGCGAAGCGGCTGGCGCTCTGGCGCTTCGCCACGAAGAGCGTGCCGCGCTGGTAGAAGCACAGCAGCAGCAGCCATTGCGGGTCCATATAGAAGAACGGCGTCGAAGCGAGCACGCGGCGGAAGCGCTTGGCATCGCGAAAGCCGTTCACGAAGGCGGCGCCCAGCCAATAGCGATGCGTCAGCATGCAACCCTTGGGGAAGCCGGTCGTGCCCGAGGTATACTGGATGTTCATGAGGTCGTCATGGGCGGGCTCAGGCCCGTCATGCCGCGCGCCCTCGGGAACAGAGGCGACGAGGACATCGAGCGTCATCGCGCCCGGCGGCAGAAGCGTCTCCTGCGCCTCATCGGCGGCCATGCGCAGCACGCGATCGGGCTGCGGGAATTTCCCGGCCTCGGCCACCTCGACCGCCTCGCGATATTGCGGGTCGCATTCGTCATGGATGACGAGCGCCTCGGCGCCGGCATCGCCGAGCACATAGGCGAGTTCGCGGCCGGTATAGCGCAGGTTGACCGGCACCATCACGGCGCCGATCCGCGCCAGCGCGAGCCAGACGATCGGCATCTGCGGGCAGTTCGGCAGCATCACGCCGACCTTCATGCCGCGCGTCACGCCGAAGGAGGCGAGCGCGACCGCCATCCGTTCGACGGCCTCGTCGAGCGCCGCATAGGTGATCGTCTCGCCGGTCTCGAAGAAGTTCCAGGCGAGTGCGTCCGGCGTCTCGGCCGCTGCCTCGCGCAAGAGGGTGCCGATATTGCGGGGGAAGGTGAAGCGCTCCATCTCGCGATGCCGCGCCTCCACATCGAGCGCGGCCAGGCGCGCCACATAGGCATCGGCCCAAACGGGTGTCTTAGGGTCGGTGGGCAGGGGCGGCATTGGCATCTCGAAAGGCATGTTCGCGTCGAACAGGTCTGGAAGTTATGTTTCCGGTCGGTGATCGTGCGCGGTTGAGAACGTGGTGGGATTGCGAGGCGGTGCCGGCCTCTGGCATGTTTTCCAGTTTTCCGTCCGGCCCGGCTCACACTATTCCGCTGCCGGAAGGGCGCCGCAAATTTCTTTTTGACTAGAAAACATGCCTGCTGGTTATATTCGATCCGAAGCCAGTGGCGGAGCCTTGCATGCGGATCACCCATCGACAGCTCGAGGCCTATATCCAGTTCATGGAGACCGGCAGCGTCACGGCGGCGGCCGAGCGGATGCGGCTGTCGCAGCCGGCGATGAGCAAGATCCTGGCGGGGCTGGAAATCGACCTCGCGCTCACCCTGTTCGAGCGCAAGCGCAAGCGCCTGATCCCGACGCATCAGGCGCAATTGCTCTACAAGGAGGTGCGCCGTCTCTTCGCCTCGCTTAGCGATGTCGAGCGCTTTGCCAAAGACCTGCGCGACCTGCGGTCAGGGGAGCTCAGGATCGTCTCGGCGGCCTCGATCGGCCATACGCTGGTGGCGGATGCGCTCGTCGCCTTCGCCGAGGCCAACCCGGCGATCTCGGTTGCGCTCGACGTCTCCAGCGTCGTCGGCAGCGACGTGCTCGGGCAGAATGTCGATATCGGCTTCTCGGTCAGCCATTTCCATCATCCGGACCTGCTGACCGAGCCGCTCTTCCATGCCGATGCGGTCTGCGTGATGCGGCGGGACCATCCGCTGGCGGCGCGCGAGATGATCGTGCCGCGCGATCTCGAAGGGGCGGAGTTCATCTCCTTCACCCGCAACAGCCGCATGCGGCACCTGACCGATGCCGTGTTCGAGCAACAGCGCATCTCGCGCAAGATGCGGGCGGAGGTGTTCTCCTCGGTCGAGGCCAATGCGCTGGTCTCGCGCGGCTTCGGCATCGCCATCGTCGAGCCGATGACGGTGCATCAGGGTTTCTGGCCGGGGTTGGTGGCGCGCCGCTTCGAGCCGACCATCGCCTTCACCTTCAACGCCATCGTCTCGCGCAACCGGCCGGTCTCGCCGCTGACCAAGGCTTTCCTGGCCGAGCTCAAGGCGCGCATCGCCGCGCTCGCCAATGGCGAGGACGCACGAGCGGCGGAGAGCCTGACCGTGCGACTGCCGCAGCGGCGCACGCGTGATGGCGCGGGGTCAGGCGCCGTCGTGGCGGACGAAGAAGGTGAGCCCGGCGACGCGATCGAGGATGATCACGGCGAGGAAGGTGATCAGCACGCTGATCGTTGAGATCGCCGCCAGCACCGGCGTCGCCGAATCCTGCACGAAGGAGAAGATCTGGACCGGCAGCGTGGAGATGTTCGGCCCGATCAGGAACATCGTCACCGTGACCTCGTCGAAGGAGATGATGCCGGCGAAGAGCAGCGAGGTCAGGATGCCCGACCGGCACATCGGAATGACGATGTCCCTGAGCGCGCGCCATTCGCTTGCGCCCATCACATTGGCGGCGCGGACGAGATCGGGATCGAGGCTGCGCAGCGCGATATGGATCGGCCGGTAGGAGAAGGGCAGCGTCACGATGAGATGGGCGAGCACGATGCCCGGCGCCGTGCCGATCAGCCCGAATTGGGCGACGAGCGCGACCATGGCGACGCCCATCGCGGCATGCGGGAAGAACAATGGCGAGAAGATCGCCAGTTCCAGCCAGGTCGCGAGCTTCGGCGCGTGGCGCTGCGTGTAATAGGCCGCCATGAAATTCACGATGGTGACGATCACCGCCGTCACCGCCGCGATGCCGACGCTGATCGCGAAGGCGCGCGGCCAGCGCGGATCGAACAGCGCATCGCGATACCAGCGCAGGCTCAGGCCCTCCGGCGGGAACTGGATATAGCTGGTGTCGCTGAACGAGGCGCCGATGATGATCAGGATCGGCGCCGGCAACGAAATCAGCAGCAGGATGCCGGCCCAGGTCGAGAGTTTGGGGTTTGCCGACATGGCCATTACTCCACGGTCCCGATCAGCCGGCGCTCGATGGCTTTCAGCAGGAGCAGCGACAGGAAGCTGATGGCGAGCAGGCAGATCGACCAGGCGGCCGCCTTGTTCAGATTGAAGGTGTACATGACCTCCTGGTAGATTTGCGATCCGACGAACTGATGCGACATGCCGCCGAGCACGATCGGCGTGACGATCGCGCCGATGCTGGCCAGGAAGATCACAATCAGCGCGGTGAAGGCGCCGGGCAGCGACAATGGCAGCACGATGCGCCGGAAGGTCTGGAAGCGGCTGGCACCCAGCACGCCGGATGCCTCCTCCAGATTGCTCTCGATCGCCAGGAGCGAGGACAGGATCGAGATCACCGCGAAGGGGATCAGCACATGCGTCAGGCCGATGACGATGCCGAGATCGTTGAACATCAGTGCCAAGGGCTGCTCGATGATCCCGGTCCAGGCGAGCATGCCGTTGATCACGCCCTTGGGGCCGAGCAGCACGAGCCAACCATAGGTCCGCACGACGAGGCTGACGAGCCAGGGCACGAGAACGACGATCAGGAGCGTGTTGCGCCAGCGTTCGAGCCGCCAGAGCAGCAGCGCGATCGGATAGGACAAGGCCACTGACAGCAGCGCGACCGTCAGCGATGACAGGATCGTCCGCGCGAAGATGACTTGATAATCGCTGCGGTTGAGGATCTGCCGGAAATAGCGCAGCGACCAGCCATCGGCATCGGCAAAGCCGTTCGAGAAAAGCTGGAAGACCGAGACGAAGAACAGGCCGAGCAGGACGAGGACCGGCAGGAGCAGCAGCGCCTTGGCCGGCGAGGCAGGTTGCGTCTCCGTCATGGCTTCTCTCCGAAGCTCGCGGCGGCAGGCGGTGCCAGAGGTTCGAAGATCTGGGCGTCGGCGGGGTCGAAGGCGATGCGGCAGGCGGCGCCGGCTTCCGGCAGGGCCGCTCCGTGGCTGGCGAGCCGCACCGCGACGAGCCGCTGCTCGCCGCAGCGCAGGACGAAGCGCAGGACCGGACCCAGCGCGATGCGCTCGACGACGGTTCCGGGGAGCACGATGCGTCCGCCGGCATCGGCATCCGGCGGCAGGATCGATATCCGTTCTGGGCGCAGGCCGATCACGCAAGAGGCGCCGGGGGCGGGCGAGAAGCCGCGAGTGCCATTCACCGGCAAGGCATGGCGGCCGCCCGGCCCGTCGATCTCGACCGTGCCAGCCGTCACTGCGGCGATGCGGCCGGGGATCTCGTTGAGCTCGCCGACGAACTTGGCGACGAAGAGATTGGCGGGCTGCGAGTAGATCACTGGGGGCGTGTCGTATTGCTGGATTGAGCCTGCGCTCATCACCACGATGCGGTCCGACATCAGGGTCGCTTCTTCCTGGTCGTGGGTGACGAAGACGAAGGTCGTGCCGAGCTCGCGCTGGATTTCCTTGAGGGCAACCTGCAACTGCTTGCGCAGCTGCAGGTCGAGCGCCGAGAGCGGCTCGTCGAGCAGCAGGATCGAGGGTTCGAGCACCAGCGAGCGCGCCAGCGCCACGCGCTGCTTCTGGCCGCCGGAGAGCTGCGAGATGCGGCGGCTGCCGAGATGACCGAGTCCGACGAGATCGAGGAAGGTGCCGACCTTCCGGCGCAGCTCCGACTCCGGCACGTTGCGCAGGCGCAGGCCGTAGGCGACGTTCTCCTCCACCGAGAAATGCGGGAAGAGCGCGAGATTCTGGAAGACCATGCCGATCGGCCGGCGCTGCGGCGGCAGGCCCGCCATATCGCGCCCGTCGATCGCGATCGAACCGGCGCTGGGCTGGATGAAGCCGGCGATCAGGCGCAGCAAGGTGGTCTTGCCGCAGCCGGAGGGGCCGAGCAGCGTCACGAAGGTTCCGGCTTCGACTGCGAGATCGAGGCCGGAAAGCACCGTCGTTGCGCCATAGGTCTTGGCGATGCCGGCGACGTTGATGGAACCGCGGGCCGCGCGGGAAGGCGCGGCCCGCGCGAGGGTTTCAGGCTGGGCAGGGGACATGGATCGAATCCGCCGGGTAAGCGAGTGGGTGAGAACGTGTTCGGCGGATGGCTATCCTTGGAAACGTCCAGATCTTGATTGAAAGAGAAACCGGGCCGTCATTCCGGGGCGGACCGCAGGTCCGAGCCTGGAACCCAGAACCGATGCCGATATGAATTTGAGCGGCAGGCCGACCGCGTGCCTCTTATGAAAGCGGTATCGGTTCTGGATTCCGGGCTCTTCGCTTCGCGAAGCCCCGGAATGACGCTGTGGTTCTATCAAAACACAGCACGCCCTAACGCTTGCCGGCGGCGATCTGTTCGACCCGGTTGAGCCGATCCTCATAGTCGCTGACGATGACATTCCAATCGGGAATATACATCTTCTTCATCAGCGCCTCGCGGGTCATGCCGAGATCCTGCTCGTATTCGGGCGGCAGAACGGCCCTGTTGTTGGTGGGTATCGAGCCGTTCTGGCCGGAGATCCGGGTCTGTGCTGCGGCATCCAGGAGTTCGTTGAGATAGGCGATGGTCTGCGCCCTTTCAGCGGAGCCTTTCGGCACCACGACGACATAGGGCAGCATCAGGGCGCCCTCCTTGGGGATCGCCATCTCGATGGTCTTCTGGCCGTCGCGGCGCAGGCTCCAGACGCGCGTCGAATAGAACGGCGCAGCCGTGATCTCGCCCCGCGTCAATAGCGTGTTCATATGGGCGAGCGAGGTATAGGTCGTCAGCGCATTGGTGAAGATCGCCTTCAGCGGCTCGATGCCGGGCTCGATCTTGGCGGCGCCGCCGCCATTGGCATGGGCGAGGATGGTGAGGTCGTAAGAGGTGGCGTAGACCGGGCGCGTCACCGCGAGCTTGCCCTTCCAGCGGGGGGCGGTGAGGTCGTTCCAGGACTGGAAGTCCGAGGCCTTGGCCAGCGTGTTGTTGAAGGCGATGCCGTAATAGCCGAAATGCGTGGCGAGGCCGACGATCCTGCCGTCCTTGTTCCGGACGACCAGCTCCTTCGGCAGGTCGGCGATCGCGGGGATTTCCTTGTCCTCGAAAGCTTCGAGCAGGTTCGACTTGGCGAGGCCGATCGCCTCGAAATAGGTGACCTCGACCACGTTGTACTGCGAGGCGGACGGGGAACGCACGGCACCGGCCGTGTTCGGCACCTCGGCCATGCGGGCGGCGATGCCGGTCTTCTGGGTAAACTGAACCTGGAAATAGTCACGCAACACAGCCGCGCCGCCGCCACCCCAGGTCGCGTGAATGAGCTCAGCCGCACTCGGGCCGGCGCTGGCCGCCAGCATCGACAATGCGAACACCCATGGCTTCATCTGATGGCTCCCGTTCCTCATGCAGGCCGTTCTGCGCAGCCTCGACGACGGGAGACTCCAGGGTGCTGAGCCGCATTGCAAATTCAAAGGAATCCGAACTTCATTCCAGGAAGTTATGAGTGGGTGGGGAGAGACGGAGGCGAAGCGAATGATCCGTTTCCAGGCACGTCCTGTCATTTCGGGTTCTTCGCTGCGCGAAGCCGCAGAATGACGACAGGGGTGGTCCGAGGGACTGAGCGCTCGCTCCGGCGTGGACCGTCTATGGTGCTGGATTCCTGTCATCGGTGGGGGCATGTTTCCCGGAAACCCGGATCGAAGCGAGGAGAGGTTTCTTGGACATCACGCGCGCAGGCTCCCGGCCTTCCGGGAAAGGTCCCTCGGATTGGTTCACCGGAACCGTCAGGATCGATCCCATCTGCAATGCGCATGCGGCCGAACGCGTCCAGGGAGCCAGCGTCACGTTCGAGCCCGGCGCGCGCACGGCCTGGCATACCCATCCCCTCGGGCAGACGCTGATCGTCACCGCCGGGCTTGGGCGCGTCCAGAGCTGGGGCGGGCCGATCACGGAGATCCGGCCGGGCGACGTCGTGTGGTTTCCACCGGGGGAGAAGCATTGGCATGGAGCCTCGCCGGCCACCGCCATGACGCATATCGCGATCCAGGAGGTTCAGGACGGCAAGGTCGTCGACTGGATGGAGCAGGTTTCCGACACGCAATATGGCGGCTGAGCGCGCTTCGCGCGGGCTTGGCACCGATGCCCGGCCCGCCGATTGGGGAGAGCGCGCATCTTGTGCTTTTATTCTGTCGCGAATTGGATCATTGTCCGCGGTACGATTTTAATGCCTGCGTAACGTTACGAGAGAGTTTCATGCGACCTGAGCGCGTGCGACGTTTCCCCGCACCTGTTCAAGCGCCCGGCTTCAGCCGGCCGCCGCGGGCGGCGAACGATAACGAACCGGAATTCGCCGAGAGCATCGTCAGCATCGTGGTCGGCCGTTCCCTGATCGTCGGCGCGGTGATTCTGGCCATGATCGTCGTCGCCGGCTGGAGCCTCTGGCTCGGCCGCGCCGTGTGGCGTCATTTCGCCTGAGGGCCTGCCGGGACGACCGCTGTCTCGTTGCCTGATCCATTCCTTGCATTGACGCAACGGCATGTATCGCTAAAATTTACCATATCGCGCTGGGATGAGCCGCTGCGATCGGGGCACTCTCGCTTCGCGGCGCGTCTCGTTCGTCTCGAGATGCAATCCGTATTCGCGTCGAGGCCATCGTGCGGGCAGGCATTATCCAGGACAGGGCCGGCATTCGCGCTGTACCCGAGCGGGAAGGCGAGGCCGGCGAGATTGCCGCACTCCTGCGTGACTGCGCGGGGCGGGGGCGCACGGTTTTCTTCTTTGGCGGCGACAGCCGCACGATCTACGCGCTGCGGGATCGCGTCGCGTCGGCTCTCCCGGCCCTGAAGATCGCCGGCATCTGCGACGCCGATTTCTCGGAGCCGATCGACCGCGCCGTTCTCGATCATATCGCGGCGGCAAACGCCGATGTGATCGTGAGCGATCTCCCGGAAACACGCTTCCGGCTGTTCCGCGCGCAATGCAGCGCCGCGGGCATCTACGGAAAGCGGTTCAACCAGCCCGGAAGCTTTCAGGATTTCGCTTTCGGCCCCCGGCGCGGCTTCTCCAGCCTTCTTCGGGTCGGACGCTGGCTGGGGTTCGGGAGCGCGGCGCTGACCTTCCTCCGCATCATCCTGACGCAGAGGCTGCGTGGCGTAGTCCCGCAGGCCCGTGGCCCCGTGTCGCCCCGGCGTGGCGGCCGGGGCTGATCGCGGCGAAGGCGTCAGCGGGCGTTCGCGAAGGCCTTCCTGCTCAGGACGGTCCGGAACAGGATCGTGATGTCGAGCCAGAACGACCAGTTGTCGATGTACCAGTGGTCGTAGGCGACGCGCCCGGCCATCTTCTCGTCCGTATCGGTCTCTCCGCGGAAGCCATTGACCTGCGCCCAGCCGGTGATGCCGGGCTTGACGTTGTGACGGCGGGCATAGTTGGCGATCTTGCGCTCGAACTCGATATCGTGCGCGAGCGCGTGGGGGCGCGGCCCGACAAGCGACATGTCGCCGGCGATCACGTTCAGGAGCTGCGGCAGCTCGTCGAGATTGTAGCGGCGCAATAGATGGCCGAGCCGTGTGATCCGGGGATCGTTGCGCTTGGCCTGCACCACGACCTGGCCGTCGTCGGTGGTGGTCATCGTGCGGAACTTGAAGATGCGGAAGGCCTGCTGGTTGAAGCCGTAACGCCGCTGGCGGAAGAGCACCGGGCCGGGGGAGTCGAGCCGGATCAGCGCGGCGATCAGCAGGAGGAGCGGCAGGGTCAGGACGATGCCGCAGGAGGCGGCGGCGATGTCGAAGGCGCGCTTGACCGCGACCTCGGCCGCCGAGAGCGGCTGACGGGTCAGCCGCAGGCTCGACAAGGTGCCGGTATGGACGACATGCGAATTGCCGAAGCGCTCCATGATCGGTTCGGGCGCGAGATGGATCGCGACCGGCAGATTCGCGAAGGCGTCGACGCAAGCCGCGATGGTGTCCTGATCGGACCAGGGGACGGCGATGAACACGACATCCGGCCGCTTGCTCCGGCAGTTCGCCACGGCGGCGGCGAGATCGGCGGCAAGGGCGGCCGCGCCGGCTTCTCCCGACGATTTCAGGAAGGCGACGTCGGTGACCGCGAAGCCCATGTGCCAGGGCTTGTGGCGCGACACGAAGGACATGATGTTCGCCTCCCGCCCGATCAGGAAGGCGCGCTCGGCCGTGATCCGCCCGGACCTGCTGCCGGCGGCGACCAGCCGGACGACCGCCGAGCGGGACAGCGCGATGACGGGGATTCCGCAGAGATAGGTCGCGACCATGACGGCGCGCGAATAGTGATCGGCGATCTTGGCGAGAAAGAGCAGGGCCAGGAAGACGACCAGGGTGATGTTCCAGACCGCGAAGGCCGAGCCCATCTGGCCCTGGGCCGAGAGATAGTTTCCGATCTGGTAGCGTCCGCGCATCAGGTTGACGAAGACGAACAGGGTCGCAAGCAGCGCCGCCAGTTCCGGCGTGGAGCGGTCGACGCCAGGCTGGCCCGTGGCGCCGACGTAATAGACGAGCGAGACGGCGTAGACGAGCGCGGCGACCATGGCGGCGTCGCTTGCCGCCGTGAGCGGTCCAAGCCAAAGCCGCCAGAGCCCCGACCGATTGTCAGGGACCGCTTGCGGCAAGCCGCTCAGATCGTTGACGCTCATTCCAACCCCCAGGCCAGTCGCGCCGGCGCAGGCCGGCTCGCGCATGTCCCGTTGCGGCACAACATGCCGGCGCGGGATCATGATCGGGGGTAGAGTGGCAAGGCGCATGCCGCAGCGATGCGGGTCAGATCGGTGCGGACGGGAGGCTTCCTGGCCGAAAAGGCGGGGCATGCCGGCGGTTGCCGGCAGCGCCTGTCCCAGGATGAATCAAGCGGGCTTGCGGAGCCGCTGCGCCATCGTGTCGAAGGCCGCGGCGGCGACGCTGCCAAGGCTGGCACCGACGATCTTCACGATCGCATCATGGGGCATGCCGTGGCGCGTCGCTTCGAGCGTCTGGAGCCATTCGAGGCCGATGGCGAGGGCGACGATGCCGGCCAGCACGAGCCAGCGCTGCCGCGGATAGGCGAAGGCGAGGGCGGCTCCTGCGGCGAAATAGGCCAGGAAGCGTTCGATATCCGCGTCGAGGAACGGGATGTGCGGGCGCTCGTCGATGGGCGAGAGCGTCGAGAACATGATCACGAGCATGGCAGCCCAGCCCGCGATCACGGCAAGGCGGCGTAGCTTGTCGAGCGAAAGGATCAAGACCGGGCTCCGGACGAACGGCGAGGCGGGGCAGGCAAGATACGGACCAGCACAAGCGGACACGCGCCAGAGCGGGGCAAGAGCCGGTCTTATGGCGATGCAAAAACGACGAAGCAATGGCAGCAGCAGGGATTTCTAGCCGAAGCTCATGAAATTTCTCTTCTCTCTCGCTCCGTTGCGACGGTCCAGCCGGTGGCGGGTGTCGCGCGTCGCGGATACCATGCCGGCATGTCGACAGATGGAGGCTCGATGACCGAATCGTCCGCAGCGCGGATCGCCCGCGGTGGCAAGGCAATCTACGGGGTCCCCCTGGGCATCCTGATGCTGGAGGCGCGGTTCCCGCGCATCCCCGGCGACATGGGCAATGGCACGACTTGGCCGTTCCCGGTGCTCTATCGCGTCGTCGGCGGTGCCAGCCCCGAGAAGGTGGTGCTCAAGGGGGCGGCCGGGCTGCTGCCGGATTTCGTCGAGGCGGCGCGCGATCTCGTCCGGCTCGGCGCCGAGGCGATCACCACGAATTGCGGCTTCCTCTCGCTGTTCCAGCGCGAGCTTGCGGCGGCCGTCGGCGTGCCGGTCGCGACCTCCTCGCTGATGCAGGTGCCCTGGGTGCAGGCGACGCTGCCGCCCGGCAAGCGCGTCGGCGTCGTGACGGTCTCGGCGGCCTCGTTGACGCCGAAGCATCTGGAGGCGGCCGGCGTGCCGCTCGACACGCCTGTCACCGGTACGGAGAACGGGCGCGAGTTCTTCCGCGTCCTGATCAAGGCCGAGAAGGACGACATGGATATCGAGCTCGCCAGGCAGGACGTGGTGCAGGCGGCGCTCGATCTCGTCGCCCGCCATCCCGATGTCGGCGCTATCGTGCTCGAATGCACGAACATGCCGCCCTATGCGGCCGACGTGCAGGCGGCGACCGGGTTGCCGGTCCACGACATCTACTCGCTGATCAACTGGTTCCACGCCGGATTGCGGCCGCGCCGCTTCGGCTGAGCTTATCCCCGGTCCTTCCGGCCGTCCGATAATCCGCCTCGCTGAAATCCCCGTCCGCGAGGCCCCATGACCGATACGCCCCGTCTTTCGCTGCCGCTGCTCGCCGCCGGGCAGGCGCAGAAGCACGTCACCCATAACGATGCCCTGATCCGGCTCGACGGGCTGATCCATCTCACGGTCGACAGCCGCACGCAGACGGCGCCGCCGGTCTCGCCGACCGAGCTCTCGGCCTATATCGTGCCGGCCGGCGGCACCGGCGCCTTCGCGGGCCGCACCGACCAGATCGCGCTGTTCGAGGATGGCGGCTGGACCTTCCTCGTGCCGCGCGCCGGCTGGCAGGCCTGGGTGATCGACGAGGAAGAGCACAATCTCTGGACCGGGGCGGAATGGCGCCGCGACAGCCCGCTCAGCAGCCTCGGCGCCGAGCGCTGGGGCGTGAACGCGACCGCCGATACGACCAACCGGCTTGCCGTGTCCTCGGATGCCACCCTGTTCAATCATGCCGGCAGCGACCACCGATTGAAGATCAACAAGAACACGGCGGGCAACACCGCGAGCCTGCTGTTCCAGAGCAACTGGTCGGGCCGGGCCGAGTTCGGCCTCGCGGGCGATGATGATTTCCGGGTCAAGGTCAGCGCCGACGGCTCGGCCTGGCATGATGCGCTGGCGATCGACCGCGCGTCGGGCAGTGCGGCTCTGCCGGCCTCGCCCTGGGCTGCCGGGGCGAACCTGCTGGTCAATGGCGACATGGCGATCAATCAGCGCGGCTTCGCCGGCGGCGCGCTGTCGGCGGGTGCCTATGGCTTCGATCGCTGGAAGGCGGTGACGGGCGGCGCCAATCTCTCGCTGAGCGGTTTCACGATCGCCCTGACCTCCGGAGCCATCGTCCAGCCGGTCGAGCCGGCGCTGTGGGGGCTCGCGTCCTTTGCCGGGCAGCCGTTGACGCTCTCGGTCGATGACCTGGCCGGCGGCAGCCTTGCGGTGACGATCGGCAGCCAGTCCGGCACGATTCCGACCGGATCGGGGCGCCGCTCGGTGACGCTGACGCCGGCTGCCGGCGATACCGGCGTGCTGCAGGTGCGGCTCTCGCCGAGCGCGGGCGCCGTCAGCTTCGCGCGGATCAAGCTGGAGCGTGGGCGGCTCGCCACGAACTGGGCAGCGCGTCCGCTCTCGATCGAGCAGATGCTCTGCCGGCGCTACTATCTGAAGCAGGACGGGCAGGTGCTGATCGATGCCTATCAGGCTGCTGCGGCTGCGAGCCGGCAGAGCCTGAGCCTGCCTGTGCCGATGCGGGCGACGCCGAGCGTCACGGCCACGGTCTCGCTGGAGATCAACGTGCAAGGCACCGACCGGGGTGTCGCCGCGCAATCGCCCGAGCGAGCCTATGCCTATGTCACCGCACAGGCGCTGGGCCGGGTGAGGGCGGCCTTCGATGCCATCGCCTTCGACGCGGAACTGTGAGGCTTACTCGCTGATCAGCCTGCGGGCGCGCAGCAGGGCCAGCAGGCCTTCGTCGCGGCGCTCCTCGAGCTGCGCGATCGTGCGCCCTGCCGCTTCCTCGGCGACGCCTTCGATGATCTTGTGCTGGACGTCCGCGTCCAGCGAAGGCGTTCCCAGGGATTGCCAGCGCCGGACCTGGCTCGGCCCGAGATGGGCGAGATAGCCGGCGATGCCGCCTTCGCCGCCGCCGAGATGATAGGTCATGTGCGGGCCCATCAGGGCCCAGCGCAGGCCGGGACCGTTGCAGAGCGCGGCGTCGATCTCGGCGACGCTGGCGACGCCCTGCTCGACCAGATGGACGGCCTCGCGATAGAGCGCCGAGGCCAAGCGGTTCGCGACGTGGCCGGGCATTTCGCGCTGGAGGATGACCGGACGCCTGTCGAGGCTGCGATAGAAGGCGGCGGCCTTTGCGACGACTGCCTCGTCCTCGCCGACGATCTCGACCAGCGGCACGAGATGCGGCGGGTTGAAGGGGTGCGCGACGATCACCCGGCGCTTGTCCTTGCAATCGGCGACGATCGCGCTGCGCAGCAGGGCCGAGGTGCTGCTGGCGATGGTCACGTCCGGCGGCAGCGCGGCATCGAGCCGGGCGAGCAGCGCGCGCTTGGCCGGTTCGTTTTCCGGCCCATTCTCCTGAACGAAATCAACCTCTTGCAAGGCTTCATCGAGATCGTTCGTGAACCGATACTGGCCGGTATTGGCCAGTCCGAGCTCGGCGAGCTGGTTTCGCGCCCGCTCGACGGCGTGGCGGAACTTCTCCTCCGCGCCGGGGGCTGGATCATAGGCCGAAACGTTCAGGCCGTGGCCCATCGCGAGCGCGGCCCATGAGCTGCCGATCAACCCGGCGCCGATGACGGCGATGCGCTCGATGTCGCGGATATCCTGCATCAGTGGATCTCGGGTTCCGCCACCTTCGCCGTCCCCTCCAGATAGTCGAAATCGCAGCCCTTGTCGGCCTGGCGGATATGGGCCGCCGACATCTTGCCCCAGCCGCGCGGATAGTCGCGGTCGGGTGGCGTCCAGACGGCGAGGCGGGCGGCGATCTCGGCCTCGGTCAGGTTGACCGAGATGCTGCGCGCCTCGACATCGACGCTGATGATGTCTCCCGTCTGCACCGCCGCGAGCGGGCCCTTGATATAGGCCTCCGGCGCGACATGGAGGATGCAGGCGCCATAGCTGGTGCCGGACATGCGGGCATCCGAAATGCGCAGCATATCGCGCACGCCCTGCT
This sequence comes from Allobosea sp. ASV33, assembly GCF_016428755.1. Classification (GTDB taxonomy): domain Bacteria; phylum Pseudomonadota; class Alphaproteobacteria; order Rhizobiales; family Beijerinckiaceae; genus Allobosea. The sequence continues at coordinate 31,037 of NZ_JAELTI010000031.1, forward strand.
TCAGCAGCTTCTTCGGGATCGGCAGCATGCCCCATTCCGGCATGCCGGGGCCGCCGACCGGGCCGCAGTTCTTGAGCACCATGATATGGTCGGCGGTGACGTCGAGGTTCTCGTCGTTCACCGCCTGCATCATCGCATCATAGTGCTCGAAGACCAGCGCCGGGCCGGAATGCCTGAGCAGGCGCGGCTCGGCGGCCGAAGGCTTGATGACGCAACCGTCCGGAGCGAGATTGCCCTTGAGGACGGCGAGGCCGTTGGCGGTCGAGACCGGCTTGTCGAGCGGGCGGATGACGTTGTCGTCATAGACCTGGGCGAGCGCGATGGTCTCGGCGATCGGCCTGCCGGTCACCGTCATCGCGTCGGTGTGGAGCTTGCTTTCGAGCTGCTTCAGCAGGGCCGGCAGGCCGCCGGCATAGAAGAAGTCCTCCATCAGAAAATCGCCGGAGGGGCGCAGGTTCGCGATGACCGGGACGTTGCGCGAGAAGGCGTCGAAATCATCGGGCGTCAGCGGCACGCCGGCGCGGCCGGCCATGGCGACGAGATGGATGATCGCATTGGTCGAGCCGGCAACGGCCATATGCACGGTCAGCGCGTTCTCGAAGCTCTTGCGGGTGAGGATCTGGTCGGGCGTCAGGTCCTCCCAGACCATCTCGACGATGCGCTTGCCGGCGGCGGCGGCCATGCGGGGATGGGCGGCGTCGGCGGCGGGGATGGCGGAGGCGCCGGGCAGGGTGAGGCCGAGCACCTCGGCATGGCTCATCATCGTCGCGGCCGTACCCATCACCATGCAGGTGCCATAGGAGCGGGCGATGCTGCTCTCCATGTCCTTCCACTGGCCGTCGGTGATGTTGCCGGCCTCCTTCTCGGCCCAGTATTTCCAGACATCTGCGCCCGAGCCCAGCACCTTGCCGGCCCAGTTGCCGCGCAGCATCGGCCCGGCCGGCACGAAGATGAAGGGCAGGCCGGCGCTGCAGGCACCCATGATCAGGGCCGGCGTGGACTTGTCGCAGCCGCCGAGCAGCACGGCGCCGTCGAGCGGGTGGGAGCGGATCGATTCCTCGGTCTCCATCGCGAGGAAATTGCGATAGAGCATGGTCGTAGGCTTCTGATATTGTTCGGAAACCGACATGACGGGGATTTCGATCGGGAAGCCGCCGGCCGCCCAGACCGCGCGCTTCACCGCTTCCGCACGGTCGCGCAGATGGGTGTGGCAGGGATTGATCTCGGACCAGGTGTTGATGATGCCGATGACCGGCTTGCCCATGAACTCCTCATGGCCGAAGCCCATCTGCAGCGCCCGCGAGCGATGCCCGAAGGAGCGCAGGTCGCTCGCGCCGAACCAGCGCCAGCTACGCAGGGTCTCGGGCGTCTTGCGGGGGCGGGCGGACATTGGCGTTTCCTCGACGATGTTCTTTGTTGGCTCAATGGCTTGTCATTCCGGGGCGACCCGTAGGGTCGAACCCGGAACCTACGACTGGGTCAGACGGTGTCCGCCTGCTGTGAAGGGCTCACCCGGTCGTGGGTTCCGGGTTCATCGCTGCGCGATGCCCCGGAATGACAGAGGTTATTCCGCTGCGGCGCGCTGGCTACCCCAGCTCGACACGATGCCGCGCAGTTCCGCCCGCTCGGCCTCGTTCAGCTCCGGCAGGCCGGGCAGGCGCACCGGGCCGACATTCGTGCCTAGCAGGCCCAGCGCCTCCTTCACCACCGTGACATTGGCGCCGTTGCCGTATTTCGTGCGCAGCTTCTCGAAGCCGGCGATGGCGTCGACCTCGCGGCGCGCCGTGTCGTAATCACCGGCCTCCAGCGCGCGCCAGACGGCGAGCGAGCGCTCGGGAGCTACATTGATAAGCCCAGAGGTGAAGCCGCGAGCGCCCAGCGCATGGAAGGGCGCGGCCCAGCCCTCGGCGAGGCCGCAGATCCAGTTGGCAGAGGAGCCCTCGGTCTCGCGCACACAATCAGCCAGCAGCATCATGTTGTTCGAGGCGAATTTCACGCCGGCGACGTTGGGATGGGTTGCGACCCGGATCAGGTCCTTCACGCCGATCGCATCCGAGCGGATGTAAGCGACGAGCGGGATCGGCAGCGCCTCGGCAATGGCGAGGATGTAGTCGGCCTGGGATTGCGGGGCGGCGAAGGGATCGAGCGGGTGATGCACCATCGCGGCATCGCAGCCGGCCTTGGCCGCGAGCTTGCCGGTGGCGATGGCCTCGCGCAGCGAGCGGCCGACGCCGGCCGTGACCAGCGCCTTGCCGGCGGCGGCTTCGGCGGCGGTGGCGTGCGAGCGTTCCACCTCGGCCGTCGTCATCGGGTAGAACTCGCCGGTATTGCCGGCCGAGACGATGTTATGAATGCCGGCTTCCGCGATGCGCCGGACGATCCGGCCGGTTAGCGCCCAGTCGGCCTCGCCATCCGCCTTCCAGGCGGTGACATGCACGCCGGAAATGCCGCGCAGCGCGCGGCGGACCTTGTCATTCGTCATAATCCAGTCCCTCCGCATCCGCGCCGAAGACCAGCCTGACATGGGCCTTCGCCGAGCGGACGATGTGACGGCGCATCCTGAGTTCGGCGCGCGCGGGATCGCGCGCCAGGAGCGCCTCGTAGATGTCGCGATGTTCCTCGAAGCCTCTCCGGCGCTCGTCCAGTTCTGAGTGCAGGGCGATGCGCTGGGCATGGTCGTACATGCGCTGGCCGTCGAGGCGGCGCTCCAGATAGGTGCAGCCGGAGATGCGGTGGATCGCGCGGTGATAGGCCTCGTTCAGCGCGACGAGGTCTTCAAGGTCGCCATGCTCGGTCGCCTGCTCCATCTCGGCGATCAGCCTGCCGAGTTCGGCCGCGCCGTCCTCGGTCAGGTGGTTCGCGGCGATATGGGCCATGACGCTTTCGAGCGCGGCGCGGCCGAGCGCCATTTCCAATGCCTGACGGGGCGAGAACTCGACGAAGACACCGCGACGCGCCTCCGTGCGGACCAGTCCCTCGCTCTCCAGCTTGCGGATTGCGTCCTTCACCGGCGTCGTGCTGACGCCGAGCATCTCGGCGAGATGGCGCTCGTTCAATCGCTCGCCATTGCGGAAGCGGCCGGCGACGATGGCGCGGCGCAGGCGCTCATGGACGTGCTCGCGCAGCGAACGCAGCAGATCGGGCGCAACGGGTTCGACGGCAGGCTGCAACATGGTTCTTCCGGGGCGCTGGGCCTGACCGCTTCATCGCGGCAGCGGCTCCAGCGCCTCGCCATCAGACAGCACAAAGTCTGAGATGCGGCAATCTGAAATTTCAGATTTCAAGGTCGCGATCCTGTGTTATCGATCAGGACAAGCGCCCGTCATGAGGCGCAAGCGGATTGGCCGCTACCGGGAGGAACGAACCGATGAGCATCACGCGCAGAACCATCATCGCCGCCGCTTGCCTTGCTGCAGCAGGCCCCGCCTTCGCGCAGGGCGACTATCCCGGCAGCAAGGTCGTCACCATCGTCGTGCCCTTCGCGGCCGGCGGCACCACGGACCTGCTCGGGCGCGTCCTGGCTGACCGGCTGGGCCAGCGGCTCGGCGGCAAGTTCATCATCGAGAACCGGCCGGGAGCGGGCGGGAATACCGGCGTCGCGGCCGTCGCGCGGGCGCCGGCCGACGGCTACACGCTGACCATGGGCACGGTGTCGAGCCATGCGATCAACCCGGCCGTCTATACCAAGCTGCCCTTCGACCACATCAAGGATTTCGCGCCGATCTCGCAGGTGGCGAGCGTGCCGAACATCCTGATGGTCAATATCGACCTGCCGGCCAATACCGTGCCGGAGCTGATCGACCTCCTGAAGAAGAACCCCGGCAAGTATTCGTTCGGCTCTTCGGGGGCGGGCACCTCGACCCATATGGCGGCCGAGCTGTTCAAGGTCTCGACCGGCACCGAGATGGTGCATGTGCCCTATCGCTCGAGCGGGCAGGTGACGCAGGATCTGCTCGGCGGCCAGATCCAGATCACCTTCGACAACATCACCATCGCCTGGCCGCATGTGCAGGAGGGCAAGATCCGCGCGCTCGCTACCGCGACGCCGAAGCGGCTCGAAGTCGCTCCGGACCTGCCGGCGCTGGCGGAGTTCATCCCGGGCTACGATGCCAGCTCATGGCACGGCTTCTTCGCGCCCTCCGGCGTACCGAAGGAGATCGTCGCCAAGCTCTCGACCGAGACGCAGGCGATCATGCGGGAGCCGGCGGTGATCGAGCAGTTGAAGAAGCTCGGCGTCGATCCCGTCGGGTCGAGCCAGGAGCAGTTCACCGCCCATATCGCCTCCGAGACCAGACGCTGGGCCGAAGTCGCGCAGAAGGCGAATGTGAAGATCGAGTGAGGGCCGGGACTAGCGCCCCGGCCTGGGCGTTGCCGACAATTGCGGGTCGTTTCCGGCTTCGAACCACCCTTGTCATTCCGGCGCGCGCCGCAGGCGCAAACCCGGAACCCACGACTGGGTGGGACAACGGTGTTCGATTGCGAGCAGCTCGCCCGGTCGTGGGTTCCGGGTTCTTCACTACGCGAAGCCCCGGAATGACAAGGGTGGTTCGAAGCCGCTGTGGCCCGATCCAGAATCCAAAGCGCGTCGATCAGCGCTGCCCGGCGAAAGCCTTGGCCAGCGCGTCGGCATGCTTGGTCATGAGGCCGAGATCGGAGCCGACGGCGACGAAGCGATAACCCCATTCGATATAGCGGCGCGCATCGGGCTCCGACGGCGTCAGGATGCCGGCCGGCTTGCCGATCGCGGTCAGGCGCTTCACCGCATCCTGGATCGCGGCCTGGACCTCGGGATGGCTGGGATTGCCGATATGGCCGAGCGAGGCCGAGAGATCGGCCGGGCCGATGAAGACGCCGTCGACGCCCTCGACCGAGGCGATCTCCTCGATACGGCTCAGCGCCTCGCCGGTCTCGACCTGCACCAGAACGCAGATCTCGCCATCGGCGCGCTTGAGATAGTCCGGCACGCGCCCGTAATGGCTGCCGCGACCGCTGACCGTGATGCCGCGGATGCCGGCCGGCGGATAGCGGCAGGCGGCGACGGCCTTACGCGCCTCCTCGGCATTCTGGACGAAAGGCACGAGCACGGCCTGCACGCCGATATCGAGGAGGCGCTTCAGCAGCACCGCATCGTTCCAGGCCGGGCGTACGATCGGGGTCGCGGTGCCGCCCTTCAGGGCCTGCAACTGGGCGAGGACATCGGGCGGTTCATTGGGGGAGTGCTCGGTGTCGACCAGGATCCAGTCGAAGCCGCTCTGGCTGATGATCTCGGAGACGATCGGGCTGCACAGGCTGCTCCACAATCCGATCTGAAGCTCGCCGCGCTTCAGCGCGGCCTTGAAGGCGTTGGCAGGCAGGTCCACGGTGTTTCCCCTTGGGCAGACTGGTTGGCAGCGCTGACCGCCCGGCCGAGGCCTGCGGGAGCACGCTGGCTCGTTAGATCATACGGAACGGGCAAGGGGACCCGACGGCAGGAGATGGCGGGGTTGCAAGCCCGACGGCAGATGCCTGTTTGCGGAGACGTAAACGCTGCTAGGTTGCGCGGCCTCGGAGACAACCGCCTCATGACCATCCCCATGCTGACCGAAGAGATCGCCCAGCGCTTCGCCCGGATCGCACTGGGCCATGTCCGTCGCGAGTATCCCAACAAGCCCGACCATACGCTGGCCGGCCCGCAGGATGCGCGGACGCCGAGTCAGCTGCATCCGGTGTTCTACGGCAGCTATGACTGGCATTCGTGCGTGCACAGCTACTGGATGCTGGCGCGACTGCTGCGGCGCTATCCCAAGATGGAGGCGGCGGCCGATATCGTCGCGCTGTTCGATGCGCAGCTTGTCCCGGAGAAGATCGCGGTCGAATGGGCCTATCTCGCCCAGCCCACGGCGCGCGGCTTCAAGCGACCCTATGGCTGGGGCTGGCTGCTCAAGCTCGCGTCCGAGCTGAACGGGCTCGATGACGGGCGGTGGGGCCGCGCGCTGGAACCGCTCGCCGAAGCGTTTGCCCAGCGCTTCCGCGATTTCCTGCCGATCGCGACCTATCCGGTGCGGGTCGGCACGCATTTCAATACGGCTTTCGGCCTGCGGATGGCGGCCGATTATGCCGATGCCACCGGTGATGGCGCCTTCCTGACCCTGCTGCGCGAGACGGCCCTGCGCTGGTATGGCGCCGACGAGGATTGCCCGGCCTGGGGCGAGCCCAGCGGCGACGATTTCCAGTCCTCGGCGCTGATCGAGGCGGAATGCATGCGCCGCCTGCTGCCGGCGGAACAGTTCCTGCCCTGGTTCGAGCGCTTCCTGCCGCGCATCGCGCAGCAGCAGCCGGCGATCCTGTTCAAGCCGGCGACCGTGACCGACCGGACCGACGGCAAGATCGCGCATCTCGACGGGCTCAATCTCAGCCGCGCCTGGTGCTGGAGCGCGCTGGCTGCGGCGTTGCCGGAATGGGACGTGCGGCGTCCGGTCATCGCGAACGCCGCCAAGCTGCATCTCGAAACCGGGCTGCCGCATATCGCCGGCGACTATATGGGCGAGCACTGGCTTGCGAGTTTCGCCGTGCTCGCCATCGAGGAGCGGTAGGGTCAGTCAGATCGGTTGAATCGCCGGCGCCACCGTTGTCATTCCGGGGCGCGCCGCAGGCGCGAACCCGGAATCCACGACTGGGCCGGACATCGCGTGTTCGGTTGCGCGCCGCTCACCTGGTCGTGGGTTCCGGGTTCTTCGCTGTGCGAAGCCCCGGAATGACTAGGGGCGGAGCTACTGAGATCAGGTGCCGGCAGGTTGTGACCGATCAAGCCGCGCCCTTCAGCTCCACGCCTCTGCGCCAGCCGAGCGCGGGGGCGACGAGGTTCGCGAAATCGGCCGTGATCTGGCGGTAATCGTCGATGCTGAAATTATAGGGCAACTCCAGCCGCAGCGTGTCGACGAGCGGCAGGACCGGGTCCGCCGCGAGGCGTGTGATCAGCTCATCGGCCGTGCCGACGAGATCCGGTGCGAACTGGGTCCGTCGCTCCCCCTGGGGGCCAAGCGTTCGGGCGTGCCGGCTGGCGGCATAGTCGCGATAGCGCTGGCGGGTTGCCGTGTCGGCCCCGTCGAGCGGGACGATGACGCGGCCGACAGCGATGCGGGGCTCGTCTTCGCCCCGCCAATGCGTGCGGAAGGTCTCGATATGGCGCCGCTGCGCCTCGAAGAAATCGTCGGTGTCCTCAGCCGTATTGATGTTGCCGACGAGCAGGTGGAAGCCGTTCTCCGCTGCCCAACGGGCCGAGCGTAGCGAGCCGCCGCCGTACCAGAGCCGCTGGCGCAGGCCCGGTGCATGCGGGCGCAGGCGCGGGCGATGCTCGCCGGCAGCCGAAGTGATGCGGGTATCGGCCTCGCCGAGCCATTCGCCTTCGATGTTCGCAGCGAGACGGGCGACGCGGGCATGCGAGAAGTCGATCGTCGACGGGTCGCCGTCGAAGAGGCGATCGCCCAAGAGCTTGCCGAAGGGAGGCGGGCCAGCGCTCAAGCCGATGTTCAATCGCCCGTCCGAGAGCACGTCGACCAGCGAGAGATCCTCCGCCAGCCGGAACGGGTTCTCGTAGCCCATCTGGATGACCGCCGTACCGAGCCCGATCCGGCGCGTGCGCTGGGTCGCGGCGGCGAGGAATGCGGCCGCCGAGGAGACGCCGGGTTCGAGATGGCGCTGGCGTATCCAGGCGCTGTCGAAGCCGATGGCCTCGCCATGCTCGAAGAGCGAGAGCGTGTCTCCGAGCCCGCGGCGGGGATCGGCATCGTCGTAATTGCCGGGCGTCAGGAAGGCGATGTGCCGGATCGATAGCTTTGTCATGTCAGCCGGTTCGTCTGGTCAGTATTTGGGCAGGCCGGGCGGATTGGTCTCGGAGCGCTCCACCGCTTCCTCCTCGATCCCCCAGCGGGCCAGCGCCTGCCGATACGTGCCCGACTTGATCAGGTTGTTGGTGGCGAGCGTCAGGGCGTCGACGAGGCCGCTGCGCTTGCGGGTGGTGATCGCGACATCGGATTTCAGAGGCCAGCCGGCGCTGAGCGTGCCCACGCGCTTGATGTCCTTGTCGCGGGCCGCGATGAAGACGAGCTGGGCATGCGGCTGCACGACGACATCGACGCGGCCGGCGCGCAGCGCGACGAGGCGGGCGGCCTCGTCGTCATAGAGCTGGAGTTCGAGCGGCTTCAGGCCGGCCGCGACGTTCTGCTTGCTCCATTCGACCAGGATACGCTCCTGATTGGTGCCGCCACCGACGCTGAGGCTCAGGCCCGCCGCGTCCTTCGGCTCCCTGATGCTGGTAACCTTGCTGTCGGCCCTCACGAAGAAGCCATGCAGGCCGAGGCGATAGGTCGAGAAGTCGAACTTCTCCTTGCGCTGCTCGGTGACACCGACATTGGAGATGACGGCGTCGTATTTCCCGGAGGCGAGGCCGAGCGGCCAGTCGGCCCAGGCGAGCGGCACGAGGTTGAGCTTCAGGCCGAGGCTATCGGCGATGAGCTGTGCGAAATCCGGATCGGCGCCGACCACGGTCTTGGCGTCGGTGGCATAGGTCGCGAGCGGCGGGCCGCCCGGGCTGATGCCGACGGTGAAGACGCCGGGCTCGACGAATTTGAAGCCCTTGGGCACGGCGGCGACGGCGGCCGGGTCCTTCTCGACACGGATGCGGCCGGGCTGTTCGGGGCCGAGATCGAAGGGGGCTTGGGCGAGGGCGGGCAGGCTCGTGGCGCCAAGCGCGCCGACGAGCAGCGACAGCAGGGTCCGTCGCGGGATCATGATGGTCTCCAGTTCTCGAAAGTGTCCGCGGTCGTGCGATGCGCTCACGCCTTCGGCAGGCCGGGCGGGTTGGTGCGCGATTCCTCGATCGCCTCGGCGGAGAGGTTCCAGCGCGCCAGCACCTTGGCGTAGTTGCCGTTCTTGATCTGGGTGTTGAGCGCCTTGGTGATCGCTTCGGCGAAGCCCGCGCCCTTGCGGGTCGTCACCGCGATCTCGGCGAGGATGGGCCAGCCGCCGGAGAAATTGCCGGCGAGCCGGGTCTTGTTCTCGCGCGCGGCCTTGTAGCTCAGCAGGGCGTTCGGGCCGAGATAGGCGTCGGCGCGGCCGGATTCGAGCGCGAGATAGAGCACGACATCGTCGTCATAGTACTGGATGTCGACGGGCTTCAGGCCGGCCTTCAGATTGGCCTCGTTCCAGCGCAGCAGGATCTGCTCCTGATTGGTGCCGGCGCCGACGATGATCTTGAGGCCGGCGACATCGCGCGGCTCGCGGATGACGATCTCGTTGTCCTTCTTCACATAGAAGCCGAGCAGATCCTTGCGATAGGTCGAGAAGTCGAACTTCTCCTTGCGCTGCTCGGTGACGGTGACGTTGGAGATCACCGCGTCGAATTTGCCGGAGGTGACGCCGAGCGGCCAGTCGGCCCAGGCGGTTGGGACGACTTCCAGCTTGCGGCCGAGCGCATCGGCGACGAGCTGGGCGATGTCGGGCTCCGCACCGATGATCGTCTTGGTGTCGTCGGCATAGCCGCCGAAGGGGAAGCGCCCGGTATTGTTGGCGACGGTGAAGACGCCGTCCTTCGCGAATTTCACGTCCTTGGCGAGGAGCTTGACCGCGGCCTCGTCGATCTGCGCGCGGGGGCGGCCCGGCTGCTCGGGTGAGAGGTCGATCGCCTGCTGCGCGAAGGCGCGGGCGGGGAGGATGGCAGCCGAAGCGGCGCCGGCGAGGAGGCTGAGCGAATTGCGTCGCGTGATCATGGTCGGTTTCCTTGTCTGGCGGGCGGGTGAGGTCAGAGCACCTTGGCGAGGAATTCGCGGGTGCGGCTGTGGCTGGGATTGCCGAGGACATCGGCCGGCGCACCGCTCTCGACGATGCGGCCGGCTTCCATGAAGACGACCTGGTCGGCGACCTCGCGGGCAAAGCCGATCTCATGGGTGACGATGACCAGCGTCGTGCCGGAGCGGGCGAGCTCCTTGATGACGTCGAGGACTTCGCCGACGAGCTCGGGGTCGAGCGCCGAGGTCGGCTCGTCGAAGAGCAGGACCTTGGGCTTGAGGGCGAGCGCGCGGGCGATGGCGACGCGCTGCTGCTGGCCGCCGGAGAGCTGGCGCGGATAGGCGTTCGCCTTCTCGGCCAAGCCGACCCGGGCGAGCAGTTCCTGCGCCTCCGTCAGGGCCTGCTCGCGGGAGAGGCCGCGCACGGTCACCGGCGCCTCGGCGATGTTCTCGATCGCGGTCAGGTGCGGGAAGAGATTGAAGTTCTGGAAGACCATGCCGACATCGACGCGCCGGGCCAGGATGTCCTTCTCCTTCAATTCGTAGAGCGTCTCGCCGTCCTGCCGGTAGCCGATCAGCTCGCCGTCGATGGCGATGAAGCCCTCGTCGACGCGCTCCAGATGGTTGATCGAGCGCAGCAGCGTCGACTTGCCCGAGCCGGACTGGCCGATGATGGCGGTGACGCTGCCGGGACGCAGCGACAGGCTGACATCGTCGAGCACCTTGAGCGGGCCGAAACTCTTCGAGACATGGCTGATGCGGATTTCGCCGCCGCTGCGCGGGGAAAGCGTGGCCAGCGAAGCCGTGCGCGGCGCGGCAGGGGTCTGCGTCGGGGCGGTGAAGCCGGCGCCAGCCGTCGCGGTGGCGATGCGGTTCCGGCCGAGCCAGCGCAGGGCGGTGTCGATCGCGGACGGCGGCGGATTACGCAGCGCGCCGCGGGCATAGTGCCGCTCGATATGGCGCTGGAAGAAGGAGAGCACGCTGAGGATGACGAGGTACCAGACCGTCGCCACCATCAGCAGCGGGATCACCTCGAGATTGCGCCGGTAGATCACCTGGATCGTGTAGAACAGCTCCGGCAGGGCGAGGATGTAGACCTGGCTGGTGCCCTTCGCGAGGCTGATGATCTCGTTGAATGCGGTCGGCAGGATCGAGCGCATCGCCTGCGGCAGCACGATCCGCGAGACCTGCCGATGCTTCGGCAGGCCGAGCGCGGCCGCAGCCTCATGCTGGCCCTGGTCGACGGCGAGGATGCCGCCGCGCACGATCTCGGAGGAGAAGGCGGCGGCGTTCAGCGTGAGCCCGAGCACGGCCGCGAAGAACGGCGTGATCAGCTGCGTCGTCTGCCAGGAGCCGAAGCTGATATCGGTGAAGGGAATGCCGAGCCAGATCGTGCTGTAGAGATAGCCGAGATTGTTCAGGATCAGCAGCAGCACGATCAGCGGGATCGAGCGGAAGAGCCAGACATAGCCCCAGGACAAAGAGGCGAGCAGCGGCGAGCCGGAGACCCTTGCCAGCGCCAGCAAGGTCCCGAACAGGAAGCCGAAGACCGTGCCGAGCAGCGTCAGGAACAGCGTGCGGCCGAGCCCGACCAGCACGGGTTCGGCGAAGAACCACTCCGCGAAGACGTCCCAGCCCCAGCGCGGATTGGAGAGCACCGAATTCACGATCGCGAAGATCACGACGGCGGCGAAGACCGTGCCGACGGTCCGTCCGGGATAGCGGGCGGGAACGATGCGGTAGCGGCTGAAATCGCGGTGCGGGGCTGAATTCTGGGCGTGCGAGGGCAAGCCCGCGAAATCGCTGGCGAGGGTCATGGCTGGCTCTTCTTGTTATGGGAGAGGGAGAAGCGGCCCGGTCAGGCGGCGTCGCGGGCGGCGTGAGCCTCGGACGGGCGCGGCAGCGAGGCCGGGAGCACGGAGAGCTCCTTCTCGAAGGGCAACTTCCGGTAGAACGCGGGATCGGCCGAGACGTCGAAGAGCGGGGTGTAGCCGGTCTCCAGATAGAGGCCCTTGGCCTCGGGCTGGCGGAAGCCGGTGGTCAGATAGATCTTGCTGTAGCCCTGGCGGATCGCCTGCGCCTCGACCTCGGCGACGATGCGGCGGGCGAGCCCCTGGCGACGGAAGTCGCTATGGGTCCAGATGCGCTTCATCTCGGCCGTGCGCTCGTCGTAGCGCTTGAAGGCGCCGCCGGCGATGGGTTGGCCGTCGCGCAGCAGCAGGACGAAATTGCCGTCCGGCGGGGCGAAGAGCTCGGCCGGGTAGCGGCTCATCTCGGCGCCGGGCGGCTCGCCGAACTGGCTGCCATAGCGCGTGGCATATTCCCAAGTGAGCTGCTCGACCAAGGGCTGGGCGAGGGGGTGCAGCGGGGTGGTGTAGAAGAATTCGTCGGCCATGGCGGGAGCCTTTCCGTGATGGGTGTGAGGCGCTGGCTCAGCTCGCGCGGCGGGCCGGCTGGGCATCCGCGGGGGTGGCGTAGCGGCTCTCGCGGCGGGCTAAGCCGAGATGATCGCGCAGCGTCGTGCCCGGCAGATTGCGGTCATAGACGCCGCGCTCCTCCAGCACCGGGATCACGAGTTCGACGAAATCGTCGAGCCCCTGGCCGATCACCGGGAAGCCGAGCACGAAGCCGTCGGCGGCCTGCGCTTCGACGCGCTCGATCAGCCTGCCGGCGATCTCCTCGGCCGAGCCGATCAGGTCGGTGCGGGGCGTGGCGGCCTCGAGCGCCGCTTCGCGCAAGGTCTGGCGCTTCAGGACGGCGTTGCGCTTGATGCGATCGGTGGTGGAGCGGAAGCTGTTCTTGCCGATATCGCCGAGGTCCGGGAAGGGCGCGTCGAGCGGATAGGCGCTGAAGTCGTGATGGTCGAAATAACGGCCGATATAGGCCAGCGCGTCCTCGATCGAGACGAGGTTGCGGATGGCCTGGTATTTCTCCTCCGCCTCGGCGGCGGTGCGGCCGACGATCGGCCCGGCGCCGGGGAAGAGCTTCACGTCGTCGGCGCTGCGGCCATGGGCGACGGCGCTGGTCTTGATCGCGCGATAGAGGGCCTGCGCCTCCTCCAGCGGTACATGGTTGGCGAAGACCGCGTCGGCATGGCGGCCGGCGAGACCGATGCCGGATTCGGAGGCGCCGGCCTGGAACAGCACCGGCTGGCCCTGCGGCGAGCGCTGGATGTTGAGGGGGCCCTCGACCTGGAAGAAACGGCCCTTGTGGTTCAGCGTGTGCAGCTTGTCGCGATCGAAGAAGCGGCTGGCCTCGCGGTCGCGCACGAAGGCGTCGTCGTCCCAGGAATCCCAGAGGCCCTTCGCGACGTCGAGATATTCCTGCGCGATCTCGTAGCGCAGCGAATGCTCGGGATGCGGGCGGCTGTAGTTGCGGCCGGAGCCTTCCAGCGGGGAGGTGACAGCGTTCCAGCCGGCGCGGCCGCCCGAGATCAGGTCGAGCGAGGCGAATTGCCGGGCGATCGTGTAGGGGTCGCTATAGGAGGTCGAGACCGTGCCCACGAGGCCGAGCTTCTTCGTCACCGTCGCCAGCGCAGAGAGGATGGTCAGCGGCTCGAAGCGGTTGAGGAAGTGCGGGATCGACTTCTCGTTGATGTAGAGCCCGTCGGCGACGAAGGCGAAGGCGATGCCGTTCTCCTCGGCCTTGCGGGCGTTGCGGATGAAGAAATCGAGATTGACGCTGGCATCGGCCGGATTGCTCGGGTGGCGCCAGGCGTTCATGTGGCTGCCGGCGCCCTGGAGCATCAGGCCGAAGGTGAGGCGGGTGCGGGACATGGGATCAGTCCTTTCGAAAGGGAGGGTCAGGCCGCGAGAGCCGGCCTCTCGCCGGCCAGCAGCGTGAGGGAAGCGAGGCGCCGGCTGGTCAGGGCATTCGGCGTGTCGATGACGAATTCGGCGATGCCGAAGCGGGCGTGGAGCGCATCGAGCTCGCGCCGGACCTGCTCGGGCGTGCCGGCGAGGATATGTGGCTTGCGGATCTCGGTGCTGTGGGAGGCGACTCCGGCCTGGCGGGCATATTCGGCCGCTTGCTCCTCGCTGCCGAGATTGAGGGTCTGGCCGTTGTCGAGCGTTAGACGGACGACGCGGTGGCTCTCCGTCAGGCTCTGCGCCTCCTCGGCCGTTTCGGCGGCGAAGGCCGCGACGGCGAGCAGCAGGCCAGCCGTTCCGCCGGCCTTCGCATAGGCGTTGAGGCTCACCTCGATCGCCTTGGGATCGCCGTTGTGATGGCCGGCGAAGACGAAGTGCCAGCCGCGCTCGCCGGCCTGCCGGGCGCTGTCGGGACTTGCGCCGAGCAGGAAACGCTCCGGGGCCACCGGCGGGACGGGCAGGGCGCGCGCCTTGTCCCGTGGGCCATCCGTCGTGGCGGGCGGCGCGAGGAAGCCGTCGAGTTCGTCCAGCAAAGTCTCGAAGGACGGCGCGTGAGCCGGATCGTGCAGCACGCGCAGCGCCTTGGTCGAGAGCGGCAGGCCGCCCGGCGCCTTGCCGATGCCGAGATCGACGCGGCCGGGTGCGAGCGAAGCCAGCAGGTTGAAGGTCTCCGCGACCTTGTAGGGGCTGTAATGCGGCAGCAGCACGCCGCCGGAACCGATCCGGATGCGCTGCGTGCGCGCCAGCAGATAGGCGGCGAACACCTCCGGCGCCGGGCTGACGAGGCCGGGGAAGTCATGATGCTCGGCCAGCCAGAAGCGATGGTAGCCGAGACGCTCCGCCGCCTGGGCGAGGCTCACCGTGCGCTGGAGCGCCGCGCCTGCGGTTTCGCCCTCTATGAGGGGGGTCTTGTCGAGAAGGCTGAGTGCGTAGGTCATGGATTTCGCTGTCGTTCAAGAGATCAGGCGGAGCGGAGGCCGAGCGCGGTCACCGCCTCCTCGGCCATCCAGCCGAGCCGCTCGTAATCGCCGCGCCAGTAGAGAAGGGCGGCGTCGTTGGAGCCGAGCCGGACCTCGCGCACCCGGCCGATGACGATCGCGTGCGAATGCCGCTCGATCAGCTCTTCCAGCTCGCAATCGAGCGCAGCCAGCGCGCCTTCCAGCAGCGGCGCGCCGGTGCGGCCTTCGCTCCATTCGGCATCGGCATAGCGGGCCGGGCCCTTCTCGCCGCCGCGGCCGGCGAAGCGGTCCGCGACCTGCTTCTGCGCGGCGCTGAGGAAATTCACGCCGAAACTGCGATGGCGCGCGAGGATGGGGTAGGTCGAGGAGGAGAGGTTGAGGCCGAACATCACGGTCGGCGGCTCGGCCGAGAGCGAGGAGAGCGAGGTCACGGTCAGGCCGGTGCGATCTTCGTCGCGCCCTGTGGTGATCACGGAAACGCCGCCGGCGAGATGGCGCAGCGCCGTGCGGAAATCGCCGCTCGCCGCCGGGATTGCGCGCGCTGGCTGGCTGGTCGGGGCGCGGGTCGGAAGCGAGGATGCAAGGGATAGGACCGCCATGGGAACCTCTGGTGCAGGCCGTTCGGATTCGTGAGGGGTGGCACGCCGCTCGATGGCGATGCCGTGGCGGACGCCGGACAAGCGTCCTCCTTCGCCGGAAGAACCGGCGCTGCAGCTACGGTGGAATGGAAAGATTTCAGGCGCTCAGGACGCCCGGAAACCCGTCAGGAGCATCGGCATCGAAGCGCCGGAACGGGATTTGCTGAACTCGTGCATGTCGTCATCGACGCGTCTCCGTGTCTCGGAGCCCACGATTTCGTCGTGGTGCTTTTAGCTTTGTTGACGCGGTGCAAGCTGCTCCAGCAAATCCCGCGAAAGAGCGATGCGAACACCGCCCGATACTGTCCATTCTTTCCGCCGCACGCGGCGCGGTCAATGAAACAGCCTTTCAAAGATCGCCCTCGCGGGAGGCGGAAGCGCCACGCGGAGGTCAGGCACGGAAAGAATTCCGTTTCCCTGTGCGGGAAGGCTGGATGCGGCCGGCGCTTCGCGGCAGAAGGAACCTGACCGATCGGCGCTCCGGAGCGAAACGTCATGGTGACCGGCGAAGCCTTGCCCGAACCTCCCTTCGTCAGGGATGCCGATGGCTCCTTCGTGCTCGACGCCGAACGGCTGGCCGGGCGCTTCGGCTGGTCGGCGGAGGAATTGCGCGCGTTGATGCGCCGCGGGCTGGTGACGAGCCAGGTGGAGCGAGGAGAGGGGGAGGATGCGGGACGCTGGCGCCTCTCCGCCCTGTGCGGCAACCGCCGCTGGCAGGCCGTCGTCCTGGCGGATGGAACGGTCGTCGAGGAGCTTCTCGACTTCGTGCCGCCGCAAGGCCGCCGCGGCCGCGCCTGAACCGCAGGTTCGCATACGGGCAGCCATGCGGCGCATCGCCCGGGACTCCCCCGTATACATTTCCGGTCGAGGTCCCGATAATGCCGACTCAAGCGGTTTGAATCGCATCGGCGATGCCGGTCTTCCCTCCGCCAGTCTCGACGAGGGAACGATGCGCCTTCTCCACTTCGCCCCAGCCACCCTTCTCCTTGCAGCGCTGGGCGGCTGCGTGTCCCGCGAACCCGCCGCATATGCGGACGCCCCGGCGCCCGAGAGCATCCAGATCCGGCCGCAGCAGCGCAGCTATCTCGACGCGGGTCCGGCTCCGGCCCGCCTGAGCGGCCCCAGCTATGCGCGCGATAACGGAGCGAGCTTCGCCGGGCGCTCCGACAGCTTCGGCAACAGCGTGCTGCCCTCCTTCTGAGGGATGCGGGTCGCGCTGCGGGGCTGAAGGTCAGGCTACGGGCGCCGCTACTCTGGGAGGCGAAGCCCGGCCAGGAAGGTGGCGACCGTCAGCGTCTTGGTCGGCTGAGCCCGGCATTGGCGTTCGACCGCGTCGAGAATCTCGCCGTCGCCATATTTGGACAGGCGCGAAGGCGAGGTCTGGCGCATGGCGTCGACGACCCAGCGGCCGATCAGCCCATGCATCTCCGTATCTGCGGCTTCGCGCTTCATCCAGGCTTCGCAGGTGATGTAATCCTGCAGGAACTCACCCTGACGCAGGACTTCGCTCGTCGCGGCTGCCGGGAATGCCAGAGCCCAAAGTGTCGCCAACGTCCATGGACGCATCGTCCCCCCACTGCGTTTTGCTTGCGTCGTTCCTCTGGTTGCTCCCGCGCTTCGTGTTCCGCCCGCCGCTGACCCCTCATTTTGCCTCCCGCGCCGTCGCCAGACACGCGTGATGAGGGGCCTCGATGTTGGGCGGACCATCCTGAAGCGGGAACGATAGATCAGCGAGCATAGCAAGCGGCGCTTGCGCGGCAATAACGAATTCTGCCTGCGGTCGTTGTTGCCGTCGGCTCCAAGTTCATCTCGCTTCTGCAATAAAGTGCAGCCGAGTTCGGGAGCGGTGTTCACCCGCACCTTTCGAAGATTTGCCCTTGCACTTCCGATGCGAGCGCCGACACGCGATCGAGCGACGAGCCGGCTCTGCCCCGCGTCGAGGAAAGCGGGGAAACATGCATCTTCGCCTCAAGGTTGAGCCTCCGGTTTAACCGCGGTTAACCGGCCCGGCCGAATATGCCCTGATAGGACAGGGCTACCACCGGGGGGGAGATGGCCAAGGCCTGCGACAACGCCATCACAGCTTTCCCACGCCGGTGCATGCAGCCTATGATTGCGGCTGCTGCCGCGATACTCGCCTTCGCAGCCTGCACCGCCCAGGCCCAGACGCGTTCCGAGGAGCCGATCAAGCTCCAGATCGTCGGCGGCCTCGCGGGCGTCACCCAATACACCAAGATCGAGCAACCCTTCTGGCAGTCGGAAATCCCTGCGCTGTCGAAGGGGCGGATCAGCGCGACGATCAGGCCGCTCGATGCGGGCGGATTGCGCAACCAGGAAATGCTCCAGCTGATGCGGCTCGGCGTGGTGTCGTTCGGGACGGCGCTGCTCAGCGTCGTTGCGGGCGACGAGCCGGAGCTGGGCGCGGTCGACCTGCCCGTGCTGAACCCCGATGTCGCGACGCTGCGCCGGACGGTCGCCGCGTTTCGGGAGCATCTGCGCGAAGTGCTGCGCGAGCGCTACGATATCGAGCTGCTCGGCGTCTATGCCTATCCGGCCCAGGTCCTGTTTTGCGCCAAGCCCTTCAAGGGGCTCGACGATCTCGCCGGGCGCAAGGTGCGCACGTCTTCGGTGGCGCAGTCCGAGCTGATGGCGGCGATGGGCGCCGTGCCCGTGATCCTGCCCTTTGCCGAGATCGTCGCAGCCTTGCGCGACGGGGTCGCCGATTGCGCGATCACCGGCACCTTGAGCGGCTATGAGATCGGCCTGCCGCGTGTGGCTGTGTCCGTCCACGCCTTCGCATTGAGTTGGGGTGTCTCGATCTTCGGAGCCAATGGACTCTATTGGGACGGTTTGCCGGCGGATGCGCGCGACATCATCCGGCGAGGTGTCGGCCAACTCGAGGACCGCATCTGGTCGCAAGCGGAGGCCGATACGCAGCGCGGGCTTGCCTGCAATGCAGGGACGCAGACCTGCTCCGGCAAGCCCGAGCGGCCGATGACCGTGGTGCCGGCGCAGGCGGCCGAAGGGGCGCGCCGGCGCCTTCTCGCCGAGGTCGTCCTGCCACGCTGGTTCGAGCGCTGCGGCCAGGACTGCGTCTCGGCCTGGAACACCTATCTCAAGCCGCTCCATGCCATCGAGCCTCGGATACCGTGATCAATCGCCTCAAACTCATGGTCGCCGCCGGGACGGCGGTCATCCTGACGGTGGCGGCCGTCGGCGCTGCCAATCTGGTGCGGAAGCGGGAGGATACCGCCTGGCGGGCCGCCCAGCAGGCGCTGGAAAGCTCCGCCGTCGCGGTCGAGAACGCGCTCGACCGGCAGTTGCTGCAGGTCGATGGCGCGCTGGCGAGCTTTGCGACCCTGTTCGAGGTTGCGCGGATCGAGCCCGGACAGCGCGACGCCGCCAGTCGCCTGCTGCGCGGCCTCAACTTCCAGACGATGGCGTTCCGTGACCTGCTCCTCGTCGGGCCGGACGGCAGCATCGTCGCCGCCGCCAAGTCGAGCGGAG
>NZ_JAELTI010000032.1 GCF_016428755.1 Allobosea sp. ASV33
AACCGTCATGCAGCCAGACCTTCACATAGTCACGCGCAGACCGGACGCCGAGGATGGTTTGCGGCTCGACCCCGATGGTCTGCCCCGGCCGGCGCAGATAGATCAGTGGGACGAACGGTCTCGAGGCGCCGGCAAGGGAGCGCCCGTCCTTGAAGGAACCATAGCGCGCCAGCGCAATCAGCTCGGCGCACTGAAAGAGCGCCTTGATGTCGGCGGGCGGCCAGCGCCGGATCGTGGTGGTCGCATCGAATCCGATGCAGGCGCGCAATCGCCCCTCGTGAAAGACCGGCACGCTGAGGACGCTCTTGTCGTTTTGCCTGAGCATCTCGACCTGGAGCGCGCGGGCCGGGCGGGGCAGGTCGGCAACGCGGTTGATCATCACCGCCTGGCCCTTCACCAGAAACTGGTGGAGCCAGGCGATCATCGCCACGGGCGTGTTCTGCAGATCCTCGACGAACGAGCGGACGCCTTGCCGGCTCCACTCGTGCGTGTTGCGGAAACGGAGCAACTCGGCGTCGTACTCGAACATCCAGGCCCGATCCGCCGCCGCGAGCTCGCCGATTTCGGCGAGCGCAGCGCTGATCGCAATGTCGATCGGCTCTCGAAACAGCCACTTGGCCATGTGGTAGGGCCAGCTCGGCGCCGCCCCTTCGCCACATGCCTCCGATGGATTGACTTCATAGACGGCGTTGGCCGTGGGAGCCGGATACTCCATGCTGTGAAGGACCTCTCGCCGTCGACCACCGAGTCTACTCACGGCCTATCCTACAGAAAATCGACGCTCACCGGACGACCGAACCGACATAATCTTCTCCCTAGTGGAAGAAACTCGGCCATCGTTGAAGATGAGGGGGCGGAAATGGATATTCCGCCGGCTGGAGTGGGGTTTCCTTCCTGACCCTCTCGCGGCAACCCGAACGGCCCAAAAAGCAGCCGCTCAGAGCGTCCGCGACGGGTCAGAAGCCGACGTCAGTCATGGCGTCTCACGCAACGACATGCGAAGGGTTCGCCATGTCATACGCTCGATCCGCGCACGCCACCTTCGCCAACATGCTCGGCACGCTCGATCATTTGGTCGGCAAGGCTCAAGACGCTGGGATGGCGGACGACATCCTCGGCCACAAGCTGACCAAGGACATGTTTACGCTGGAGCTGCAATTCCGCGTCGCCCTCAATCAGGTTCTGCTAGCCCTTAATCAGGTCGCCGGAATGTCCCTGTCCCTCGAGGAGACAACCTACCGGTCTCTCAGTGAAGTCCGTGAGCGAATTGAGGCGGTGCGCTCACACCTCGATCAGTCTGATCCAACTGAATGGTCATGCGCTGACGATCGAGTGGACCTAACCTTGCCCAACGGGATTCGTTTCATGATGTCGTCGGAGGACGATATCCGAGACTGGATCATGCCAAACTTCTATTTCCATGTGACGATGGCCTATGCGCTCTTGCGACATGCCGGTCTAACCGTCGGCAAGATGGATTTCCTGCCTCACATGGCGCGCCACCGGCTTGCTGCAGAGCGATGAAGGTCGGCTTCGGGTCGATAGCGACAATCCTCCTCCTGCGACAGCAGCTCAGTTTCCCGCTGCCCAAGCCGCCCGCCGCTGTGCCAGGCGGCCACCAGCCTTTCTTCCGTCCACTGCTCGCGGTACGCGGGCCATAGTTCTTTGAAGCGTTCGTTGGCGTCGTCTAGGCTTTCGACATAGCCATGGAAGTCGGCGCGACAGATTACCGGGGCCGACGAAGAACGGCCATCCGCCTTGCGACGTCGCAAGCTCCCTGTGAATCCGGTCGATAATGTTCGCCGCCTGATCGAGCACGAGATAGTCGTTCTCTTCCTCACCTGGCCATGTCAGCCGCAGCCGGACAGCGCTTTCGTCTGTATCGATCGACATCAATCGGTATGGACCTTCGCTACCTTCATCAGCTTGCGAAGCTGCTCGAAAAGGGCCGGGCCTGTAAG
This sequence comes from Allobosea sp. ASV33, assembly GCF_016428755.1. Lineage (GTDB taxonomy): Bacteria > Pseudomonadota > Alphaproteobacteria > Rhizobiales > Beijerinckiaceae > Allobosea. The sequence goes on from NZ_JAELTI010000032.1 coordinate 1,962, forward strand.
CTGTTGCAACGCGTAGCCCTCAGCGACCAAAGCCCGCTGCAATTCACTCAGCGTCTCAAGTCGCCCGGAACGCGCCAGCTCGAACGCTCGCTCCAATGTTGTTTTCATCATTCGACTTCAAGCACATGAGTCGTCGCATCGCGTTAACAATTGACGGGTCGGTTCGATGAGAAAGAAGCACTCGTCTGGCCTGCTGCCGGTTTCGTGGGCGGTCAGTTAAGCTAACCCGACCTTCTTTTCGAACTCTACCGGGCTGATGTAGCCGATGGTCGAGTGCCTGCGAACGGCATTGTAGAAGCGCTCTATTTAATCGAACACGTCGGCACGAGCATCGTCACGTGTCCGGTAGACCCTGCCTCTGATCCGCTCGGTCTTCGGCGACGAGACCCGAAGGGCCGCGCGAAGCAGCGAATAAGCTCTCCATCGCGGCGTTGTCCCAGACATTGCCAGAGCGGCTCATCGAGCAGGTGACGCTGTTGTCGGCCATGAGCTTCTGGAACTGCTCGCTGGCATACTGGCTGCCCTGGTCCGAATGGTGCAGCAGGGCATCCGGCTTTCCCCGACGCCAGATCGCCATCATCAGCGCATCGGTCACGAGCCCGGCGGTCATCTCGGCCTTCATCGACCAGCCCACCACACGGCGGGAGAAGAGGTCGATGACGGCGGCAACGTACAGCCGACCTTCTGCGGTCCAGATATAGGTGAGCCGAAGGCCCGCGAAGCGAATTCGGCGATCCATCGCTGGTTCGGACGCTCGGCATGGAACTCCCGGCCGAGCATATTCGGCGCGATGGTCGACCGCCGGCCCTCATCCCTGGGCAGGCTTCGCCGGCGCGGCCTGGCACGCAAAGCCTGGGCACGCATCAGCCTCTCGATGCGATGCAGGCCGCAATCGATGCCTTCCGCCAGCACGTCCCGCCAGACACGTCTGGCACCATAGGTCCGATCCGAACCAAGGAAGCTTGCCCGGGCCCTGTTGCCGATTTCCTCGTTGTCGCGTGCTCGACGGCTCGGTGATCGGTTGAGCCAGGCATGGAAGCCCGAGCGCGACACATCCAGCGCTTCGCAAAGCCATGCCACCGGCCAGGTTCCCCGGTGCTTCGCAATGAACGTGAACCTCATGTCACGTCCTTCGCGAATTAGGCCGCGGCCTTTTTTAGAATATCGCGCTCCGCCTTGAGCTTGGCCACCTCGCGCCGCAGCTGCTCGATCTCAAGCTGCTCCGGCTTCATCTGGCCATGGCCGGGAAAGGCCTGCGCAGGGTCGGCCGAAAAGAGCTTCACCCATTTGCGAAGCTGGTTCTCATGGACATCCAGATCCCGAGACGCCTGCGCCACACTCACTCCGCGGTCCTTGATCAGGCGGACCGCCTCGATCTTGAACTCACGCCCAAATTGCCTTCGTCGCATACCCCACATCCGGTTTCATGAAACACCCAATCTCGATGTCCACGAAACCGGCAGCAGGCCAGGGCGCCCGATCCCTGACAGCTCGAGAATTTGGGGCGACTGCACAGCGCCCGCACACAAAATAACTTCGCGTCGTGCCTTGGCGAAGAAGCTCCGGCCGCCTCTGACATGCTCAACGCCGGTTGCCTGTTTAGGCACCTTCCATGGCATCGGCACGCGCCTGCTACGCGACTATGCCGATCAGCTTGGTCTCGATCCTGCTTTCACGATCCATGACCGGAAGGACACGGCAAAGCGAAACGCCGGAAACTCCGTCCTCAACTACTCCGCCTGCAGAAGAGCTCGCGAAAGTTGGTGACGTGATGACGTTCCAGAAAGATCGCGAGCTTGACGGCGGCCTCGGTACGCGAGCGCAGCTCGAGGCGCCGGACGGCCTCGGCCGAGTGCGTTTTGACCGTCGCTTCCGAGATGCCGCAGAACCAGGCGATCTGCTTGTTGAGATAGCCTCGCGCGGCCAGCGACAGCACCGCGAACTGGCTCTCGCTCAAAGTCAGGAGGCGCGTTCGGAACGAGGCCTCGTCCTCGAGGAAGCTGGTCGAGAGGAAACGGCCGTCGCTCGCCTGGATGTGGGATTCCACATCCAGCGGTGCGCGGGGGCGGCAGGGCAGCGGCATCTCGCCCATCCGTGCCTTGGCTCGCATCGTCGTCGCCCTCATGGCTTCGACAGTTCCTGCTCCAGCTCGGGCAGCACCGTAAACAGATCGCCGACGAGGCCGTAATCGGCGATCTGGAAGATCGGGGCTTCCTCGTCCTTGTTGATGGCGACGATGACCTTCGAGTCCTTCATGCCGGCGAGGTGCTGGATCGCGCCGGAGATCCCGACCGCGATGTAGAGCTCGGGGGCGACCACCTTGCCGGTCTGGCCGACCTGCCAGTCGTTCGGGGCATAGCCGGCATCGACCGCGGCGCGCGAGGCGCCCATGGCGGCGCCGAGCCGGTCGGCGACGGGCTCGATCACTTTGGTGAAGTTCTCGGAGGAGGCGAGCGCGCGGCCGCCCGAGATGATGATCTTGGCCGAGGCCAGCTCCGGACGGTCGGACTTGGCGACCTCCTCACCCTTGAACGAGGCGATGCCGGGGTTCTCGGCCGCCGCGACGCTCTCGACCGCGGCCGAACCGCCTTCGCCCGCCGCCTGGAAGGAGGCGGTGCGGATGGTGAGCAGCTTCTTGGCGTCGGTCGACTGCACGGTCTGGATGGCGTTGCCGGCATAGACCGGGCGCTCGAAGGTGTCGGGCGAGACGATGCCGCTGACATCCGAGACCTGCATCACGTCGAGGAGGGCTGCGACGCGCGGCAGCACGTTCTTGCCGGTGGTGGTCGAGGGCGCGACGATGGCGTCGTAACCGTCCGCGAGCTTGACGATCAGCGCCGCCAGCGGCTCGGCCAGCGCATGGCCGTAAGCGGCGTCATCGGCGAGCAGCACCTTCTCGACGCCGGCAAGCTTGGCAGCCGCATCGGCCGCGCCCTTGGCGCCCTCACCGGCGACGAGGATATGCACGGGCCCGCCGAGCTTGGCGGCTGCGCTCAGCGCCTTGGCGGTGGCGTCCTTGATCGAGGCGTTGTCGTGTTCGGCGATCAGCAGCGTGGTCATCAGATCACCCCGGCGGTCTTGAGCTTGGAGACGAGTTCGGCGGCGTTGGCCACCTTGACGCCGGCGGAGCGGCCGGCGGGCTCGACCGTCTTCAGAACCTTGAGGCGCGGGGCGACATCGACGCCCAGCGTCTCGGCCGAGGTCTCGTCGAGCGGCTTCTTCTTCGCCTTCATGATGTTGGGCAGCGAGGCATAGCGCGGCTCGTTCAGGCGCAGGTCGGTGGTGACGATCGCCGGCAGCTTCAGCTGGACCGTCTGCAGGCCGCCATCGACCTCGCGGGTGACGTCGACCGAGCCGTCGCCGACCACGACCTTCGAGGCGAAGGTGCCCTGGCCCCAGCCGAGGAGGGCGGCGAGCATCTGGCCGGTCTGGTTGCAATCGTCGTCGATCGCCTGCTTGCCGAGGATGACGAGGCCGGGGCCTTCCTGCTCGACGACCTTCTTCAGCAGCTTGGCGACGGCGAGCGGCTCGACGATGCCGTCGACCTTCACCAGGATGCCGCGATCGGCGCCCATGGCAAGACCGGTACGGATCGTCTCGGCGGCCTGGGCCGGGCCGATCGAAACCACGACCACCTCGGTCGCCTTGCCGGCTTCCTTCAGGCGCAGCGCCTCTTCGACCGCGATCTCGTCGAACGGGTTCATCGACATCTTCACATTGGCGAGCTCGACGCCCGAACCGTCCGCCTTCACGCGGATCTTCACGTTGTAATCAACCACCCGCTTAACGGGCACCAAGATCTTCATCGCTTCACCTCGGCTGCATGGCTCGACGCTGATCGGGCAACCCGGCTGATACTGCCCAGCGCCAATCGCGTTGTCAAACATTCGTTAGTTAGAATTATTGCACTTGGCCGTGCGCGGCATGTCGAGATCGGATATCTCGGGATCCCGGATGGAGCCTCGTTCGCGGTTCGGGTCTAGAGCATCCAGCCCGCGCGCTCGCCATCGACGATCGCATCGGTGACGAGCCGCGGCGTCCGGCAATCGCCGACGAGATGCAATTCGGCTGAGCTCGCCGCCAATGCGACGGCAAGCGCGCTCGAGGCTTCCTGACCCATGCCGAGGATGACGGTGTCGATGCCGGCCAGCGTCGTCGCTTTCCCGGTATAGCGGTCGCGAAGCGCAATCGTCGTCTCGCCGATCGCTTCAACCAGCAGGTTCGGCAGAACCTGCACGCCCTTCGGCCGCAGGCGGCGGTAGAAATCCGGGACATGGTCCGGATGGAGCGCCGCGCCCGCATGGAGAAAGGGCGTGACGATGGTCACTGCCTTGCCGAGATCGGCCAGATGCTCCGCCGCGTAGGCGGCAGAAAGGTGAGGGTCCTCGTCGATCACCACGACCGAGCGGCCGATGGCCTCCGGCCGTTCGAACACGTCCCAGACGGTGAGGACATGCTTGCCGCCGAGCCCGGCGATCGGCGCCTCGCCCTGGCGCAGGCTGGAGCGCCCGTCGCGGCGCGGGGTCGAGCCGGTCGCGAGGATGATCGCCTCGAACCCGGCGAGCAGGTCCGGAGTCGCCTGCGTGCCAAGGCGGATATCAAGCTGGTACTTGCGTAGCATGTGCTCCTGCCAGCGCGTGATCTCGGCGAAGGCGTAGCGGCTCTTCATCTGCGCCGTCATGCGGTTCTGGCCGCCGAGCTGGTAGTTAGCCTCGAACAGCACGACCTCATGCCCGCGCTCATGGGCGACGCGCGCTGCGGCCATGCCGGCCGGGCCGCCGCCGACCACGGCGACGCGCTTGCGGCGACCGGCCGGCTTCATAGTGCCGATGCCGAGCTGGCGCTCGCGACCAACCGCGACATTGTGGACGCAGCCGATGCCGCGGCCCTGGTCGAGCCCCATCAGGCAGGCCTGGTTGGAATAGGTGCAGTAACGGATGTCCTCGACCGCGCCGCCTTGCGCCTTGTTCGGCCATTCCGGATCGGAGATCAGGGCGCGCGCCATGCCGATCATATCGGCCTGGCCGGACGCCACGATCTCCTCGGCGACCGCCGGCGAGGGGATGCGCGAGACCACGCAGATCGGCAGCTTGGCGGCCGCGCGGATTTGTCCGGCGACATCCGCGAACTGAGCTTCCGGTGCGCCCATGTCGGAAATCCAGCCGGGATAGGCGGCCGAGGTCAGGCCGCTGATGTTGAGATAGTCGACCGCGCCGGTCGCGGCGAGGCGCGTGGCGATCTCGATCGACATCGCGGGGTCGATGCCGTTCGGCAGGTCGTCATAGGCGTTGAGCCTGACGCCAATGACGAAGCCGGTGCCGCGCTCCCGGCGGATGCGGGCGATGCTCTCGGTCAGGAAGCGGCAGCGGTTCTCCAGGCTGCCGCCATAGCGATCGACACGCAGATTGGTGTTGGGCGAGAGGAATTCGTGCAGCAGATAGCCTTGCGAGGCGAAGAGCTCGACGCCGTCGCCGCCGGCCTCCGCGACATTGCGGGCGGCGGCAGCGAAGGTCTCGATATATTCCTCGATATCGGCGATCTCCATCGCACGCGGGATCTCGCGGGTGCGCGGGCAGGGCAGGGCCGAGGGGGCGAAAAGCGGGATATTGTAGCTCTTCACTCCGGGCGAATGGAGCTGGCGACCGCTGGCATTGAGCTGCGAGACGAAGCGCGCGCCATGGGCGTGCACTCCATCGATCAGGCGCCTGTAGGCCGGTACCAGTTCGGGATCGTCGATCCGGTCGAGCGTGCCGAGCGGACTGGTCTCCAGTGCGCCGCCCCAGGTTGCCTGCCGCTTCCAGGACGGCGGGAACAGGAAATTCGACATCACGATCAGGCCGGCGCCGCCCTTGGCGCGCTCGACATGATAATCGATGACGCGCTCGACGGCGGAGCCATAACCGGGCGAGAACACCACCGCATGCGGCGCCATGACGATCCGGTTGCGGAGCGTTATCGGGCCGATCTTCAACGGGCTGAAGAGATGGGGAAACGGCCCGTTCATCGTGCCGTTCCTAGCCGGGGAACTGCCTGAAATCGGGCTGGCGCTTCTCGCGATGCGAGGCGAGGCCCTCGACAACTTCCGGCCCGCCGAAGCCGAGCATCTCCAGCGCCAGCGAGGCGTCGAAGCTCGGCCCCATCATGCGTAGCCAGTTGTTCAGCGCGTATTTGGTCCAGCGGATGGCGCTCGGCGCCCCATCGGCCAGCCGCGCGGCGACCGAGACCGCCTTGTCCTGCAATTCGGCATCCTCGACCGCGAGCGAGATCAGGCCGATCTCCTCGGCCTTCTCTCCGGTCAACGGATCGCAAAGCAGGAGATAGTATTTCGCCTTGGCCATGCCGCAGAGCAGCGGCCAGATGATCGCGGCATGGTCGCCGCCGGCGACGCCGAGGCGGGTATGGCCGTCGACGATCTTGGCCGTCTTCGCGGCGATCGAGACATCGGCGAGGATGCCGGCGACCAGGCCGGCGCCGACAACCGGGCCGTGCATGGCCGAGACCAGCGGTTTCGAGAAGTTGATGATGTTGTAGACGAGGTCCTTGGCCTCGCGCCACATCCGGGCGCGCTCCTCATGGGTCGCGATCATCGCCTCGACCACGTCGAGATCGCCGCCGGCCGAGAAGCCGCGACCGGCGCCGCAGAGGATGACGGAACGGACGCTGGGGTCGGCATCGATCTTCGACCAGACATAGGTCAGTTCGGTGTGGCCGATGGCATCGAGCGCGTTCAGCCGCTCCGGGCGGTTGAGAGTGAGGCGCAGCACGCCCTCGGCCGGGCGGTCGAAGAGAATGCGCTGATAGCCGGAATAGTCGCTCATGATCCGTCGTCCTGTTGGCCCGTGTGGGCTCAGATGCTGCGCTTGGAGGTGATGCCGCCATCGACCGTGACGATCGTGCCCGAGGTGTAGCCGGAGCGCGAGGAGGCAAGGAAGACGAAGAGGTCGGCGACCTCGCGTACGGAAGCGGGGCGGCCGAGCGGGTAGTGCTGGAGATACTCGGTATGGCGCTCGGCGTCGCCGAGGCGGGACTGCGCGCGCGCCTTCAGCACCTTATAGATCCGCTCCGTCGCGACCGGGCCGGGATTGATACCGAGCACGCGGATGCCGTCCTCCAGGCTGCGCCCGCCGATCGCGCGAGTGAAGGCCATCAGGCTCGCATTGCCGGTCGAGCCGGCGACATAGTCGAAGTCGAAATTCTCGCCGCCATTGCCGATATTGTTGAGGATGACGCCGGCGCCGCGCGCTTTCATCACCGGATAGATCGCGCGTGTCAGGTCGATATAGCCGAAAACCTTGAGCTCCCAGCCGGAGCGCCATTTCTCCGCGTCGACCGTCCAGAGATCGCCGCCCGGAATCGCGCCTGCATTGTTGACGAGGACATCGATGTCCGGCACCGCGGCCGCCACGGCTTCGGCCGCGCCGGGCGCCGTCAGGTCGAGGGGCTGGATGCGGATATCGACGCCGTGGCTGTCGGCGAGTTCCTTTTGCAGAGCGGCGAGGCGTTCGCCCGAGCGCGCCACCAGATGCAGGTCGGCGCCTTCCTCGGCGAAAGCATGGGCCAAGCCTTCGCCGATGCCTTGCGAGGCCCCCGTAATGACGACGCGCTTGCCTCTCAGAAACAGATCCATGGCACTCGTTCCATCCCCTCGATCCGATTGCGGCCAGGCGCAGGAGCGAGCGTCGCGGAAGCATCGATCCCATGGGCGGATTGGAACCGCGCTTCCGGGATGATCGGGACGCCGCCTCGCTCTTCTGGGCCGTCTTGGTTTTGGCCGGTCCTGCCTCCGGCTGGGCCATCGGTTCGGGTGGCCTGACGGGACTGTAGGGCAGGTACCCTGCAGCAACAAGACAAACTATCGTTTGGTTGAAAAATGACTCGCTTCGCCGCGCCGGCTGCGCTCAAACTGGGCAAGCCCTCAGCTTGATCCTTGAATCAAGGACGGGTAGTGACTCAAAGGTGGCCAGTCGCCGAAGCGGCGGACTATCGCCATGAACGGACGAATGTTTTGGCCTCCGCAAGCCAGGGACGGACCTGATTCAGGATGAAAGCGCGCAGCTCGAAGAACGCCGCCGGCTCCAGTGTTGCGGATAATGCGAAGCAAAGTCCCATGCGCGGTGAAATCCTCGATGCCGCCGCCGAGATCATCGTCCGCCAGGGCTACGAGGCCTGCACGATGCGCGCCGTCGCGGCGCTTGTCGATATGAAGGCGGGCAGCCTCTACTATCATTTCAAATCCAAGGACGAGATCGTCGAGGAAATCCTCAACCAGGGGATCGAGACCCTCTACGACTTCGTTCAGGAGACGATCCGCAAGCTGCCGCAGGAGGCCCCTTTCGCGGAGCGGGTCGAGGCGGCGGTGCGCGCGCATATTTCCAGCATGGTCGGCAAGGACCGGAAATACATGCACGTCTATGAGCATCTGCCGCCGATCATCAAACGCCGCAGCCGCAAGATGCGCGAGAAATATGCCCATCTCTGGCATGAGCTCTTTGCCGGCGGCGTTGCCGGGGGCGATGTCGATCCCGGCACCGATCTGGGCATCCTCGTACCTTACTTCCTCGGCGGGCTGAACCGCGTTCCGGAATGGATCCGCGCCAGCGGCGCCGGTAGCGATGCGGTCGCCTCGCTGGCCACCGCCACCGTGCTCAAGGGCATCGTCATCCGCCGCTGAGCGGGGAGTTCTCAAGCCGGAGGCGCGACCCGGCGGATCTCGTCGAGTGCCGCTTCGTTGTCGACCGAAGAGAGATCGCCAGCCGGTTGCCCGGAATAGAGGCTGCGGATCACGCGGCGCATCACCTTGGAGCTCTTGGTCTTCGGCAACATCGCGACGACATGGACATGCGACGGCCGAAACGGCCGGCCGAGCCTGATGTCGATATGGGCCGAGACTTCCTTCGGGATATCGGCCCCGGTCTTGTCGGAGGGCACGACGAAGACGACGAGCTTCTGGCCCTTGACGGGATCGTCGACGCCGATCGCCGCCGCTTCATTCACGCCGGGCAGCTCGAGCACGACCTCCTCGACCTCCGCCGGCCCGAGCCGCTTGCCGGCGACCTTGATGGTGTCGTCGGAGCGGCCGCGCAGCATGAAGCCGCCTTCGCGCAAACGGATGGCGAGGTCGCCATGCAGCCACAGGCCCGGCACCGCGCTCCAATACGTTTCGAGATAGCGCGCGTCATCCTGCCAGAACGACTTGGTCATTCCGACGAAGGGCTCGCGCACCGCGAGCTCCCCGACCGTCTCGCTGATGGGGTTGCCCTGCGGGTCGACGACATCGATCGAGACGCCGGGTGACGCCGTGTTGAAGGCGGTCGGCAGGATCGGCTTGACGATGACGCTCGACAAAAGCGCGCCCGAGACCTCGGTGCCGCCGGTATAGTTGATCACCGGCGCGAGATCGCGCCCGAAGTGGCGCTGATACCAGAGGAAATGCTCGGGGTCGATGCCCTCGCCGGCGGTGATCAGCAGGCGCACCGAGGAGAGGTCGCCCTTGGCCGCGAGCGCCTCATGCGCGGCAAGCCCACGGATCAGCGTCGGGGCAGAGCCATATTGCGTGACCTTGTGCCGCTCGACCAGTTGCGACATGCGCGACCAGTCGGGGAAATCTGGCGCGCCATCGTAGCAGACCAACGTCGCGCCCCGCATCAGCGTGGAGCAGATGATCAGCGCGCCGGCGATCCAGCCCATATCGGCCGGCCAGAAGAACACGTCGCCCGGCTTCACGTCGAAATGCACGGCGGAATCGTGGGCGATCTTGAGCGGCAGGCCGCCATGGACATGGACGGCGCCCTTCGGACGGCCGGTCGTGCCCGAGGTATAGATCACCATGAACGGGTCGTTGGCGCCCATCCGCTCGGCGGCGAAGCCCTTCGGCGCATCCTGCTCGACCGCGCTCCAGGCTTCCGACAGGGCGAATTGCGGGGAGTGCTCGATGGCGGCCTTCAGGATCACGCGCTCGACGGTCGGGAGCCGCTTGCAGGCCTCGATCACGACTGCGCTGGTGTCGACCAGCTTGCCGCGGCGATGGAAGCCGGCGGTCGCGATGATGGCGCGCGCCTCGCAGGCGCCCAGCCGCGAGACGATCGCGTCCGAGCCGAACCCGCTGAACAGCGGCACGACGATGGCGCCGAGATGGGCGATCGCCAGGAAGGAGATCGTGGCCTCGACACCGCTTTCCATCAGCAGGCCGACTCGATCGCCGCGCCCGATGCCACGCACCTTGAGGCCGGCCGCGAAGCGCTCGACCCGCTGCCGCAATTCGGCATAGGTCACTTGCTTGACGCTGCCATCCTCGCTTTCGGCGATGACGGCCGGGCGGCTCGCGCCGCCGTCGCGATCGCACCAGGCGAAGACCGAGTCGGTCCAGTTCAGTTCGCCGCCGATGAACCATTGCGGGAACTGCTTGCCGCGCGAGAGGTCGGCATAGCGCTCATAGGGCTTCGACCAGACGATCCGGCAATAGTCGTTGATCACCTTCCAGTAGGCGGCGGGATCCTCGACCGAGACGCGCTGCAGGGCATCGAAATCCGCGACGCCGAGCAGGCGCGCGATCTCCGTGACATTCGCCTCCGCGATCTGCCGCGAGGAAGGCTGCCAGGCTTCGCCGGATGCTGCGTTCATGATCTTGGCCTTCGATGCGAATGTGTTTGGGGTGGCTGTCGATCGCCGTGCCTTGCGGCAGCATGTGACCCTTCAGGCGGCTGGCGGGCTGGCGACCTTGATCCGAAACCTCAGCATCGTCTTCTCCCGCATTTCGCGCCTTCGTCTTGCCGGCGGAATGGTCGGCCGAGGGATGGAAGGCGGCGGCAACAATCGATGCATCAGCTTTAAGCCGACGCATCTAACGTTTGAAAGGTCCGAGCATCCTATGCCTTTGGGTGGCATAGGCAAAACCTATGACGAAGTGCGCAAGCTTGTGTGCAGAGCCGGTTCCGTGATCACTCGCTGGAACGAAACGGCCTTCCGGCCTCTCCCGATCGGCAGAACCCGATTCGTCAGCTCCGGCCAACAGCCGGCTAACCCGATCACCCCAAGCGGACCCATGCGCAGCCTCCTCTTCGTTCCTGCCGATTCCGAACGGAAGATCGCCAAAGCGATGGCGGCGACGGCTGACGGCCTGATCCTCGACCTGGAGGACGCTGTCGCGCCTGACAGCAAGGGCACGGCTCGGCGCCTCGCGGCCGAGACGCTGAGCCGCAGCGAGCGGCCCCATGTCGGTGTCCGCGTCAATGCGATCGATACCCCCTGGTACCTCGCCGATCTCCTGGCCATCGCGCCGGCCAAGCCTGCCTTCATCATGCTGCCGAAATGCGCGGGTGCGGCGGATGTCGCACGGCTGGCGCATCAGCTCGACCTCCTGGAGGCGCAAGCTGGCATCGCAGCCGGCAGCATCGGCATCCTGCCTCTGGTGACCGAAAGCGCTGCTGCGGTCCTGCGCTGCGATTTCGCCGGCGCCTCGCCGCGATTGATCGGCCTGTGCTTCGCGGCGGAGGACCTGTCGACCGATCTCGGCATCGCGCCGCGCTCGCCGGCTGGGCGTTATCGCGCGCCGATGCTGCTCGCGCGGGCGACCGTGCTCATGGCTGCCGCTGCGGCGGGCGTCCCAGCGGTCGATACGCCCTATCCCGTTCCGGCCGATCTCGACGGCTTGCGTCGCGAGAGCGCGGATGCGCTGGCGGACGGCTTTGCCGGCAAGCTCTGCATCCATCCCGGCCAGATCGACATCGTGAACGAGGTGTTCTCGCCCAGCGCCGCCGAGATCGATTGGGCGCACAAGATCGTGACGGCCTTCGAGGCGGCGCATGGCAGCGGCGTCATCTCGCTCGACGGCAAGATGGTGGACCGCCCGCATCTCGAGCGGGCGCATCGGCTGCTGCGCCGGGCCGCGCCGCTTCAAGCGGCAGAGTGAGGGGAGCGGAGGCGGGCATGGCTGACGCAATCGACATCGCGCATCTGCAGAGCTGGGTCGGGCGCAACCAGTCCAACGGCGAGACCGTGACCAGCCTGCAAGCGGCGCAGCTCGCCGCTCTCTTCGACCGGGAGGCGCCGCCGCGCCAGGGCGATATCGTGCCCGGCCTCTGGCATTGGGCCAATGCCTTTCCGCCGCAGCGGCAATCCCTGATCGGGCCGGACGGCCATCCGGTGCGTGGCGGTTTCCTGCCGCCCGTGCCACTGCCGCGGCGGATGTGGGCGGGCGGTGACGTCACGTTCCTGCGCCCGATCCGGGTCGATGCCCTGCTGCGCCGCAATTCGACCATTCGCAGCGTCACGCTGAAAGAGGGCGGCAGCGGTCCGCTGGTCTTCGTCCAGGTTCAGCATGAAATCTCCGATCGCGAGGGGCCGGCGATCTCGGAGCTCCAGAACATCGTCTATCGCGACGATCCGGCGCCCGGCCAGCCGGCGCCAAAGGGCAAGCCGGCTCCGGCGGATGCCGATCACAGCCGGCCCTGGCATCCCGACGAGGTCGCGCTGTTCCGCTATTCGGCAGCGAGTTTCAACGGCCACCGCATCCATTACGACCTACCTTATGCGCGGGAGGTCGAAGGCTATCCGGGGCTGGTGGTGCAGGGGCCTTTCACCGCGACCATGCTGTTCGCCACCGTTGCCGAACAGGTCGAGCAACCTATTGTAAGCTTCTCTTATCGCGGGATGAAGCCGCTTTTTGCCGGTGATGCCCTGACCGTCGCGCTGAAGGCGACGGGCGAAGGGCAATACTCCGTCTGGACTGCGGACAGCACCGGCGAGATCGGCATGCAGGCCGAGGCGAAGGTGGCTCCATGACAGGAGCAGCGACCACTTTCGATCCGGCGCGGCTGCTCGCCTATCCGATCCCGGAGGTGGAACAGTCCTTCACGGCGAAGGACACGATCCTTTACGCGCTGTCGATCGGGCTGGGGCAGGATCCGCTCGACGAACAGCAGCTTCGCTATCTCGATCATCATCGCGCGCTCGCTGCCGTGCCGTCCCAGGCCGTGGTGCTGGGCTATCCCGGCTTCTGGATCGGCAATCCCGCGACCGGTGTCGATCCGCGCTGCGCCCTGCATGGCGAGCAGGAGATCGCGCTGCATCGACCGCTGCCGGTCAGCGGATGGATAGTCGGCAAGACGCGGATCACGAGCCTGATCGACAAGGGGCCGGGCAAGGCCGCGCTGCTCTACACTGAGCGGCGGATCGTCGACGCCGAGAGTGGCGCGCTCATCGCGACGACATCGATGTCGCATTTTCTGCGCGGCTGCGGCGGGTTCGGCGGTCCCGACGGTCCCGTGCCGCCGGTCCACGCGGTCCCGACGGCGGCGCCGGACCTGACGATCGAACTGACCACGCGGCCGGAGCAGGCGCTGCTCTATCGCCTGAACGGCGACGACAACCCGCTGCATGCGGACCCAAAGCGGGCCGCCGAGGCCGGTTTCTCCCGTCCGATCCTGCACGGCCTCTGCACCTTCGGCGTGATCTGCCACGCCGTCCTGCGCGGGCTCCTCGATTACGACGCGGCGCGTCTCAAGCGGATGAAGCTGCGCTTCTCGGCGCCGGTCTATCCCGGGGAGACGATTGCCGTCGATCTCTGGCGCGACGGCAGCTTCCAGGCGCGGGTGCCCGAACGCGATGTGCTCGTCGCCACGAACGGACTGGCCGTGACCGGCTGAACGACAACAAGGCGGCGATCGGGCCTTGGCGCTGGTTGCTGCAGGGAGAAGACGACATGGCCTTGGACGAGGAGCGGCTCGAAAACGTGCGGATGCTGCGCGAGAGCGCTGCCGCCGTCGCCGACAGGAGCGATCTTTCACGGGTTCGGGCTCAGCGCTTCCGGCAGCCCGGCTTCGACCGCGCCGTCTGGCGGCAGATGGGGGAGCTCGGTTGGCTCGGCCTCCGGCTGCCGGAGGAGCGGGGCGGGGCAGGGCTCGGCATGGCCGAGCTGATCGCACTGACGGAGGAGCTGGGCGCCGCGCTCGCGCCGGAGCCGTTCATCTCCGCCTTGATGGCCACCGACATGCTGGACGGAGCACGTCTCGAAGCGGCCCTGACCGGCGAAGCGGTCATTCTCGCGGCCTGGCAGGAGAAGCCCCGTCAGCTCGACGGCGAGGTCGAAACCTCCTTCGTCGACGGACGCGTCAGCGGGCGGAAGCTTCAGGTGCCCATGGCGCTGGGCGCTGACGCCTTCGCGGTGACGACCCCGCAGGGCGTGGCGATCGTCGATGCCGGGGATCCCGGCCTGAGCATCGAGATCACGCCGGCGCAGGACGGTGGCCATTGGGGCACGCTGACCTTCAATGGGGCTCGTGGCGAACCGGGCCGGGCACCGCGCGAGAGCTGGCTGGATGAAGCGGTTCTCGCGACGGCGGCTACGCTGCTCGGCATCATCGATGCCACGCTGGAGCGCACCGTCGACTATCTCAACGTTCGCCAGCAGTTCGGCGTGAAGATCGGCACATTCCAGGCCTTGCAGCACCGTGCCGTCGACCTGAAGCAGCAGGCGCTCCTGACCCGCGCCAGCATCGAGGATGCTGCCGCGATCATGGACGAGGGGCAAGGCCCGGCCGCGAAGGCCGCTTCCTCCCGTGCCAAGGCCCGCGCCAGCGACGCGGCGCTGATCGTGACCCGGCAGGCGATCCAGCTTCATGGGGGCATCGGCTATACCGACGAGCACGATATCGGGCTCTTCCTGCGCAAGGCCATGGTGCTTGCGCCTTCGCTCGGCGATTCCGCCCTTCACCGCCGCCGCTTCGCGCAGTTCCAGACGCAAGCCGATGCCAAGGAAGGGTTGCCCGCATGAGCGCCTCCCGCTACACCCTCGACGACTACAATGCGCTCGGCGATGATGACTTTCGCGCGCTCGTCCGCGACTTCCTGAAGGAATGTCATCCGCCGGAGCTGCGCAATCCGGTTAAGCGCCTGCACTGGGATGAGGCGAAGCCCTGGTACATGGAATTGTCCCGCCATGGCTGGCTCGCGCCGAACTGGCCGAAGCAATATGGCGGGATGGGGCTCTCGGCCTCCAAGCAATTGATCTATGTCGAGGAGTTCGAGAATTTCGGCGCGGCCCGCACGCCCGATCACGGCATGATGCTGTTCGGCCCCTTGCTGATCCGCTACGGCAGCGAGGAGCAGAAGGCTCATTTCCTGCCGAAGATCCTCTCCGGCGAGCATATCTGGTGCCAGGGCTATAGCGAGCCCAATGCCGGCTCCGATCTCGCGAGCCTGCGCACGCAAGCCGTGCTCGACGGCGACGAATGGGTGATCAACGGCCAGAAGACCTGGACCACGCTCGGCGGCGATGCCGACTGGATCTTCATGCTGGTGCGCACCGACCCGGCCGCCAAGAAGCAGGAGGGCATCAGCTTCCTGCTCGTGCCGATGAAGAGCAAGGGCGTCTCGGTCAAGCCGATCGTCAATCTCGACCTGCAGGATGAGTTCAGCGAGGTCTTCTTCGACGATGTCCGCGTGCCCAAGGCGAACCTTGTCGGTGAGCTCAACAAGGGCTGGAGCATGGCCAAGGCGCTGCTCGGCTTCGAGCGCATCTTCCTGGGCTCGCCGCGCCAGTCGGCCCATGCCTTCGCGCGGCTGAAGGGGCTCGCGCAGCATTACGGCGTCTGGGACGATCCGATTGTGCGCGATCGCTACAATCAGCTCTGGCTCGATCTGGAGGATCACAAGGCCCTCTACGAGCGCTTTGCTGATATCCTGCGTCGTGGCGAGACGCTTGGCGCCGACGTCTCGCTGCTCAAGCTGAACCAGAGCGAGCTCTATCAGCGCATTTCCGAGTTCATGCTCCAGATCGCCGGCGAGGATGGCGGGAGGCTCGAACCGGTCGACGGCAATGCCGACCTGCATGCGCCGGGCATCTTCCTCACCGCACGGGCCGCCACGATCTATGGCGGCGCCTCCGAGGTCCAGCGCAACATCATCGCCAAGAACGTCCTGCGACTGCCCTGAAGCGGCCGCGGAGCAAGGGAGAACGAACATGCTTCTGGACGGAAAGGTTTCAATCGTCACGGGCGCCGGCGGCGGCATCGGTCGCGCAGTCGCTCTGGCGATGGCCCGCGAGGGCGCGGCGGTGGTCGTCAACGATGTCGGCGCCTCGCTCGGCGGCGATGGCCAGTCCGCCTCGCCGGCGCAGGAGACTGTCGCGCTCATCGAGCGGGAAGGCGGGCGCGCCGTCGCCAATGCCGACAGCGTGGCGGAATGGGAGGGCGCGCGCCGGATCGTGCAATGCGCGCAGGACAGTTTCGGGCGGCTCGACGCCGTCGTGAACAATGCCGGCATCGTGCGCGACGGCATCTTCCACAAGATGGAGCCGGAGCAGTGGCTTGCCGTCATCAATGTCAATCTGAACGGCGTGTTCTATGTCAGCCGCGCGGCGGCGGACGCTTTTCGGGCGCAGCAATCCGGCGCCTTCGTCCACATGACCAGCACCTCCGGCCTGATCGGCAATTTCGGCCAGGCGAACTATGCCGCAGCCAAGCTGGGCGTCGCGGCGCTGTCGAAATCGATTGCGCTCGACATGCAGCGCTTCGGCGTGCGCTCCAACTGCCTCGCCCCCTTCGCCTGGAGCAGGATGACCGACTCGATCCCGGTCGACAGTCCCGAGCAGAAAGCCCGCGTGGAGCGGCTGATGAAGATGACGCCGGACAAGAACGCGCCGCTCGCGGTCTTCCTCGCCTCGGATGCGGCGCGGGAGGTCAACGGGCAGGTCTTCGCCGTCAGGCATAACGAGATCTTCCTGATGGGCCAGAGCCGGCCTCTGCGCTCGGTCCAGCGCAGCGAGGGCTGGACGCCGGAGACGGTCGCCGAGCATGCGGAACCTGCCTTGCGCGCGTCCTTCGTGCCGCTCGATCGCAGCGCCGACATCTTCACCTGGGACCCGGTGTAAGCGACGGTTCAGATCGAACCCGCCCGCGCCAAAGAACGAGTCGAAGCCATGACGACAGATCATCATCACACGGACGCCCATGCCGATATCCGCGACGCGGTCGCCAGGCTCTGCGCGGATTATCCGGGCGAGTACTGGCGCAAGCTCGATCGCGAGATGGCCTATCCGACTGAGTTCGTCACGGCGCTGACGGAAAGCGGCTTTCTCTCGGCGCTGATCCCGGAGGAGTATGGCGGTGCCGGCCTGCCGCTCTCGGCGGCGGCGGTGATCATGGAGGAAATCCAGCGGCAGGGCTGCAACGGCGCCGCCTGCCATGCGCAGATGTATGTGATGGGGACGGTGCTGCGCCACGGCACCGAGGACCAGAAGCAGCGCTACCTCCCCAAGATCGCCTCGGGCGAACTCAGGCTTCAGGCCTTCGGCGTCACCGAGCCAACCAGTGGCACTGACACCACGGCTTTGCGCACCACTGCGCGGCGGGAGGGCGACCACTACATCGTCAACGGCCAGAAGATCTGGACGAGCCGCGCCGCCCAATCCGACCTGATGCTGCTGCTCGCCCGCACCACGCCGCGCGATCAGGTCGCCAAGCGCACGGACGGGCTCTCGGTCTTCATCCTCGATATGCGCGAGGCGCTGAAGGACGGGCTGACCATCCGGCCAATTCGCACGATGATGAATCATGCGACCACCGAGGTCTTCTTCGACAATGTGAAGGTCCCGGCCGCCAATCTCGTCGGCGAAGAGGGCAAGGGCTTCCGCTACATCCTCTCGGGCATGAATGCCGAGCGCATCCTGATCGCATCCGAATGCGTCGGCGACGCCAAATGGTTCATCGACAAGGCCTCCAACTACGCCAGGGAGCGCCATGTCTTCGGCCGGCCGATCGGCCAGAACCAGGGCATCCAGTTCCCGATCGCCAAGGCCTACGCGAATATGCGCGCTGCCGAACTGATGGTGCGCGAGGCGATCCGCCTCTACGAGGCCGGCGCCAATCCGGGCGCGGAAGCGAACATGGCCAAGATGCTGGCGGCTGACGCGTCCTTCGAGGCGGCCAATGCCTGTATCCAGACCCATGGCGGCTTCGGCTTCGCCGAGGAATACGATGTCGAGCGCAAGTTCCGGGAAACGCGGCTCTATCAGGTCGCGCCGATCTCGACGAACCTGATCCTTTCCTATCTCGCCGAGCACGTCCTCGGCATGCCGCGCTCGTACTGAGCTTCGGACCACCCAATCAGCCCGCTATCGCCGGAGAGCCACCATGCGCCGCGCCGCCATCGTCAGTCCAGTCCGCACACCGGTCGGCGCCTTCGGCGGCGCGCTCAGGCCGGTCTCCGTCGAGAAGCTCGGCTCGATCGTGGTGACCGAGGTTCTCAAGCGCACGGGGCTCGACCCGGCGCTGATCGAGGACGTCGTCTTCGCCCAGTCCTATGCCAATAGCGAGACGCCCTGCGTCGGCCGCTGGATCGCGCTGGAGGCTGGTTTGCCGGTCCATGTGCCCGGCATGCAGCTCGACAGGCGCTGCGGCGGCGGGCTGCAGGCGATTACGACGGCGGCGATGATGGTGCAGAGCGGTGCCTGCGACGTTGTTCTCGCCGGCGGCGTCGAGAGCATGAGCAATATCGAGTACTACACCACCGGCGCGCGCTGGGGTGGCCGCTCCGGCTCGATGATGCTCTACGACCGGCTCGATCGCGGTCGCGAGCGTTCGCAGCCGGTGGAGCGTTTCGGTTACATCTCGGGCATGGTCGAGACGGCCGAGAACCTCGCCCGCGACTATGAGATTACGCGCGAGGCGGCGGATTCCTATGCCGCGCAGAGCCAGCAGCGCGCCTCCGCAGCCTGGGCGGAAGGCCGCTTTTCCGAGGAGGTCGTGCCGGTCGGCGTGCCGCAGAAGAAGGGCGATCCGCTCGTCGTCGCGAAGGACGAAGGCCTGCGGCCGGATACCACGGCGGAAATCCTGGCCAAGCTCAGGCCGGTCATCGCCGGCGGCACCGTGACGGCCGGCAATGCCGCGCAGCAGAACGATGCCGCCGCCGCCTGCCTGATCGTTGCCGAGGACAAGCTCGCCGAGCTCGGCCTGACGCCGCTCGGTTTCCTCGTGGGCTGGTCGGCGGCCGGATGCGAGCCGGGGATCATGGGCATCGGCCCGGTGCCGGCGACCGGGCGTGTCCTGAAGAAGACGGGGCTGAAGCTCGACGAGATGGACCTGATCGAGGTCAACGAAGCTTTCGCCGCGCAGGTCCTCTCGGTGCTGAAGGCCTGGAACCTGGAGGATCAGAGCCGCGTCAACGTCAACGGCTCCGGCATTTCGCTCGGCCACCCGATCGGCGCGACCGGCGTGCGCATCATGACGACGCTGCTGCACGAGATGAAGCGCCGCGGCGCCCGCTACGGCCTGGAAACGATGTGCATCGGCGGCGGGCAGGGCATGGCCGCGATCTTCGAGGGCGCTTGAGCGTGGCGATCGAGACGACGGTCGAGGCGCTCGACCTCCCGGCACTGATCCGCCCCGGCAGCATGGTCTGCTGGGGCCAGGCCTCGGCCGAGCCGCTCACCCTGACGCGGGCGCTGATGGCGCGTCGTGCGGAGATCGGGCGCTTCGACGTCTTCGTCGGCATGGGCTGGAGCGAGACTGCCGATCCCGCTTTCGCCGATCAGGTCCGGTTCTATTCCTATTGCGCCACCGGCTCGAATCGTCGCCTTGCCGCCGCCGGCTGCCTCGACATCATCCCCTCGCACTACTCGTCATTGCCGCGCCTGCTGGCGCCGCGCGTCGACGTGCTCCTGCTTCAGCTCGCGCCACCCGATGCGGAAGGGCGCTACAGCATGGCGGCGGCCTGCGAATATCTGCGCCCTCTGGTCGACAGCGCCCGGCTGGTGATCGCCGAAGTCAACGACCAGGCGCCGGCCACGCCGAGTCTACATGGGCTGACCGCGGCCGATATCGACATCATCGTGCACAGCTCGCGCCCCTTGGCGACGATGCCTTCGCCCGCGCCGGGTGCGGCGGAGAAAGCGATCGGACAGGTCATTGCCGGGCTGGTCGAGGACGGCGCGGTGCTCCAGGTCGGGCTCGGCTCATTGCCGGAAAGCGTCTTGCTGGCCTTGAGCGGCCATCGCGATCTCGGCGTCCATTCCGGCCTGATGACCGACGGCATGGCGGAGCTGATCGAGCGGGGCGTCATCACCAACGCGCGAAAGCCGGTCGATGCCGGCGTCAGCGTGACCGGACTGCTCGCAGGCAGCAGGCGCCTGACCGATCTGGCCCACCGCAACCCGGCTTTCGCCCTGCACGAGACCGCCTATACGCATGATCTCAACGTGTTGGCACGGCTCGACCGGTTCACGACCATCAACGCCGCCGTGGAGGTCGACTTGACCGGCCAGATCAACGCGGAGGAGGTCGCCGGCCGCTATGTCGGCGCGGTCGGCGGCGCGCCCGATTTCCTGCGCGGCGCGCATCTGGCGGCGCGGGGGCGGCCGATCATCGCTTTGCCGGCGACGGCGAAGGGGCGTGACGGCCCGGTCAGCCGCATCGTCGCGACGCTCGGTGGGCCGGTCAGTACCTCGCGCGGGGATGCCGGGATCATCGTCACCGAATATGGCAGCGCCGATCTGCGCGGTCTGTCGCTGCCAGAGCGGCGCGCCAGGATGATCGCGATCGCCGCACCGGAGTTCCACGAGGAGCTGGAGCGGGCAGGGCACGCCGCTCCGACGTAACGAAGCGCTCCCGAAGCCTCGGATCGCCTGCCGCCGTCACCGCTCGCCGGAAGGCGTCTCCGCTTCCGCGCCCGGCATGAAGCGGCGCGGATCGAAGCCGCAGGCCGGCTCGATGGACGGATCGCGATCGCTCCGGAGGGCGTCGAGCATCGGCTCCAGATGGCGATAGGCCTCGACCAGATCGTCCAGATGCTCAGGCGAAAGATCGAGGCCGGCCCGTTTCGCCAGAAACGCGACCTCCTCGCGGGTTGCGGCGTTTCTGCTTGCCTCGCTCATGGTGAAACCTCCTGAAAACTAGGGCGGCGCAAATGCCAGCCCGTGGCGCGTTCATAGGTGTGCCCAATGCGGAGAACCGAGGCCTCGTCGAAGGGGCGCCCGGCAATCTGCAGCGAGATCGGGAGGCCCGAGGACGAGAAGCCGCATGGGATGACGAGCGCAGGCAGGCCGGTCACGCTGAAGGGCATCGTCATCGGGTGCTTTTGGCCGGGCGAGCCGGCTGCGGGATCGGCGCGGTCGGCCAGCGTCGCCCAGCCTGGGGTCAGCAAGGCATCGAACCGGTCGAAATGCGCCATGGTCCGCTTCGCCAGCTCGCTCCGCTGCCTCTGCGCCCGGACATAGTCCTGCGCCGACAGGAGGGCTCCGGTCATGATGCGCGTGCGCGGGAGCTTCCCGAAATCGCCGGGGCGCGCCTTGATCTCTCGTTCGTGGATCGCAAACATCTCCGCATGCGAGATAGCGACTTTGGTAGCGACGAAATCCTCCAGCGGATCGAGCGCTATCTCCTCGATCTCGGCGCCGAGCGAAGCCAGGCGTTCGGCAGCCTCGTCCACCGCTTTCACGATTTCCGGATCGGCGACATCGGCATACCAGTGCCGGACGAGGCCGAGGCGCAGCCCGCGAATGTCCTCCGACAAGGCAGCGGCGTAGCGTGGCACGGGCTCGTCGATCGATCCGATGCTCTCGGGATCATGGCCGGCGACGACCTCCAGCATCAGCGCGCAATCCTCGACAGTACGCGCCAGCGGGCCGGCCGTATCGAAGGTGTAGCCGTGCGGATAAACTCCGCTGCGGCTGACCCGGCCATAGGTCGGCTTGAGGCCGGCGAGCCCGCAGGAGGCCGACGGGAAGCGGATCGAGCCGCCGCTATCGGTGCCGAGCGAGCAGGGGACGAGGCCGGCCGCGACCGCCGCGCCACAGCCGCTCGACGAGCCGCCCGGAAGATGGTCCCGGTTCCAGGGATTGCGCGTCATCGGCCAGGGCAGATCCAAGGATGGACCGGTGACGGCGAATTCCCAGCAGGCGGTCTTCCCGATGAGGATGCCCCCGGCCGCATTCACGCGTTCGATCACCGCTGCGCTCGTGGCCGGAACACGCTCGGCATGGACGCGCGAGTTCGATGTCGTCCGGATACCTGCGGTATCGATATTGTCCTTGGCGGAGAACGGAATGCCGTGGAGCGGGCCACGGTCAATTCCGGAGGCGATCTCCTCGTCGGCGATCCGGGCGCGGGAGAGCGCATGCTCTTCCGCAATGGTGAGGAAGCTGAAGATTCCGGGATCCCGTTCCCGGATCCGCGCGATACAGGCTTGCGTTAAGGCCTCGGCCGATACCTCGCCCGCTCTCAAGGCGCGGCCGATTCCGGCGATGCCGCGGTCCAGCACCGGCGCCTCCGTGGCGGGTGGCTTGGCGCGGTCATGTTGGGCGGTGATCATCATCGATCCCTCTCTGCAGCTCAGTCAAAGGGCAGGCGTAGAACAATCGATTGTTTGAATAACAAGCCGTAGCGGATGCTGTCGCAGTTTCCATTTCCGGCTATGGCGCTTCACGCAAGCGAGGCGACGAGATCGTGGCGCTGGATCAGTTCGCTCAGGATGGTGCCGAGCAGTTTCTCAACCGCGAGACTTGCCGCGCTGACCTCTCGGCCGGGCTTGCGCACGACATAGGCGGTTCGCTGCATCTTGGGATTTGCGATCGGTACCAGCTTGAGCTCGCCGCGCACGACCTCCTCCATCACCGCAGCATGCGACAGGATCGTATGGGCGCTGGCGCGCGAGACGATCGAGACGATGTGGCGCAGTGCGTCGATTTCGAGGGCAACGTCGAGCTGGACGTTCTGGGCCTTGGCATAGCGCTCGATCAGCTCGCGCAGGCCATGGAGCCGGCTTGGCAGGACGAGCGGAATCTGGGCGAGAGAGGCGAACTCGACCGGGGCGAGGAGAGGGCCGTCCGAGGGCGGCGATGCCGCCCAGTTGTCGGGCGCGGTGACGAGGAAGAGCTCTTCCTTGAGCAGGGGCTTCACGTCGAGATGGGCACAGTTGAGACCCTGATAGACGATGCCTATGTCGATGTGCTCTTCCTCCACCCAGTTGAGCACATAGCCCGACATCGACTCCGCGATGCGCAGCTTCACGTCGGGCAATTCCTGCCGGACGGTTTCGGCCAAGGGCACGCTGAGCAGCAGGGCGATCGACGGCGGGAAGCCGATTACGACGGAGCCCTTGGCCTCGCCGCCGAGCTGGGCGACATCGGTCAGCGCCTGATCGACGCTCTCAATGATGGCCTGGCCGCGATTGGCGAAGAGGCGTCCGGCATCCGTGAGCTGGATGCCGCGATTGCCGCGGATCAGGAGCTGCACCATCAGCGCGTCTTCAAGGCGGGCCAGCATCTCGGAGAGCGAAGGTTGCGACAGAGCCAGCCGCGCCGCGGCGGCCGAGATCGAGCCGGTTTCGGCGACCGTCACGAAATAGCGGATCTGGCGAAGGTCCACCGATGATTTCGGCTTGCGCATGTGTTCGCTGTCCAATGCCTGTGCCGTGGCCGACTATGCCGGGCGCGGTCGATGGCTCCTGGGGAGGCGCGCGGCGCCCCTCAGAGCTTTGCGTCTTCGTAGTACTGCACTTCGAGAAGGACGCAGCCGCCCTCCGAGCGGATCGGGCCGTGCGGCGTGCCCGGTGGGCGGAAGACATAGGCCTGTTCGGCGAAGGCCCCGAAGCCTTCCGCCTCGCGGACGCCGCGGATATCGCCACTGATCAGCATCGCCTCCTCAAAGTAATCGTGGACCAGCGCCTGCTGCGTCTCGACGCCGGGGCCGAAGCGGACGAGCCGGGTCCGGCGGCCGGTCTTCCGCGCCTCGTCGAACGTGCTCGACAGGGTCAGAACCTCCAGCCCGGGAAAGCCGGGCAGGGCCTCCCAGACCAGCGCTGCGATCGGGGTGAGCGTGTCGACGGCAGGTTTCGCCATGGTTCTTCCCTCCCTCTCCGGCAGAGACGCAGCGAGGCCAAAGCTCGCCGCATCGGCTCTCGTCACTTCTTGACCAGGGGGCAGTCGCTTTCGCTGAGCGGGCGGAAGGCCTTCTCTCCCGGGATGACCACGACCTGCTTCAGGAGATCCCACGGACCCTTCGACTCCGCCGGCGTCTTGACCTGGACGAGATAGGTGTCGTGCACCATGCGGCCGTCCTCGCGCAGCTTGCCGTTCCTGGCGAACATGTCGTTGACCGGCAGTTCGCGCATCTTGGCCATGACGGCGGAGGATTCGTCGGTGCCGGCGGCCTGGACCGCCTTGAGGTAATGCGTCACCGCCGAGTAGACGCCGGCCTGGCTGTCGTTCGGCGCCGCACCGTGACGCTTCAGGAAGCGCTCGGACCAGGCCTTGGCTTCCGGGCTCTGGTCCGGGAAGAAGCCGGTCGCGAAGACGGTGCCCTGAGCCAGTTCGAGGCCGATCGCCTTTATGTCGGTGAGGAAGGCGACGATGGCGACGAGCTTCTGCCCGCCCGCATCGATGCCGAATTCATGCGCCTGCTTCACCGCCGTGATCAGGTCGGAGCCGGCATTGCCGAGCGCAATGTACTTGGCGCCCGAGCCTTGCGCCTTGAGCAGGAAGGCGGACATGTCCGGGCTGTTCAGCGGGTGCTTGACCGTGCCGACGACCTGGGCGCCCAGCGGGATGATGAAGCGCTCGGTCGCCTTCTGCAGGGACTCGCCGGCGATGTTGTCCATCACCATGAAGAACCATTTGTCGCCGGGCTGCCTGGTGAGCGCCAGCGCGAGCGTCTTGCCGGCGGAATAGCTGTCATAGACCCAATGGACGCCGGTCGGGGAGCATTGCGCACCGGTGGCGAGCTCGGGCGCGCCGGTGGCGATCATCGTGATCTTCTTCTTCTCCTTCGCCAGCCCCTGGACGGCCAGCGCCACGGCGGAGTTGGGGAGATCGACGATCATGTCGACGCCGTCCGTGTCGAACCAGCCGCGCGCGATCGCCGAGGCGACATCAGGTTTCTGCTGGTGATCGGCCGAGATCATGGCGATCGGCTTGCCCAGCACCTGGCCGCCGAAATCCTCAATCGCCATCTGGGCGGCCGTGACCGAGCCCTTGCCGGAAACGTCGGAATAGGTGCCGGCCATGTCGGTCAGCACGCCGATCTTGACTGCGCCGTCCGACGATTGCGCCAGAGCCGACGAAGCGAGGGCTATGGCGGCCGTCGTCACCAGAAGCATCTTCCTGATCATGGTTCCCTCCCCAGGGCATCCTGTCCGGCGGATTATGCGGTGCCGGTCCGGCGGAGCCCCGATCCGCGTTTCCATGGGGCAATTCGTTCGGCGTCGTTTCAGCCGGCGAGCGAGCGGGCGCGGGCCGGTTCTTCCGCCAGGCTGATCACGCCATCATCGCGCAACGCGTCGACCTCCATGTTGCTGAAGCCGGCGCCGCGCAGAACCTCGCGGGCGCCCTGGCCGAGTGCCGGGGCGGCGTTGCTCGCAGGCAGGTCGCCCGCCATCCGGAACGGCAGGAGAAAGGGTAGCTGCTGGGCAAGGCCGGCTCCGCTTTCCCAATCGAGGAAGCCGTTCTCCCGGTTCTGCGGCTCGGCGAGCGCCTCGGCCGGCGACAGGATGGGGCTGCACGGAATGCGGGCGGAGCGCAGGGTCGCCAGGCATTCGGCGCTGCTGCGCCCGCGGCACCAGTCCTTCATGAAGGCGCTGAGCACCGCGCCATGCTCGCCGCGGCCGATATCGTCGGCGAAGCGGGGATCATCAAGCAGATGCGGAGCGCCGACGATCAGCGTCCAGCGCTCGAACATCTGCTGGCCGATCACCTGCACGATGATCCAGCCGTCGCTGGTCGCGAAGATGTCGGAGGGACCGGCGATCGGGCTACGATTGCCGATCGGCGTCCGGCTACGCTGCCCGGATGCCTCTTCGATCAGGATCGGGTTCATCATGGTCAGTGCGGTGCTGAGCAGCGAGGTCTGCACCTCCTGCCCGCGGCCCGTGCGGCTGTGCTCGTGGATCGCGGCCAGCGTCGCGAAGGCCGAAGCCAGCGCGGTACCGTAGTCGACATAGGAGACGGCGGCGCGGAAGGGCTGGTCCTCCCAGCCGCTGAGATGGATCGCGCCGCTCATCGCCTGGCCGGTGCCGTCGAAGCCGATGCTGTCGCGCTGCGGGCCGCCTTCACCATAGGCGGTGATGTTGGTGAGGATGATGTCGTGCTTGAGCCGGCGCAGCGCCTCGTAGTCGAGCCCGACCTTGGCCAGCGTCTTCGGCACCATGTTGGCGATGACGACATCGGCGTTGCGGACGAGCCGATGCGTGACCTCGGTCGCGCGGGGATGGCGCAGGTCGATCGGCAGCGAGCGCTTGTTCCGGTTGACGTGGAGGTACATCGCGCCCGCCTCGGGGCTGACCGGCATGACGAAGCGGTCGTCATTGCCCTCCGGCGGCTCGACCCGGATCACCTCGGCGCCAAGCGCGCCGAGCAGCGAGGCGCAATAGGGCGCCGCGATATAGCGCCCGAAATCGAGAACGCGAATGCCGGCAAGGGTGCCTTCCGTCATGTCAGTCACTTTCATCTGTCTAACGTATGTTAGATCACAACCGTCCGGCGACGTCCAGATGCGATGGAAGGTGCTCCTGTGACGGTGTTTTCGTCGAGGGGCACGCTTTGCATTGAGTAGCGGAGAGCCGTGCCCGGGGTGCTCGCCATGGCCGCGGCAGGGCACGGAAAGGCGATTGCTATTTGAACTAACGTTAGATTATTATCAGTCATAGAGAGAGATCCGAGGGGCGTCCTTTTTTGTCTGACCCCGAAACGGTTCCGGGATTCGTTTCATCGGTGCTGGCGAATGGCTTCGGCCGGCACCTGGAAACGCAAAAGGGAGGGATGATGCGCGTGGCCAGGACCATCGAACTCAGGGAGCCGCTGCGGCTCTATATCGACGGTGCCTGGGTCGAGCCCTCGACCTCCGCGACGATCGACGTCCTGAACTGCGCGACCGAAGAGGTCGTCGCAACGGTAGCGCAGGCTTCGTCGGTGGATATGCGGCGAGCGGTTGCGGCGGCGCGCAAGGCCTTCGACGAGGGCCCCTGGACGCGCATGACTCCGTTGGAACGAGCGGGTTACCTCGAAGCGTTCGCTGATCGACTGCAGGCCCGGAACGACGAGTTCGCCCGTGGCTGGTCGATCGAGACGGGAATCGTCTACAAGATCGCGCAGCCGCGCATCGGCCTCTTCCTCGCCGGGGCTTTTCGGCAATATGCCGCCATGGCGTCGACCTATGGGTTCAGCGAGGAGCATCGTTCGCTGACCGGCCACAAGGCCCAGAAGGTTCGCGAGCCCGTCGGCGTCGTCGCCGTCATCATCCCCTGGAACGGGCCAGCCGCGCTTTTGGCCTACAAGGTTGCCCCCGCGCTGCTCGCAGGCTGCACCGTCGTCGTCAAGCCGCCGCTGGAAGCGCCGACCTCCGCCCATCTCTTCGCCGAGATCGCCGATGAGATCGGCTTGCCGCCCGGCGTCTTCAACGTGATTCCGGCGGACCGGGACGTTTCGGACGAGATGGTCCGCAATTCCGATGTCGACAAGATCACCTTCACGGGCTCGACGGTGGTGGGCCAGCGGATCGCCTCGGCGGCCGGAGAGCGGATCGCCCGCGTCACGCTGGAGCTCGGCGGCAAATCGCCGGCGCTGGTGCTCGACGACTATGATGTCGAGACCGCGGCGAAGACGATCGGAGCCGGCTATTTCAGCTACATGACGGGCCAGGTCTGCCACAGCCTGACGCGGATCATCGTTCCGCGCGCCAAGCATGACCGCATGGTCGAGGCGCTGGCGGACATCGCAGAGGGCATCGTGATCGGCGATCCCTTCGACTCGGAGACGCAATCGGGGCCGCTTGCCAATGCGCGCCAGCGCGGCGCGGTCGAGCACTATGTCGCCAAGGGGCTGGACGAGGGCGCGCAGCTTGCGACGGGCGGAAAGCGCCCCGCGGCGCAGGAACGCGGCTTCTTCTTCGAGCCCACGGTCTTCGGGCGCGTCGACAATGGCGCGACGATCGCGCGCGAAGAGATATTCGGACCGGTCCTGAGCGTCATTCCCGCCAACGACGAAGCGGATGCGATCCGCATGGCCAACGATACGCCCTTCGGCCTCAACGCCGTCGTCTTCACGAACGACAAGGAGAGGGCGATGCGCGTGGCCCGGCAGGTCCGGGCCGGCTCGGTCGGGCACAACGCGTCGCGCACGGATTTTTCCATCGGTTTCGGCGGTTTCAAACAGTCTGGGATCGGCCGCGAGGGCGGGGTCGAGGGGCTGGAGGCCTTCATGGAGTCGAAGACGATCGTCATGGACGAGATGGTCTGACGACGGATCGCAGCCACGGACACCGAACAAGAAGCATAACGCGTTCGAACATCAGGGAGGATGACATGTCCAGGACGGGAGCATTGCTGGGTCTGGCCGCCGCGCTGACCATGCTGTCGGGAGCCGGCCCGGCTTCGGCCCAGACCAAGGTCAAGCTGAAGCTGGTGCACGGCTATCCGGAAACCCATTTCCTCTGGCAGCAGGGCGGCAAGGTCTTCGTCGACGCCGTGACGGAGGCGACGAGAGGGCAGGTCGAGTTCGAGGTCTATCCGGCCAACCAGCTCGGCAAGGAGCAGTTCAGCGCGCTGTCCACCAATCTCGCGGAAGTCGGGCTCATCACGCCGGCCAATGCGGGCGGCAAGTTGTCGCTGACCTCCGTGACGGAGCTTCCGGGCCTTTATCAATCATCCTGCGAGGCGACCGGCAAGTTCTGGGCGCTGGCCAAGGAGGGCGGGCTCCTGAACGAGAGCGAGTACAAGCCGAACCGGCTGCATGTGATCTATGTCGCGACCGTTCCGCCCTACAGCCTGATGACGATCTCCAAGGAAACGGCGACGCTGGATGCGCTGAAGGGTCTGAAGATCCGCGTCGCCGGCAGCGCGATGAACAAGACGGTCACGGCCCTGGGCGGTACGCCGGTGCAGGTCGCAGGCGCCGAGATGTACGACGCGCTCAGCCGCGGCACCGTCGACGGCACGATCTATTCCCGCATGGCGCTCAATGCCTACAAACTCGAGCCGCTTCTGAAGTACTCTGTCGACGGCATCCGGCTCGGTTCGGGCAGCGTGGTCATGGCCGTTTCGGAAAGAGCCTGGAAAGCGCTGCCCGACGATCTCAAGAAGGCCGTGGCGGCTGCCGGCCTCAAGGCCCAGAGACACCTCTGCGAGTATCAGGACGCGCAGGAAGCCAAGGCCAGCAGGGACCTCGTCGAAAAGAACGGCTGGAAGATGGTCACTCTTCCGCCGGAGCAGGTGAAGCTCTGGGGAGCGCGGGTGGCGGAGGCCAACAAGGCCTGGGCCGTCGAGCTCGACGGGTCGGGGCGCAAGGGCACGCAGCTTCTGGACGCGTTCACCAAGGCCAACCCGGAGTTCTGAGCATCCCGACGGACCCTGCCGCTCTGGTGAGCAGAGGGGCTGTCCGTCGGCTCTTTGCCGCCGCCATCAAGCCTGGATCTGCCGGCCGGGAATGGCCGGAAAGCCAAGACAATCGGGAGGATTACATGCAGAAACTCATTCGCCGCAGCCTTGCGGCATCCGCCATCTCGCTGGCTGCCCTGACGGCCGCGAGCGCGCAGGAGGCCATCACCCTCAAGCTCGCTCACCCGCTGCCGAATACGCACTACGCCTATGAGAACGGGATCAAGAAGTTCACCGATGCGGTGACCGCCAAGAGCGGCGGCAAGGTCAAGTTCGAGGTCTATCCGGCCAGCCAACTCGGCAAGGACAATTACTCGGTCGTCAATTCCGGCATCGCCAATATCGCGATGATCGTGACCTCCTATGCGCCGGACAAGTTCCCGCTGACCTCGGTGACGGAGCTTCCAACCCTCTTTTCGACGTCCTGCGAGGCGATGGCCAAGTACTGGTCGCTGTCGAAGCCCGGCGGCATCCTGGAGGCGCGGGAATACAAGCCCCTGGGCTTGAAGGTGCTGATGGTGAGCACGCTCCCGCAATACAGCTTCACCACGACCACGAAGCCGGTCAAGGCGCTGGCGGACGTGGCGGGCTTGAAGATCTTCGCCAATGGCGCGGCCATGGACAAGACGGTCCGGGCATTGGGAGGGGTTCCGGTCCGCCTGACTGCGTCGGAGCTGTTCGACGCCGCGAGCCGCGGGACGGTGGACGGCGCGGTGTTCCCCTATTCGAGCCTCGCCGCCTACAAGCTCGAAGGCTACATCAAGCATTCTGCCGAAGGGGCACGACTCGGCTCCGCCAGTTGGATGCTCGCCATGTCGGAAAAGGGCTGGCGCGCCCTGCCGGAGGACGTGAAACAGGCCATCGGAGATGCCGGCCTCGAAGTGCAGAACTCGCTTTGCAAGTACATGGACGACGACGACGGCGCCACGCGCCGACGGCTCGAGTCCGAGAAGGGGCTGAGCGTGACCAAGCTGTCTCCCGACGAGATCAAGCTCTGGCACGAGAAGCTCGCTCCCGTCGCCACCGACTGGGCGAAGGAAATGGACAGCAAGGGCAAGCCCGGCACCGCTGTCATCGAGGCGCTGCGCGCGGCAGGGTCGAGCCAGTAAGGCCGATACCGGTGAAGCCGTCTTATGCCGCTGCAATAGCAGCGGCATAACCATAGATGCTGGAACCCCCGCGGGCGGGCTCGCGGTCCGCGAGGAGCCCATGAACGCACCCTTCCTACCGCCCGAAGCCCTGTTCGAACCGCTCGATCTGATCGATCCGACTTTGGCAGATCGTGCTTTCCTGCCCGGTGCGAGCCTGGCTGCCGCGGAACTCGTCGCTGCGCGGGTCACCGCGCAGCCGCTGGAGGAGCCCGTGCGCAACGCTGGAGTCGGCGCGCTGCTGGGCGCATTCGCGGCGGGGGCGCTGACGCCGGTCGAGGCGCTCGCCGCATTGACCCGTGCCGTCGAGACCGATCCGTCCGGTTCGGAGGCGGTGGTGACGGCGATCCCGGATGCGCAGCGCCATGCCGCGGAATCGACCCGCCGCTGGCGGGCAGGGGAAGCGCGCCCGCTCGAAGGCGTGCCCTTCGCCGTCAAGGATATCATCGATGTCGAAGGCGCTTCGGTGACGTGCGGCTCGCATTTTACCGGTGCGCGCCGGGCGCCGGCCGATGCCGCGGTCGTGGCCAGCCTGCGCGCGGCGGGGGCGATTCCGTTCGTGATGGCGGCGACGAGCGAGTTTGCCGCGGGCTTGCCGAACAATCCCCGCTTCGGCCCGGTGACCAACCCCTGGGACCGGTCGCGCTGGAGCGGCGGCTCCTCGACTGGCTCGGGGGCGGGGCTGGCGGCCCGGCTCTTTCCGCTGGCGCTCGGCACCGACACCGCCGGCTCGATCCGGGTGCCATCCTGCTGGTGCGGCACGACGGGGCTGAAGCCGAGCCGGGAACTGGTTTCGCGGGCGGGCGTATCGTCGCTCTCGTGGACGCTCGACCATGTCGGCCCGATGACACGGTCGGCTGCCGATATCGCGCGGGTCCTGCCCTTCATGACGGCGTCTCCCGATCCGGCGCTGGCGGCGGATTGCGCCGCGCTCGTCGACCGGCCGCCCGGCCTGGCGGGCTTGCGGGTCGGCGTGCCCGTCGACTGGTTCACGGAACGCGTCGACGCAGCCGTGCTGCGCAACTGGCAGGCAGCCCTCAAGGTGCTGGAGAGCCTGGGCTGCACGATCGTGGCGCTCCCGCCGCTGCGGATCGCGAGCCTTCAGGAGCTCGGCTGGGCCATCCTCCTCACCGAGCTCGCCGCCAATCATGGAGACCGCCTCGCTCATGGCGAGTTGCTGGATGCCGGCGTTCGCGCCCGGCTGACCGCAGGCGTGGAGATCCGGGCCGCGGATTACACGCAGGCGCTGCGCGCCCGTAGGCAGGCGCAGGAGATATTCTTATCGGCGATGGTCGATATCGACCTGATCGTGACGCCCGGCGTCGGCAGCGAGGCCGGCGTCATCGAGAGCCTGACGGTGACGATCGACGGCGTCTCCAAGACCTTCCAGGAGATCGCCTCACGCAACACCATGATGTTCGACCTGACCGGCTTCCCAGCGCTGATGCTGCCCTCGGGACTCGGCGCCTGCGGGCTCCCGACCGGTATCCAGGTCGTCGCACGGCCGAGGGCGGATGCGCTTTGCCTTCGCGTCGGCATCGGCTTCCAGGCTGCCACCGATCATCATCTCGCCCGGCCGCCCTATCTGGCCGCAGGATAGCGCCGTCGCTCATGGAAAAGCGGGCCGAACTGGCGTTCGGCCCGCTGCTTCGCAGCGCGCTGGCCGTGGCGCTATTGCGAACCGCCAGCCCCCTTGAAGGCCTTCAGCATCGCCGTGCCGGCCTTGCCCATCTTGTCGCGCTCTTCGGCCCATTCGGCGGCAACGGTTCCGACCTTCCCCTCCCAGAGTGCGGCTTGCTCGGGGGAGAGGGACGTCGTCTTGAAGCCGTCCTCGGCGACGATCTTCTGGCGGATACGTTCACCTTCCACATCCTGGTATTCGCAGAGATGCTTCTGCGCCGGTAGCGCGGCCTCGTTCATGGCGGCTTTGGCGTTCTCGGGCAGGGCCTTCCAGGCCCGCTCGCTCATGGCGAACATGATGCTGCCGGACCCGAGGCGGACGCCCTCCACCGCATGACGCAGGATCTTCTCGAGCTTGAACTGCAGGATGCCGCTATAGGGGTAGAGCGCGGCGTCGACGGTGCCGCGGGTCAGCGCATCGTAGAGCTCGGGAGAGGAGGTGCGCACGGAAACGCCGCCGAGTGCCCGGACCGTCTTGTCCATCGCTCCCGCATTCGCCCTGATCTTCAATCCGGCGAGGTCGTCGAGAGAGGTGACCGGCTTGCCCGTGGTCATGATCCGATAGGGATCGAGCACCGAGGTCCAGAGCACATGGATGCCCTGGGGCTTGTATTCCGCCTCGTTCAAGGGGCCGTCGGCGCGGGCGATGCTCCAGAACTTGCCGGTGCCTTCGCAGGCGGTGGCATAGAGTCCCGGAAGATCGACGACCGAGGACATCGGGAAGCTGTTCGGCGCATAGGTCGGGACGAGGATGACCATGTCCGCCACGCCCGACTTGAGCAGCGCGACATAGTCCTTGCCGAGCTGCCCGGCGGGATAGACCTCGAACTGCACCTGCCCCTTGGTGGCAGCGGTGATGGCCTCGGCATAGGGCTTGCCACCCTGCTCCCAAAGATAGTGCGAGGCCGGGAAGAGATGCGCGAATTTCAGGGTGATCTTGTCCTGCGCGAGCGCAGGAAACGTGGAAGCGAGCGCGAGAAGGCTCGCAAGAGCGGTGGATTGCCAGGCTTTTCTCATTATGTTTCCTCCCGGGATTGGAACGGCCCCCGGTGCCGTCGTTGATTTCAGGCGGTAGGTCCCCTCACGAGCGCCGTTACGGTGAGTGAGATCGGTGCCAGCAGCATGAGCGCGATCAGCCAGGTCATCGCGGCGACGCCGAAGCCGGACGCGACGAAGCCGAGCGAGAGCGGCACCATCATCTGGAAGAAGTTGGTGACCGACATGCACAGGCCGACGGCCTCGTTCAGCCGATGCTGCGGGGCGGCGTCGTAGATCAGGTTGAGCGAGATCGGTACGCCGATCCCGAGTGGCAGCCCGAGCAGCGCCGCAAGCGGCAGGAGGGCAGGGAGGCCGTGCGCCATCGGAAATGCCGCGTAGATCGTCGCCCCCGCGAAGAGTGCGAAGGTCAGCGCGACGGGGGCGCGGACTGTCCTGCCGACGAGGCCGACGGAAAGGCGCGAGACGACGGTTCCCAGCGCGAAGGCGCCCAGCACGAGACCGGCCCGCGAGGCGGAGAGGCCGATCTCGACCGCGTGCAGGGACACGATCAGCGGAAATATGGTCTGCGAGGCGCTGAAGACGCTGCTGACGAGGATCCAGCGGCGCAGCTTCGGGATGCGGAACAGTTCGAGACCACCGCCCGACGATACGTCCGCCTGCCGCCTGTTCGACTCGTTGCGATAATTGTGAATCGGCAAGCCGGCGACGGCTGCGACGGTCAGCACGCCCAGGCCGCTGATCGTCACCAGGGCGGTCGCGCTGCCGTAATGGTCGAAGGCGAGGCTCGCGATCATCGGGCAGAGGAACTGGAACAGCGAGTAGCTGGTGACGAGGAAGCCGAGATTGCGCGCCCGCTCGAAGGGCTCGCTCTGCCCGGTGACGGCGCGGGCCGTGGCGACATGGGCGAAGACCGCGCCGGCGCCGAGCAGCCCTGCGATCGGCACCAGCACGAAGCGGTTCGGTACGAGCACGAAGAACAGGCAGGACGCCGCGATCAGGCTGGAGGCGAACAGCATCGGGACGAGGGTTCCCGCGCGATCGACCCAGCGGCCGAAGCGGACGCTGAACAGCATCGGGACAGCGGTGAACAGACCGGACATCACGCCGACCAGCGCGCCGCTCGCCCCGACGCCCAGCGCGACGAGAGGCAGGATCAGCCGGCCGGCGGCGAGCGCGCCGTTATCGAGACTCGCGATCAGAATGGTCAGCCAGAGCTTGACGGACATGCCATCCTCGGCAGGAGGAAATGCGGGTCGTTCGTTCAATGGCGATTGAGGAGGCGAGCGAGCGCCACAGCGTCGTAGCCGTCATCCCAGATCGCGGTGGCGAGTTCCTCGCCGGTCGGAAAGGAGCCCGCAGATGCAAGGCCGGCGCCCTTGGCGATGATCTGCTCTTTGCTCATGGGCTTGCGGGCCGTGCCGACGCTGTCGACCACCATCGCGGAACGCGTCCTGCCGTCGGCGAGGCCGAGCTGGACGGAGCTCGCGAACTGGCGCGGGTAGAAGCGGCGCTCCAGTTCGGGATCGACCTCGAAACGGACCTTGGCGACGATCTCCTGGATCTTCGGATCGTTCAGGAAGGCTTCGCCATAGGCGTCGTAGCGCGTCGGGCCGTAGGCGAGGGTGGCGGCCACGACATAGGGGCAGCTGTACTGGGCCGTCATCGTGGATTCGGCCTTGGTCAAATGCTGGTCGGCGACGAGCTGCGGACCGCCGATCAGGATGTCGGTGATCTGGTTGGCCGGGATGGTGAAGCCGTCCGTCGCCTCGCGCAGCGCATCGATGGTCGAATGGAACAGGCGGCAGCAGGAGTAAGGTTTCAGGCTGATGAGGTGGATCTGGAGCTTCTCGGCGGGGGCGACCTCCTGCAACGGCCCGCCGAACATCCCGGCCACGCCATAGGTGCCTTCGAGCGATTTCAGCGGCGCCGTCACATCGGGCAGCGCAGCGAAATCCGCGGCCAGCACGCCGTTGCGGGCGCCGAACCCGGCATGGACGCGCTTGACCTCGCCGCCGGTCGGCTCGACCGAGAACTGCATCGAGCCGCAGGCCTGCGAGAGGGCATGGCCCCAGGCCAGCTGGAGCAATGCGGGCGTGACCGTCTCGTTCCGGCGATAGGCGCGCAGGCTGATGCAGGCCGTCGCCGCGCCGAAGGAGCCGAAGACGGAGGTCGGGTGGAAGCCGCGATGCACCGTCTGCAAGCCGCCGGCCGCCATGCCGACGAGCGCCATGGCTTCGTAGCCGGCCGCGACGGCGCGGAACAGTTCGGCCTGGCTGGCGCCGGTCTCGGCGGCGACGGCGAGCGCCGCCGGCATGACGACGCAGCCGGGATGGCTCGTGGTCACGTCATGGGTGTCGTCGAGCTCGTAGCTATGGCCCGCCGTGCCGTGGACCAGCGCCGCGATCGAAGGCTCCGTCGTCCAGTCGGCGCCGAGCACCATGCTCGGGCCGGTTCCGGCATAGCGGCGCGACCATTCCGAGATCTGGCGCGCCGCGGGACGCGTGATGCCCCAGAGCGAGACGATGAAGGTGTCGAGAAAGAGCCGGCGCAGGACCTCGACGTCGTCCGCCTGCAATGGGGCATTCGCGACGGTGGCGACATGCTCCGCGATCCGCTTGGTCAGGTCCTGGCTCTGGATCGGCGTATGGGCGGTCATGCGTTTCGGTCCTCGATTGTCGGCGTGTGGATGCGCCGCGCGAATGGGCGCGGCGGCCTCCGAAGGTTCGGCTTATTGGCCGTGATAAGCGTTCAGGATCGCCTGGCCGTCCTTGCCGGCCGCCTTGATCTCCTGGACCCAGGAGGTGACGACGTCCGCGACCTGCTTCTCCCAGCGCGCAGTCTCCTCGGGCGAAAGCTTCACGACCGTGTGGCCGTTCTGCGCGACGATCTTGCTGCGCACCTCGGCGGTCTTGTTCTCCTCCCATTCGCACATGCGCTTCTGGGCATTGGCCGCGGCCGTCTCGAAGATCTGCTTGATGTCGGCGGGGAGGGCTTCCCAACGGTTCTTGCGCATGCCGAGCACGACGGCGCCGCCGCCGAGCCGTGGGCCCTGTACCGAGAACTTGAGTTGTTTCTCGAGATCGTAATCGGGCATCGCTGTGTAGGAGTTGAGGCCGCCATCGATCGTCCCGCGCGACAGCGCATCGTAGAACTCCGTCGTCGGCACCTGCACCGGAACGGCGCCGAGCGCGGCGATGGCCTTCTTCATCGAATTGCCGTTGGCCCTGAGCTTGAGGCCCTGCAGCGCCTCGAGCTTCTCGGTCGGCTTCGTCGTGGTGGTGATCACATAGGGCGGCAGCGCATTGACCATAAGCAACCGCACGCCTGCTGGGGCATATTCCGCCTCGTGCAGGATGCCGCCGGGCTTGGCGATCCGCCAGAGCTTCTCGGTGCCCTCGCAGGACTCGTGATAGAGGCCCGGCAATTCGCTGACCGACGAGAGCGGGAACTTGTTGGGGGTGTAGGAGGGAACAAGCAGCGCGATATCGGCAAGGCCCGATTGCAGCGCCGCCATCGTATCCTTGCCGAGCTGGCCGGCCGGATAGACCTCGAACTTGACGCGGCCGTTCGAGGCCTTCTCGATTTCGTCGAGCATCACCTGCGGCCCCTGCTTCCAGATGTAGAGGTCGCTCGGGAAGAGATGCGATGCCTTCAGGACGATCTTGTCCTGCGCGAAGGCGGGCTGGGCGAAGGCGGGAAGGCCGATGCCGAGTGCAAGAAGCAGAGGGACCGACGCGAGCCAGCCGCGCGGGAGGCGGCAGCGGCGGGGAGCGAGATTGCGCGGAGCGCGTCGAGCCCATGAAGCCATCGTCCTATCCTCCCTTGCCGTGGCGGAGCTTCAGCCCGCTTCGCGATTGGTCATGCATCGCCGCGTTGCGGGATAAAGTTCTGCATGGCGAAATGGCCGCCGCAACGATTCCGCGCCGTCCATAGGCGGCACCTATCGCTCCTATCGGTTTTGGCTTCGGCTGGCGGGTGGTCTCAGCCCGTCACGAAGCGGCGCGGCTCGCGGCCTGCACGCGGCGTATCGAGCGGGCGGTCGAGCAGTTGGTCGATGAGCGCGGCGGCGGCCGAACTGGGCCTGCGGCCATGCGCGGTGGCGATCGAGATGACCCGGTTCGCCCAGCTTTCCGCCAGCTCGATGGTCGCGACCCGCTCGAACTCCTTGCCGACGAGGCATTCCGGCTGGACGGTCACGCCGAGCCCGGCCTCGACGAGGCTGATCGCGACCTCGGCGCTGCGCACGCTGAATTTCGGCTCGTAGTCGTAGCCGATGCGCTTCGCTGCCGTTTCGAAGGCGCCGAGCATCGCCCTGACCGGAACGAGATTCTCCGGCACGAGGTCGGCGAAGGTCACGCTCTGGCGTCCTTCGAGATGGTGGCCTTTAGGAACGACCGCGACGAGCCGGTCGTTGCGATAGGTGGCGACGTCGGCCCCTTCCAGCTCGAGCCCGGGTGCGGCGGCGAAGACACCGATATCGGCCTCGCCCTGGACGACGGCCGGCACGATCTCGGCATTTTCCAGCTCGCGGACCACCAGCTCGACGCCGGGGAATTCGCGGCGGAATTCGCCGATCTCATGGGCCAGGAAGGGCGCGATGATGGAACGTGCCGAGGCGATGGTGATCTCGCCGCGCACGCCCTCGTCGAAGCCGGTGATCTCGGCGCGCATGTCCTCGATCTGGCCGAAGATGGAGCGCAGATAGCGCGCCAGCACCGCACCGGCCGGGCTCGGCACGACGCCCTTTGGCGTGCGTTCGAACAGCGGAACGCCGGCAATCTCCTCCAGGTCCTGGATGCGCTTCGTCGCCGTGGAAGCCGCGATGTTCTCGCGGATGGCGGCGCGTCCGATCTGCTGCTCCTCCACCGCCGAAAGAAACAGCTTGAGCGAGAAGAGATCGACCTGACGAATGAAGCGGAGGCGATTGAAGGTCACGGAGTTCTCGCGGACATCGGCGGGACGACGCGCAGGATTTCCCGCGACGGCTCCCGCATCAAGGCGAGCATGTAGAGCCCTGCGCATGCGATTTGTCCATGTCCGCCCGGCGGCTCGCCGCGAGCCGCCGCGGCATTGCCTTTCGGGCTTCAGGCGATGACGCCTGCGCTGCGGAGCGCGTCGATCGTGTCCGCGGACAAGCCCCAGTCGGCCAGCACCTCGTCCGTATGCTCGCCGGGATTCGCGGGCGGGCGCTGGATCGCGCCGGCGGTGCGGCTGAAGCGGGGAGCCGGGGCGGGCTGCACGACCCCGTCGATC
Organism: Allobosea sp. ASV33; assembly: GCF_016428755.1. Classification (GTDB taxonomy): domain Bacteria; phylum Pseudomonadota; class Alphaproteobacteria; order Rhizobiales; family Beijerinckiaceae; genus Allobosea. Next base: position 40,397 of record NZ_JAELTI010000032.1, read on the forward strand.
TCGACGAAAGTGCCGCGCGCCTTGAGATGCGGATCCTCCGGCGCCTCGGCCAAGGAGAGGATCGGTGCGATGCAGACCTCCTTGCCTTCGGCCAGCGCGACCCACTCGTCGCGGGTCCGGGTCCTGAAGGCGGCGGCGAAGCGCTCGCGGATGACCGGCCAGCCCGATTTGTCATGCTGGTCGGGCAGGGCTGCTTCGTCGAGACAGAGCAACTTCACGGCATTGCGGTAGAAGCGCGTCTCGTTGGCGCCAATGCCGATATGTTTGCCGTCGCGCGTCTCGTAGACATTGTAGAAGGGGGCGCCGGAATCGAGCCGGTTTGCGCCCCGCTCGTCGGTCCAGTAGCCGGCGGCGGTCAGGCCGTAGATCAGCGTCATCAGCGAGGCCGCGCCGTCGACCATCGCGGCATCGACCACCTGGCCCTGGCCGGAGCGGCGGCTTTCGAGGATGGCGCTGACGACGCCGAGCGCGAGATAAAGCGAGCCGCCGCCGAAATCGCCAATGAGGTTGAGAGGGATCGCCGGCGCCTCGTCCTTGCGGCCGATGGCGTGGAGCGCGCCCGTGAGGGCGATGTAGTTGATATCGTGGCCGGGCTCGCTGGCGCGCGGGCCGTCCTGGCCCCAGCCGGTCATGCGGCCATAGACCACGCGGGGATTGGCGGCGAGGCACTCGGCAGGACCGAGGCCCAGCCGCTCCGCCGTTCCCGGGCGGAAGCCTTCGAGAACCGCGTCGGCCCTGGCCACGAGCTGCAGGATCGCGGCCGCAGCTTCCGGCTTCTTGAGGTCGATGCCGGCGCTGCGGCGCCCGCGATTGAGCAGGTTGAACTTTGGCTCGATGGGTGCGCCGCCGTCGAAGCCGGGCGGGCGGTCGATGCGCACGATATCCGCGCCGAGATCGGAGAGCAGCATCGCGCAGAAGGGGACAGGCCCGATGCCGCCAAGCTCGACGATGCGGATGCCGGCCAACGGCCCCTTCGCTTCGTTCACCGCTAACCTCCCTGAAATCTCGCATGAGAATCTAGGAGGCCCGGCCGAGGCCGGGCAATTGGCATAATTCGAAGCGGGACTTCGGCCGGGGCGAAGCCGGCCATCCGATTTCCCACGATCGCCGATTTGCGGCGTCTTCTTCGAAATTGTCGAAGCGACGCTTCAGGAAATGCAACTTGGATCGCTCTCGGCCCTAACCTAGGCTCCTCTTCATAAGCACAGCCGAGCGGGGTTCAGCGTCTTCGGAGTGCATTTCAGGAGGAAATCGATGGCTCTCGTGAATTTCCTGGATGAATCCAGGCAGATGTGGCTCGGCATCGTCAACAAGTTCATGGATGACGAGATCGGCGTCGAGTATATCCGCAAATGCGACATGAATCGCGACTATCCCTACGAGGCCTATGACAAGATCGCCAAGCAAGGCTGGCTCGGTCTGCTCTTCAAGGAAGAGGAGGGCGGCTCCGGCGGCGACATCTTCGATTACACGCTGATGGCCGAGGGCCTCGGCAAATACGGCTTCGATTTCGCCGCCGCCATCCTGGTCCCGACCTTCACCGCGATGAATATCGGCAAGTTCGGCACGCCCGAGCAGAAGGCGAAGTACATCCAGCCCTTCATCGACGGCAAGATCCGTTTCTCGGTTTCGATTTCCGAGCCCGGCGCCGGCTCCGACGCCTCGAACACCGCGACCCGCGCGAAGCAGGATGCGAATGGCGACTGGATCATCACCGGCCAGAAACTCTGGTGCAGCGGCGCGGCGGCGCGGGACACCGTCATCGCGATGCTGGTCCGTACCGATCCCGACGACAAGCATGGCGGCCTGTCCATCCTCCTGATCCCGAACGACACGCCCGGCATGGTCATCAACAAGCTGCCGACGCTGTCTCGCCACGCCACGGGCACCACCGAGATCTTCCTCGACAATGTCCGCGTGCCGGCCGATGCGCTGCTCGGCAAGGTCGGGCAGGGCTGGAAGATCATCGTCGAGCATCTGGAGCTCGAGCGCTGCTCTGTCGCCGGCGCCTATGTCGGCAATGCCCAGACGGCGGTCAGCAAGGCCGTGCAATACGCGCATGAGCGTATCCAGTTTGGCCGCCCGATCTGGGATTTCCAGGTACTGCGTCACATGCTGGCCGATTGCCAGACGCAGGTCGATGCGGCTCGTCTCCTGGTCTATCGGGCCGCGCAGATGGCGGCGGACGGCATTCCGTGTTCGCGCGAAGTCTCGATGGCCAAGCTCTACGGCTCTGAGACTCTGAAGCACTGCTCGCTGACCGGCATGCAGGTGCTCGGCGGCCACGCCAACCTGCCCGAGGCCGATATGGAGCGCTATCTGCGCGAGAGCGTGCAGTCGACCATCGGCGGCGGCACCTCGCAGATCCAGAAGACGATCATCGCCAAGTCGATGCGGCTCTGAACCGCCGGCCTTCGGGACATGACGGCGCCCGCATCGCGACGGGCACCGCTTTCGACATCCAGGGAAAGGACACGCCGCCATGGGCGCGAACAATCAGGTCAACATCCCGCTCGACGAGCTTGAAATCGGCCATGTTTTCCGCTCGCCGGGGCGCACGATCACCGAGACCGACGTCGTCAATTTCTGCATGCTGACAGGCAACTGGATCGAGATCCATTCCAATACCGAGTATGCGGCCAAGACGCGCTGGGGCAAGCGCATCGTCCAGGGGCAGCTCACCTTCTCGCTGATCTCCGGGCTGCTGCAATTCGGCCCGACGATCCAGGCGAATTACGGCGTCGACAAGCTGCGCTTCCTGCATCCGGTGCTGATCGGCGACACGGTCTATGCCACCGGCGAGGTGATCGCGAAGAAGGAGAAGGACGAGAAGTTCGGCGTCGGCACCCTCCTGATCAAGGCTTATAACCAGAACGGCGACGTGCTCCAGCGCAGCGAATGGAGCCTGCTGATGCTGCGCAAGCGCGCCGATCTCGACGCCCTGCTCGAAGCGTCCGTTCCCGTGTTCAAGGACTGAGGCGATGTCGCCGCAACCCGTCGCCGCGATCATCGGCATGGGGGATGCCTATGCCTCCCTCAAGGACCGCAAGGATCCCATGCAGCTTGCCGTGGAGGCGACCTATGGCGCGCTCGCGGATGCCGGGGTCGGAAAGCATCAGATCGACGCGGTCTTCACCGGCCGCTCGCCTTGGGCCGACAAACGCTCGCAGTGGAGCAACATCTTCATCTCGCATATGCAGATGCCGGTGACGCTTAACAGCGAATTGACGATGCACGGCGCGGGCCTGACCGCGACGATCGCCATCGCCAGCCAGATGATCGCCGCAGGCCGGGCCGAATACGTCCTTTGCCTGCAGAGCGACGCGACCGAGCTCTTCGTCGATGCCGTCGCCATGGGGGCGGAGGCCGATGCCGATCCGCAGTTCGAGATTCCCTACGGGCCGACGATTCCGTCGCTCTATGCGCAGGCGGCCTGCCGCTATTTCCACGAATACGGCATCACGGAAGAAGACCTCGCCGATGTCGCGATCGCGAACCAGCGCTGGGCGATGCAGCATCCGCATGCGGCGAAGGCGCGCTTCGGCGAGATCGACCGCGCCAAGGTCATGGCCTCGCCCTATGTCGCGACGCCGCTCCGGCGCTGGATGTGCTCGACCTGGGGCGGCGGCACCGGCGGGGCGCTCGTCGTCACCTCGGTCGAGAATGCCAGGCGCGCCGCCAAGCCTGTCTATGTGATGGGCTACGGCTCGGCTTCGACCCATGAATATCTCAGCGACCGCATGAACCTGCGCTCCTGCCGCTTTCCGGGGTTGGGCGCGCTGCCGAACCTCACTCATACCGCGACGGCGGAAGCTTCGCGGCAGGCCTTCGCCATGGCGGGCCTGGGGCATCGCGACATCGATATGGCCCAGATTTCGGTGAATTTCGCCCATATGGCGCCGATCGTGATGGAAGACCTCGGCTTCGCGGCGAAGGGCAAGGGCATCGAGATCTATCGGGAGGGGCGTACCGGCATCGACGGCGACCTGCCGACCGACACCAATGGCGGCTGGCTCTCCTTTGGCCAACCCGGCATCTCCTGCAACATGGATTCGTTCGTCGAGGCGATCCGCCAGTTGCGCGGCGAGGCACTTGGCCTCGCGCCGTCGAAGCGGCCGCGCACAGCGCTGGTGCAGGGCGCGGGCGGCATGCTGGCCGCCGGTGCCGTCACCATCCTCTCCACCCAAAGCTGAACCGCCGGGAGCCTATGATGGAGATCCACTACATCGATAGCTGGCCGCAGCCCTACAGCCAGATGGACGCTGCGCCCTATTGGGCGGCACTGCAGGAGGAAGGACTGACCTTCCAGCGCTGCACGGACTGCCGCGAGACGGTGTGGCCGGCGAAATCCCATTGCCCGAATTGCGGCAAGCGCGCGCTGGTCTGGGAGGGCTCGAAGGGCAAAGGCAAGGTCTATTCCTTCAGCACGATCATGCGCGGGCCGACCCCGGCCTGGCAGGCGATCGTGCCCTACACGGTCGGCTTCGTGGAGATGGAGGAGGGCTACATCCTGTTCACGCAGTTCGATTGCGCGCCGGATGCGATCAAGATCGGGGACGCGGTCTCGGTGCGCTATATCAAGCGTGGCGAGCAGACATTGCCGATCTTCGGCCCTGCCAGCTAGGACGGGTCGATCAAGAGCAGAAGCGTCGCGCAGCCTCTCGAAGGCGAAAAAGACGACGCGATGCCTGGGAGGATAATCACATGGCGGGACCGCTTACCGGCGTCCGAATTCTGGATCTCACGTCCAACTTCATGGGGCCTTATGCGTCCCTGCTGCTGGCCGACATGGGCGCGGATATCTGCAAGGTCGAGTCGCGGCAGGGCGATACGACGCGCGGGGTCGGGCCGGCCCGCAACAAGGGCATGAGCGTCATCTTCCTGCATCTCAACCGCAACAAGCGCAGCCTGGTGCTGGACCTGAAGACGGCCTCCGGACTTGCTGCGCTGAAGCGGATGGCAGCGCAGGCCGATGTGCTGTTGCACAGCCTCCGGCCGAAATCGATGCAGAAGCTCGGCCTCGCCTATGAGGAGATGCGGGAGATCAATCCCCGCATCATCTATTGCGGCGCCTTCGGCTTCGGACAGCGCGGTCCCTATGCCGATCGGCCCGCCTATGACGACCTGATCCAGGCCGGCTCCGGCATGGCGATGGTGCAGGCGCGCAAATCGGGCCCGCCGGCCTATGTCGCGACCGCGATCGCGGACCGGGTCGTCGGCATGGCGCTGAGCAATGCGGTCTCGATGGCGCTCTACCGTCGCGAGAAGACCGGCCGCGGCCAGAGCGTCGAGGTGCCGATGCTCGAGACCTTCTCGCATCTGGTCATGGGCGATCATCTCTACGGCCTGACCTTCGAGCCGCCGATCGGCGACTGGGGCTATGCCCGGATGATGAATGCCGATCGGCGCCCGTACCGGACGCTGGATGGCTATGTCGCCGTCAACGTCTACACCGACACGCATTGGCAGCGCTTCTTCCGGCTCTCAGGCCATGCCGAGATGGCGCAGGATGCGCGCTATGCCGACATCTATGCTCGCACCCAGCACATCGCCGAGCTCTACGCCTTCCTGGCGCAAGTCTTCGAGACACGGTCCACGGCCGAATGGCTCGCGTTGCTGGAGGAGGCGGATATTCCGGTCATCCGGATGAACACGCCGGAGACGCTGCTGACCGACCCGCATATGCAGGCTGTCGGCTTCTTCGGCACGGAGCACCACCCCAGCGAAGGCACGATCCGAACCATCGGCATCCCGCAGGACTGGAGCGAGAGCACGCCGGAATTGCGCCTGCCGGCGCCGCGCCTTGGCGAGCACAGTGCCGAATTGCTGGCGGAATACGGCTTCTCGCCGGACGAGGTCGAGGCGCTGCTGCGGGACGGCGGCGCCTATGCCGCTGCGAACCAGGGATCATCCTCATGAGCGATCTCCGGAACAAGGTAGCGATCGTCACAGGCGGCACAGGCGGCATCGGCCGGGGAGTGGCACTGCAACTCGCCGCGCGCGGGGCGCAGGTCGTCATCAATGGCCGCAGCGAGAGCAAGGCCGAGGCCGTCATCGCGGAAATCCGGCGGCAGGGCGGCGAGGCGCATTTCGCCGCCGGTGATGTGCGTTCGAAGAGCGATATGGAGGCCGTAGCCGCCGAGGCGGCCCGCCATTTCGGCGGGGTCGACATCGTCGTCCCCAATGCCGGCGGCAATGACGACGAGGCCCGGCAGCCTGAGGTGCGAGGCCCCTTCGCCGAGATCGACCTTGCGCGGGTCACGGACTTTATCGGGCAGGCCGTGGCCGCCAAGCTCCTGGTGGTGCAGGCCGCCATACCGCACATGCGGGCGAGAGGCGGCGGCAGCGTGGTCTTCGTCACCTCCGAGGGCGGCCGCTCGCCGACGCCCGGCCAAACCGCGATCGCGACCTTCTCGGGCGGGCTGGTCATGGCCAGCAAGGTGCTCTCGAAGGAACTCGCCCGCGAGAAGATCCGCGTGAACTGCGTCTGCGTCACCGTGGTGCGTGACACGCCGTCCTGGGATGCGGCCTTCGTCAACGAGGGTGGCGTCTCGGAGCGGCACCGCAAGCAATATGAGAAGATCGTCGCCGGCAGCCCGCTCGGCGTCGCCGGCCCGCTCGATATCGGCGGGGTCGTCGCCTTCCTCGCCTCCGACGACGCGGCCTATCTGACGGGCGCCACGGTCAGCCCGACCGGCGGCCTGACGATCCATTGAGGGGAGGCGCGACCATGGCCGGACCGCTCGCGGGCCTGAAGATCATAGACCTGACCTCGAACTTCATGGGGCCCTACGCCTCGTTGCTGCTTGCCGACATGGGCGCCGATGTCTGCAAGGTCGAGCCGCCGGAAGGCGACACGATCCGCTGGGTCGGCGTCGCCCGCAACAAGGGCATGAGCGCACTCTTCCTGCATCTCAACCGCAACAAGCGCAGCATCGTGCTCGACCTGAAGACGGCACATGGCCAGGCGGCGATCAAGCGCATGCTCGCATCCGCCGACGTGCTGCTCTACAGCCTGCGACCGGCGGCAATGGCGCGGCTGCAACTGGACTACGAGCAAGTCCACGCGATCAATCCGCGCCTGATCTATTGCGGGGCCTTCGGCTTCGGGCAGGGCGGTCCCTATGCGGCGCGGCCGGCCTATGACAACCTGATCCAGGCGGCGGTCGGCCTGCCGATGGCGCAGGCGCGCAAGACGAACGGCCCGCCGACCTATGTCGCGACGGCCATCGTCGACCGCAGCGTCGGAATCGCAACCAGCAATGCGATCCTCGCTGCGTTGTATCACCGCTCGCAGACCGGTCTCGGTCAGTCGGTCTCGGTGCCGATGTTCGAGAGCTTCGCCCATCTCGTGATGGGCGATCACATGTATGGACAGACTTTCGTGCCGCCGTTGGGCGACTGGGGTTATGCCCGGATGACCGACCCCGAGCGTCAGCCTTATGCAACGGCGGACGGCTATCTCAGCGCCGAGATCGTCACCGACCGGCAATGGCAGCGCGTCTTCGAAGCGATCGGCCGGCCTGAACTCGCCAGCGATCCGCGTTATGCCGATCTGCACAGCCGCGGCCAGCGCATGGGCGAGCTCTACGACATCCTGCGGGGCGTTTTCGTGACTCGTCCAACGGCGGATTGGGTCGAGCTTCTGGTTGCGGCCGACATCTCGGTCATGCCGATGAACACGCCCGAGACGCTGCTTTCCGACCCGCATATGCAGGCCGTCGGCTTCTTCAGCGAGGAGGAGCATCCGAGCGAGGGGCGGGTGCGCAGCATCGGCCTCCCGCATGAATGGAGCGAGACGCCAGTGGCGCAGCGCTATCCGACGCCCCGGCTCGGCGAGCATACGCTCGAACTCCTCGGCGAGTACGGGTTTTCCGAGGACGAGACACGCGAGCTCATCGCTTCAGGCGGCGCCCATGCCGCCCGACCGAAGAAGACCTGACGAGGAGAACGCCGGATGGCACCCCATCTTCCCGAGACCGAACTGCCTCTGGCCGGCGTGGTCGTCGTCGAACTTGGCGACAGCGCCTCGGCGCCGTTCGGCGGCCAGGTCCTCGCCGGGCTCGGCGCCGAGGTCTGGAAGGTCGAACGGCCGGGCTCAGGCGATTCCTCGCGCGGCTGGGGGCCGAGCAAATGGAAGGGAACCGGCGCGCCCTATCACGCGCTCAACCGCGGCAAGCGCTCGATCTGCCTCGACATCAAGGACCCGGCCCAGCTCTCGACATTGCATGACCTGATCGAGCGCCATGCCGACGTCTTCCTGCACAATCTGCGTCCTGGCTCGGCCGGTCAGTACGGCCTCGATCCGCAGAGCCTGCGGGCGCGCAAGCCGCAGTTGATCGTCAGCGAGGTCGGCGCCTTCGGCCATATCGGGCCGTTGAACAGGCACCCCGGTTACGACCCGCTGATGCAGGCCTTCGCCGGCATCATGAGCGTCACCGGCGAGGAGGGGCAGGCGCCGGTGCGCGCCGGCGTCTCGATCGTCGATTTCGGCACCGGCATGTGGGCGGTTATCGGCACGCTCGCCGCCTTGTTCCGGCGCGAACGCAGGAAGATCGGCGCGACGGTCAACAGCTCGCTGTTCGAGACCGCCATCGCCTGGATGACCGTGAACATCTCCAACTACACCACCGAGGGCGATGTCGGCGGCCGCTTCGGCTCGGGCGTCGCCATCATCGTTCCGCACCGGGCCTATACCGCGGCAGACGGGCATCTCGTCGTCAGCGCCGCGAACGACCGGCTTTTCGCGAAGCTCTGCGAGGCGTTGGAGCGGCCGGAATGGGCACGCGACGAGAAATTCGCGACCAATGCCGGAAGGCTGCGCAACCGGGTCGAGATCGACGGGTTGATCGAGCGACGCCTGGCTACGCAGACTCGCGCGGTCTGGCAGAAGCGGCTGGAGGCTTTCGGAATTCCATCAGCGCCGGTGCAGACCGCCGCCGAGCTCTGCGCGCATGAACAGACGCGGGCGCTCGGCATTTTGGACAAACCGAGCGAAGGGGAGGCTCTGCTGGTGGGGCTGCCGCTTTCCTTCGATGGTGTCCGCCCGGCCCCGCTCGCATCAGCGCCGGATATCGGCCAGGACAACCACCGTCTCGGCCGGCTGCTGGGCGATCGATAGGAGGCTACCATGGAAGAAGATGACGGCATCGTCCGCGAGCCACTGCATCATCGTCATATCGATTTCCGCGGTTGCGCGCGCAGCGACGGGCTGTTCGAAGTCAGCGCACATCTCGTCG